>JBESZM010000019.1:0-60779 GCA_041254175.1 Flavobacteriaceae bacterium | reverse complement strand
ATTTTTTGCACCAAGGCTTTGATGCGATTCAGTGCGTCCGAATCGTCTTTGGCTTTGTAATCGGTAATACCACTGATTTCTGAGTGAGTAGTGGCTCCTCCCAAAGTTTCATTATCAACGTCTTCTCCTATGGCGGCTTTTACCAGATAGCTTCCTGCCAAAAAGATACTGGCGGTTTTATCTACGATAATGGCTTCGTCAGACATGATGGGTAAATAGGCCCCACCGGCAACACAACTGCCCATTACTGCCGCTATTTGAACAATACCCTCACTGCTCATTTGGGCATTGTTTCTAAAAATTCTGCCAAAGTGTTCTTTGTCAGGGAAAATTTCGTCCTGTCGGGGAAGGAATACACCGGCACTGTCTACCAAGTAGATGATGGGAATTCTGTTTTCCAAAGCGATCTCCTGAGCCCTCAAATTCTTTTTTGCACTGATGGGAAACCATGCGCCTGCTTTTACCGAGGCGTCGTTGGCGACGATGATACACAGCTTTTGAGCGACATAGCCCATGACAACAACCACTCCTGCAGCGGGACAGCCGCCCTCTTCTTCATACATTTCGTATCCGGCCAAAGCCCCGATTTCTATACTTTCTGATCCGTCGTCCAGTAAATAATCGACCCGCTCACGGGCGGTCATTTTACCTTGTGACCTGATCTTTTCCAGTTTTGACTTGCCTCCACCCAATTTGATTTGGGCTATTTTTTGATTGAGTTCAGAGACCAATATTTTGTTCTGGTCTTTGTTTTTTTCTAAGGCGAGATCTGTTTTTTGCCCCAATTTTTTTGTATTGATTTTGTGCAAATATATACCGTCAAACTAAGCTAAACACTTTTTTTGAGATTTTGTTGTGTTTCACCTGATAATTGTTTTAAGATTTTTTCTTTTAGAAAAATCAAATCCGGTCAATTGCTGAAGGGATTAAAACAATTCCAATTGTAGTTCGCAGAAAATAAAAACTTTACAAATCAACCACCGGTCATGTCCTCCGGCTTTACCCATTGGTCAAATTCCTCTGCAGTAAGGTAGCCCAATGAAAGGGCGGCTTCTTTAAGCGTGGTTCCTTCGGTATGGGCTTTGTTGGCAATTTCTGCGGCTTTATAATAGCCTATTTTGGTATTGAGTGCCGTGACCAACATCAGAGAGTTGTTGACCAGTTCTTCGATGCGTTGGTGATTGGGTGCTATGCCCACTACACAATTTTCGGTAAAACTGACACAGGCATCCCCGATAAGTTGGGCGGATTGCAGAATATTGGCGGCCATCACGGGTTTAAAAACGTTCAATTCATAATGTCCCTGAAGTCCTCCTACGCCAATGGCTACGTCATTACCCATCACTTGGGCACAGACCATGGTCATGGCCTCGCACTGGGTGGGGTTGACCTTTCCGGGCATGATGGAGCTACCGGGTTCGTTGGCGGGGATGGTGATCTCTCCGATTCCGGAGCGAGGACCGGAGGCCAAAAGCCGAATGTCATTGGCAATTTTATTGAGTGAAACCGCAATTTGTTTGAGTGCGCCGTGGGTTTCTACTATAGCATCGTGGGCTGCTAGGGCTTCAAACTTGTTTTCGGCAGTGACAAAGGGAAGGCCCGTAAATTCTGCGATATAGGCCGCAACTTTTTCGGCATAACCGGCAGGGGTGTTGATCCCGGTACCAACGGCGGTTCCTCCGAGGGCCAGTTCAGACAGATGGTCGAGGGTGTTTTTGAGGGCTTTGATGCCGTGGTCCAGTTGGGAAACATAACCCGAAAATTCTTGGCCCAGGGTGAGGGGAGTGGCATCCATCAGGTGGGTACGTCCGATTTTGACAACCGATTGAAAGCTTTCAGATTTTTCTGACAAGGCATTTTTTAGTTTTTCCAGTCCCGGAAGGGTGGTCTCAATAATTTTTTTGTAAGCGGCAATGTGCATGCCCGTGGGAAAGGTATCGTTTGATGACTGCGATTGGTTAACATCGTCATTGGGGGCTAAGGTTTTATTTCCTTCTCCCAATTTGTTTCCCTCCAGTACATGGGCACGATTGGCAATGACCTCATTGACATTCATATTGCTCTGGGTACCCGAACCGGTTTGCCAGATGACCAAAGGAAATTGATCGTCCAATTCTCCTTTGAGGATTTCGTCACAAACGCTGGCGATGAGGTCTCTTTTATTTTGATCCAAAACCCCTGCATCGCAGTTGGTGTAGGCCGCAGCTTTTTTTAAATAGGCAAAACCGTAAATAATTTCTATCGGCATGGAGGCCATTGGACCAATCTTAAAATTAGATCTTGAGCGTTCGGTTTGGGCTCCCCAATAGGCATCTACAGGGACTTTAACTTCTCCAAGGGTATCTTTTTCTATGCGGTGATCCATGGTGTGCTGATTTCGTTTCTACAAAAATAAGCCTTTTGTTTGAGGCTGTTGAAATAATTTTCCATGATACTAAAAACGAAAAAGAAAAAGTGGTAAATTTGAACAAGATTTTAGACCATGTTTGAATTTGATCAATATTTAGGATTTCTTGCTTTCCTCTCCATTTTAACCCTCGGCTTTTGGCTGATGATTTTCCTTTTGACCTTTGTCATTCCTTATTGGCTTTTTGGGTCTTTGATGCAATATCTCAAAGATCGCAGAGAAAAGAATAAATCTTAGGTTTTTTAAAAACCAAAACCACCTTCATCATTACTACCGCGATTGCCGGATGATCTTCGCCTCTGTTGGTTTGCCTTTTGGTTGACCCTGTAGGTCATAGAAAGATTGAATGATGGTAAACTTCTTCTAAAAACTACATCATTCTGAAAGGTAGGGGTAAAAGTATGAGATTGATACATGGCCGAATTGAATAAGTCACTTACCCTGAAGGAAAGGGTTCCTTTCTTTTTAAAGATATCTTTATTGAGTGCCATGCTGGTAAAGACCATCCCCTTGCTTTTGGATTGTGCATTTTCTCTGGGCCCTCTGTAAAAAACCTGGATTTGCCAGTCGATGTCCTTAAAAATGGTAAACTTTCCGTTGACCCTCGAAAACCAACTCAGATTGGTTCTGCTCAGATCTACGCCTTCATGGACGCCTATTGTTTCGGAATTAAAAAGATTAAAGTTGGCGAAAATCCTTGATTTTCTGGAGGGGTTGTAACTGAGTGTAAACTCAAATCCGGTTCGGTTGTTTTCAGCCAAATTGATAGGATTTCTGATGATGATGGGTACTTTAACGAGGTCATCGCTTCCATTATTTTCACTGACCTCAACTGTTTGTCCGCTGTCCTCAGCAATAAAAGTAAACACATCCGTAGACCTTTGATGATAAATGGAAGAGTTAAAGGTCACCTTATCCCATCTTTTCAGGTAGCCGATGTCTACCGTATTAGAGTAACTCGGATCTAAGTCTGCATTTCCTTGAAAAAAATTGGCCACGCTGGCTCTGGAGGGAAAAGGATTTAAAAACCTTCCTCTGGGTCTGGAAATTCTCCTGCTGTAGCCCAAAATTACGCTTTCACTTTCGCCAAACTCATAGGATAAATTGACAGTGGGAAAGAAATTAGTGTATTTTTTTTCGTTATAATCATTGATGGTTCGTTGATCGACTACGATTTTAGAATCTTCCATCCTCAGACCGAGAAGGAAGGAAAAAGCATCAAGCTTTTTTCCAAACTGAGAATATAGAGCATTAATGTGTTCTTTGTAGACCAGTACATTCGACAAACCCGTATTTTTCTCAAAAGCACCATTTTTGATTTGGAAAACTTGATAGTCGTTTTCTTGATTGGAGAAGTTTCCCCTGTATCCAAATTCAAACTGGGTGTTCTTGTCTAATGGTAATACATAGTCTGCTTGCAACAGTATTCTCTTTTCACTCTCAAGTTGATTGACCAATTCATCTTTATCTCTTATACTGCTGTCAATGTCTGCTTTTTCATCCTCTTTGTTTTCTTCATATTGGAATACTGCTGTAAATTCTTGTCCCTCCTCATCGATTTCGGAATCGAAATTAAGGCTGATCTGACGGGCATCATCTTTGTCGGTTTCCAATTCGATCAATTCGGATTGAAAAATCAATTCTTTATTGGCATCGAATCTTTTCAGGATGTTTTTTGAATAGTCATCTCCCGAACGGTCGCGGATAAATCCACTAAGGATCAGGGAGGTTTTTTCTTTGAGGTAATACTCTACCCCTAAGCTGGAAAAAAAACTAAAATTTTCACGCTCCGGCTTTCGGGATTCCTCAAGGTAAGTCCTGGGTTGATCACCATTAAAATATTCATTTTCATTGAACACCCGACCAATGGTCAGCCTTTTGCTGTAGGAATTGGTTGAAAAGATGTTGAATTTATTTTTCCTAAGGTTGATATTGGCGGAGCCACCATAGTTAGATGGAATGACATTGGAATGGGTTTGTCCTGCATTGGCCACAAAATTTCCGTTGAATCCCAACAGTTCTTGTTTTTTGAGGATGATGTTCAAAATCCCAGCGGTACCTTCTGCGCCATAACGGGCAGAGGGGGAGGTGACCACCTCTACTTTTTCGATGGATTCGGCCGGAAGTTGTTGCAATCCTTGGGGTCCGGATATTCCTACCAAGCCGGAGGGTTTGCCGTTGATCAGTATCCTTACATTGTCATTTCCCCTCAAGGCCACATTCCCTTCGATGTCTACGGTTACCGAAGGGACATTGTCCAGTACATCTGCCACACTTCCCCCGCGAACTGTAAGGTCTTTTCCGACGTTGTAGATGCGCTTGTCGAGTCTGATTTCTACTTCGGTTTTTTCGGCCATAACTTCAACCCCTTCCAGTGCTGTGCTGGCGATGAGTAAACCTACAGTTCCTAAATCCAGATTGCCCTTAATGACCACTCCGGTTTTAGTATAATTCTCAAAGCCGATATATTCTATAATGATGTCGTAAGTACCGGGAAAAACATCCACGTTGAATTTTCCATCAAAACCAGTGATTCCTCCTTGCAGGCGATCAGGATTTTTGGGGTTCTTTAGGCTGATGGTAGCGTATTCTAGGGTTTGTTGGGTCTCTTGATCGATGACCATTCCCGTAAGTTTAAGCTTGGGAATATTTCCGGCCGGACGCTGACCAAAAAGGGAATAAGAAAAACAGACCAGGGCAAGTAAGAAAACTTTTTTCATAGCATGAATAATACTCTTAAGACCCGCTTAATTTCAAAAGGTTTAACCCTTGTTTAGAAATTCCATCAGATTTTCGATGGGCCGAGCCAAAACCCCTTTATCGGTGGTAGTGACAATCGGTCTTTCAATCAATTTGGGTTGTTCGACCAACAGCTGTAAAATTTGTTCTTCACTGAGGTTTTTGGGAGCGTATTCTTGTTTCCAAAGGACTTCGTTTTTTCTAAGAATCTCGGAAGGTTTCTTGTCGATCTTTTTTAATACCTCACCCAGTGTGTTTTTATCAAAAGACTGCTCCAGATATTTTATGATGTCAAAGGAAACTCCTTTGTCTTCAAGGTATTGAATGGCCTCACGAGACTTTCTGCATCGGGGATTGTGGTAAACTGTTAATGTCATGATACAAAAAACCCATCCTTTTGAGATGGGTTGTGGTGTTTTAGGTATTATTTGATTTTATCAACGACAGCTTTAAAAGCTTGGGGATTGTTCATGGCCAAATCGGCTAGAACTTTCCGGTTTAGTTCGATGTTATTGGACTTCACTTTACCCATAAATTGGCTGTAGGACAAACCGTGTTCTCTAGCTCCGGCATTGATTCTTGCGATCCACAAAGATCTGAAGTTACGTTTTTTGGTTCTTCGGTCACGGTAGGCGTAAAGCATGGCCTTTTCGACTGCGTTTTTGGCGACGGTCCAAACATTTTTCCTTCTACCAAAATAACCTTTGGCTTGTTTGAGGATTTTTTTTCGACGGGCTCGGGAAGCCACTGAGTTTACTGATCTTGGCATTTTAATTTAGTTTTTTGACATGGGCGGTTTTTCAACACTTTTGGGCCACATATCAGGGTGATACATAGTTTACCGGGATTGACTTATTTCAATCTTAATTGTTCTTTGATGTTGTTTGCGTCACTGTCATGGACCAATGTAGAATGGGTCAATTTCAGTTTTCGCTTTTTTGACTTTTTGGTCAGGATATGACTTTTAAAAGCGTGTTTTCTTTTTATTTTCCCGGTGCCAGTCAGTTTGAACCGTTTTTTGGCACTGGATTTTGTTTTCATTTTAGGCATTTCGTCGAATATTTATTTCTTATTTCTTTTTGGGTGAAATGAACATGGTCATTCTCTTTCCTTCTAAACGGGGCATTTGCTCTACTTTTCCAATTTCTTCCAAGTCTTGTGCCAATCTCAAAAGCAAGATTTGACCCTGTTCCTTGAATACGATGGACCGACCTTTAAAAAACACAAAAGCTTTGAGTTTGGCACCGTCGTTTAAAAATTTTTCAGCGTGCTTTTTCTTAAACTCATAATCGTGTTCATCGGTTTGTGGACCGAATCGTATTTCTTTGATGATCACCTTGGTAGCCTTGGACTTGAGTGCCTTTTCACGCTTTTTTTGCTCGTATAGAAATTTTTTGTAATCCAAAATTTTGCAAACCGGCGGGGATGCTTTTGGTGAAATTTCTACCAGGTCTAACTCCAGTTCTTCGGCCAAGGCAATGGCTTTGGGAAGTCTGTAAACTCCTACCTCAACGTTGTCTCCAACGAGTCTGATTTCGTTGGCAGTAATTTTTTCGTTGATTTTATGAGGATTTTCTTTAATGATCCTCGCAGGTTTATTCGATCTTCTCCTTCGTATTGCTATGACTCAAATAATTTAAATTAATTTTCAAATTTAGAGATACTTTCCGATATCTCTTCATTTATGAGTTTGACGAAGCTTTCCAAGCTCATTTCACCCACATCACCTTTTCGGTGTTTTCTTACGGAGACGTTTTCCATCTCTGCTTCTTTTTCTCCCAGTATCAACATAAATGGAACTTTACTCAGTTCAGCCTCTCGGATCTTTTTCCCGATGGTTTCATTTCTGTTGTCTAAGGAGGCGCGAATTTCGTTATTTTCAAGGAAATTTAAAACTTTTTGAGCGTATTTTTCATGTTTTTCACTCACACTCAATAAGTTCACTTGTGTAGGGGAGAGCCAAAGTGGAAAATTGCCTCCGGTATGCTCCAACAAAATAGCAACAAAGCGTTCCAAACTTCCGAAGGGCGCACGGTGGATCATGATGGGTCGGTGTAGCTCGTTATCACTCCCTTTATAGGTAAGTTCAAACCTTTCCGGGAGATTGTAATCCACCTGAATGGTTCCCAATTGCCATTTTCTTCCCAGAGCATCTTTGACCATAAAATCGAGTTTGGGACCATAAAAGGCTGCTTCTCCTTCTTCGATTACAAAATCCAAATTCTTTTGCTGAGCAGCGTCAATAATTGCTTGTTCGGCTTTCTCCCAATTTTTGGGATCTCCAATGTATTTTTCCGGCTTTTTGGGGTCTCGTATGGAGACCTGTGCCTGAAAGTTGTCAAAGCCCAAAGATCCGAAAACATATAAAACCAGATCAATCACATTTTTGAATTCTTGATCCAACTGGTCGGGGGTACAAAATATATGGGCATCGTCTTGTGTAAAGCCTCTCACTCTGGTGAGCCCGTGGAGCTCTCCACTTTGTTCATAACGGTAAACGGTTCCAAACTCTGCATATCGTTTGGGTAATTCTTTATAACTCCAGGGGCGGGTGTTGTATATTTCGCAGTGGTGGGGACAGTTCATGGGTTTGAGTAAAAAGGTTTCTCCTTCTGCAGGAGTCTCAATAGGTTGAAAACTGTCTTCCCCGTATTTCTCGTAGTGCCCGGAGGTCATGTAAAGTTCCTTGTTCCCTATGTGGGGGGAGATGACTTGTTCATATCCGGCTTTCTTTTGGGCGGCTTTTAGAAAATCCTCTAACCGTCCTCTCAGGGCAGCTCCTTTGGGTAACCACAGGGGTAAGCCCTGCCCAACTTTTTGTGAAAAAGTGAACAACTCCAGTTCTTTTCCCAGTTTTCTGTGGTCGTGTTTTTTGGCTTCTTCCAGCAGTTCAAGGTATTCGGTCAATTCTTTTTGTTTGGGAAAAGAAATACCATAGACTCGGGTCAGTTGTTTGTTGTTTTCATCCCCTCTCCAGTAGGCCCCTGCAACATTCAAAAGCTTTACGGCCTTGATAAAACCCGTGTGGGGGATGTGACCTCCACGACACAAGTCCGTAAAATCGGCATGGTCACAAAAGGTAATGGTACCGTCTTCCAAATTTTCGATGAGTTCAATTTTGTAAGGATTTTCGTCTTTATGATAAAAATCAAGTGCCTCTTGTTTGGAGGCAGATCTCATTTTGAATTCAAACTTTTGTCGGGCAAAATCCAGAAATTTTTTTTCAATGTCTTTGAGTTCTTTTTCGGTGATGGAGTGATCTCCGAAATCCACATCGTAATAAAATCCATTTTCGATGGCAGGTCCGATGGTGAGTTTGGCTTTGGGGTATAGGGCAAGAATGGCTTGTGCCAATACATGTGCAGAAGAATGCCAAAAGGCGTTTTTCCCTTGATCGTCATTCCAAGTAAACAATTGGATCTGTCCATCTTCAAACAAAGGAGTGGATGCCTCAACGGTTTGCTCATTAAACTTTGCAGACAGAACATTACGGGCCAATCCTTCACTGATATTTTTGGCTATTTCGAGAACGGTAGTTCCGGTTTCAAAGCTTCTTACCGAGGCGTCCGGGAATTTTATTTGAATCATATATTGTAAATCACAGCAAATATAGTTTACTCCCCCGAGTGATACAATTTTTAAAAGGGCTTAGTTTTTTTATCCCCCAGAAGACCATTGAGTAAAATTTTGATGGCCCAAAAACCGTAAATAATTGCAGTGATACACAAACCTATACCCAGTGCGAGCACAGGCCAGTAAAAAGGATGCCCTTGGTTTTTAAAGGCTTGGTAGACCAAAACCGGAGCAACAAAACAGAGCACAATAAAGGTTCCCATTTTGAGCAGTCCTTTTTTTAATTTTTTACTGTTCACGAGTGATTTTTTATGGCTGCTCTGATGCTTTTGTGCTTGTGGAGCAGTGCAGCAGCTGTTTCTTTATCAATATCCAATTCTTCCATAAGAATTCTCGCAGCCCGATCCACGAGCTTGACGTTGGTCATTTGAATGTCAATCATTTTGTTGCCTTTGACCCTTCCCAATTGGATCATGCTCGAAGTGGTGATCATATTGAGAATTAATTTTTGGGCGGTTCCGGCTTTCATTCGAGAGCTTCCTGTTACAAATTCCGGTCCTACGATAACTTCGATGGGAAAATCAGCAAATTGTGTAATGGGGCTTTTGGGGTTGGAAGTAATGCAACCGGTAACAATGCCATTTTCCTGACATTTTTGAAGCGCTCCCACCACATAGGGTGTGGTTCCCGATGCGGCAATCCCAATGACAAAATCGTTTTGATCGGGTTGGTGTTGCTGTAAATCTTTCCATCCCTGTATGGGGTCGTCTTCGGCATTTTCAATGGATTGATGGAGAGCATCTATTCCTCCGGCGATGATGCCCGATACCATTTCCGGATTGGTTCCAAAGGTAGGCGGACACTCCGAAGCATCTAATACGCCCAGCCTGCCGCTTGTCCCTGCACCCATGTAGAACAAGCGTCCACCTTCTTTCATTTTTGGTACCAAATGATTGATTAGGGATTCGATTTTGTCTAGAACATCGCCCACAGCCGATACTGCGACTTTATCTTCTCGATGAATTCCTGACAAAAGCTCTTGGGTCGATTTTGTTTCCAGTGAATCGTAGTGGGAGTCTTTTTCTGTTATTTTTTCAAACTTCATAGATCAAAACTAAAATGTTAAAGTTTTAAAATGTGGATTACCAATGTAAATTAATTGTTAACTTAGTGTTATCAAAACATTATTAAACTAAAAAAATCATGTTTCGATCATTAAAAAAAATCTTCGGATACATGGGGATTACCCGAATAATGGCTAGGCTAAAATTATACGCAATACGTTATAGAAACTTTTACAACGAATCCATCAATCTTTAGTTACCAGCAAGTTTGGCGTTTATCCCAGTTTGGCGTCTAGGTTATCTTTTAAGGCATCGAGAAACTTTTGGGTGGTCAAGTAATGAGAATCATTTAGATTTTCTTTGTGAATGAGCAAGGCCAAATCCTTGGTCATTTTTCCACTTTCAATGGTCTCGATACAAACGGCCTCTAGGGTCTGACAAAAGTCGATCAGCGGTTGGTTGTTGTCCAGTTTTCCTCTGTGTGCCAATCCTCTTGTCCATGCAAAAATGGAAGCTATGGGGTTGGTTGAGGTTTCTTTTCCCATTTGGTGTTGTCGGTAGTGACGCGTAACGGTTCCGTGTGCCGCTTCGGCTTCCATGATTTCCCCGTCGGGGGTGACCAGGGTAGAGGTCATCAGACCCAAAGAGCCAAAACCTTGTGCGACCGTATCGGACTGTACGTCTCCATCATAATTTTTACAGGCCCAAACAAAGCCTCCGTTCCATTTCATGGCAGCAGCCACCATGTCATCGATCAAACGGTGCTCATAGGTGATGCCTTCGGCTTCAAATTTATCTTTGAATTCATTGTCAAAAACTTCTTGAAAAATATCTTTGAATCGCCCGTCATAAGCTTTCATTATGGTGTTTTTGGTCGATAGGTAAAGTGGCCAACCTTTGTCAAGAGCCCTGTTCATACAAGATCTCGCAAATCCAAAAATGGAGGATTCAATGTTATACATACTCATGGCGACCCCGTTTTCTTGAAAGTCATAAACCTCCCAAGTGGTGGCTTCACTACCATCCTCTGGAGTAAAGGTCATGGTGAGTTTTCCCTTTCCGGTAATGATGGCATCTGTGGCTTTATACTGATCACCAAAAGCGTGCCTTCCTATACAAATAGGTTTGGTCCAACCTTGTACGTAACGCGGTACATTTTTCATGATGATGGGTTCTCTGAATACGGTTCCACCCACAATGTTTCTGATGGTTCCGTTGGGAGAGCGGTACATTTTTTTAAGTCCAAATTCTTCCACACGATCTTCATCGGGTGTAATGGTGGCACATTTGATTCCTACTTTGTGTTTTTTGATGGCTTCTGCAGCATCGATCGTAATCTGATCCTCTGTAGCATCTCTTGACTCCATACCAAGGTCATAGTAAAGAAGTTCGACATCTAAGTAGGGAAGGATTAATTGTTCTTTGATAAATTTCCAAATGATTCTGGTCATTTCGTCACCATCGATCTCTACGACCGGGTGTTCGACAACAATTTTTGACATTTAAATTTCAATTAAGGTTGGACAAATATAATGAAGGATCAGCATAGTATGACTACTGTTTCGTGATTTTGTCATACAAAAAAACCGCTCTAAAGCGGTTTGATTATTCTATTGCTCTTTGATTCGGGCTTTTTTACCTCTCAATTGTTTGAAGTAATAAATCCTTGAGCGTCTGACTTTTCCTTTTTTGTTGATTTCAATTTTTTTAATGGTAGGCAAATTGAGTGGAAAGATTCTTTCTACCCCAACCGTTCCCGACATTTTACGAATGGTAAATGACTTGGAAAGACCTTGACCCTTGATTTGGATGACCACCCCTCTAAAGAACTGGGTCCTTACTTTATCTCCTTCACGAATTTCATAATAGACGGTGATGGTGTCCCCAGCAGAAAATTCTGGAAAGTCTTTTTTCTGGATGAATTCTTTTTGAACAAAATTAACAAGTGCTTCCATTGGATTGCTATTGATCAACTCGAACTGGAGGTTGATATCTGATTAACGGGTGCAAATTTAAGACTATTTTTGATTTAAACAACTTCCATCTGTTGTTTAACCGATAAAAAAATCAATCGGTATCGTCGATCAAGTCGGGTCTTATTTTTTTTGTTTTTTCCAGAGCTTGGTTTTCTCTCCATTTTTCTACCTCAGGGGTGTTTCCTGAGGTAAGTATTTTAGGAACTTCCCAACCTTTATAGTTGGCCGGGCGGGTATAGATGGGTGGGGCCAATAGGCCGTCTTGATAACTGTCGGTGAGGGCAGAGGACTCGTCTCCCAAAACACCGGGAATCAGTCGAATGATGCTGTCACACAATACCGCGGCTGCCAATTCCCCTCCCGAGAGGACAAAATCACCAATCGAAATTTCTCGGGTGATCAAATGGTCTCTCACCCGTTGATCTACCCCTTTATAATGTCCACACAGGATGATGATGTTTTCTTTAGTGGAAAGCGTATTGGATATGCCTTGACTGAGTTGTTCACCATCGGGGCTAAGGTAAATGATTTCGTCATAGGCCCTTTCTTTTTTGAGTTGGCTGATACAATTGTCAATCGGTTCAATTTTCATGACCATTCCTGCTCCACCTCCAAAAGGGTAATCGTCTACTTGTTTTTGTTTGTTATCCGCGTAATCCCTAAGCATATGGAAATTGACCACTACCTTTTGGGCTTCAATGGCGCGTTTTAGGATGGAGGCCTCAAATGGACTGCTGAGCAATTCCGGAAAAAGGGTAATGATGTCTATCTGCATGGAATGCAAAGATTTTATAAATAAAAAAGCTACCAAAACTTTTAGGGACTTTTTAAGGCTTTGTTTTTTGTTCTTTGCTAGAGATCTTTGACATATGATGAGTATACATCCCAGTAGTTTTTGAATTCCACAGTCCCATCAACTTCATTATACTACGTAAATCCGTACCTATTTCTAACCAATAAAAAGCAAAAGTATGTCAAAATGTATAGGTACTCATTTATTTAACCAATTATTGGGAATAAAAAAGAGCTGTCTTTTGGACAGCTCTTAGAGGAGGGTTAGGCTGATATGTTATTCAAAAATGATCCTTTCTTTTTCTCCATTGGGCTTTAAGAATAAGATACTGGAAAGGTTATTAAAATCAACGGCATCAACATCGGCTACATCTTTGATTTTTTTGTTGTTGATCTCTAGTAGAATAAAGCCATCATCAATCCCGTAGCGATAGAGACGGCGATTCATCAATTCCTTTATGATCACCCCATGATCTAAATCGAAGTATTCCTTTTGTTCTGAATTGATGTTGGTGAGATACATCCCTAAAAATTCGGTGGTATTGGTTTTTTTAAGGGTTACGGTGATTTTGTTTTTGGTGTTGTCTCTGCTGTAACTTACCTCAACTTTTTCCCCGGGTCTTTTGGTAGAGAGATAACCTGTCAGATCAGAAAAGGTATTGATTTTGACATCGTCAACCTTTTTGATGATGTCTCCGCTTTGCAAACCGGCTTCGGAAGCGCCCATGCCTTCGATCACTTCGCCAATCAAAAACCCTTGTGTTTCTTTTACATCAAATTTTTCAGCCAATTCGGCATTGAGTGCACTACCGGAAACGCCCAGTAGGCCTTTTTGTACATTTCCGTATTCGATCAAATCTTCAAATACTTTTCTGACAATATTACTGGGTACGGCAAAAGAGTATCCAACAAAACCTCCGGTGATGGAAGATATGGCTGTATTGATTCCGATCAATTCACCGTCTGTGTTGACCAGTGCACCTCCGCTGTTTCCCATGTTCACAGCCGCATCGGTCTGTATAAAGGATTGATTTTTGCTGTCCCTGTCATTGAGGTCTCTGGACTTGGCACTGATGATCCCGGCCGTTACCGTAGAATTGAGGTTGAAGGGATTTCCTACAGCCAATACCCATTCTCCTATACGAGCCACCTCCGAGTCTCCAAAAGGAATAAAGGGCAATGACTCATTGGTTTTTATTTTTAGGACGGCCAAATCAGTACTGGGGTCAGATCCAATAACTTCTGCCGTGTAGGTTTTATTTTTGTTGGAAGTGACCTCGATTTCTGTAGCATCCTCTATCACATGATAATTGGTAATGATCAATCCATCGGGGGAAACGATCACACCCGATCCCGTGCCGATTCTCTTTTCGTCATAATTGTCTCCATAAAAATTTCTCAACCAACCGGAAACGTTACCTTTTTGAATGCTGGTATTTTTTACGTGAACCACAGCATTTACCGTTTTCTCTGCTGCTCGCGTAAAATCGGTCATTTCGGCAGCCATGCTGTTGGTGTTGAAACTGTAGGTGGTGGGAATTAAGCTAGGCTTTTCATTTTCTACAATTTCAATTTTCTCCTGAGAGAAATAATCATGAGCGGCTAAAGTGACCAAAGCACTTACGGCAGCAACCATTAGCGTTTTTAATGTAGATTTCATATTCATTTTTTATTCTTTAAAACAAAATTATAAATTCTATTCTTTACTGATCTTTCATTTAACGACTATTTAACAGATTCAATGGCGGTTAAATTTTCCCTAAATTTGAAGCATGAATTTTCGATTTGAAAAATACCAAGGCGCCGGCAACGATTTTATCATTCTCGATGATCGTGAAGATAGTTTTCCGGACCAGGACCACAGTCTGATCCAAAAACTCTGTGATCGTCATTTTGGAATCGGTGCTGATGGATTGATCTTACTGAGAGATTCCTCACGTTCAGATTTTAAAATGCTGTATTTCAATGCCAATGGTCATCCCAGCAGCCTGTGTGGTAATGGCAGCAGGTGTGTGTTTGCCTATGCCAAAAAACATAAAATCGTCAGCAATCAAGGAACGTTTGAGACTTCCGATGGAATTCACAAAGGATCAATTACCCCTGATGATCTGATTTGTATTGAGATGGGAGATGTACTGAAAATTGAAAAAAGGGATATGGCCATATTTATGGATACAGGTTCCCCTCACCACATTGAATTTGTTGATGAGGTATCGGCCGTGGATGTAAAAGTTCAAGGGGCGGCCATTCGATATGGCGCTCCCTATTTCGAGGCCGGATCTAATGCCAATTTTGTTGAAAAAGTAAATGAAAACGAATTCAACATCAGAACCTACGAAAGAGGAGTAGAGGACGAAACCTTGGCTTGTGGAACCGGAGCCGTTGCTGCAGCCATTGCGGTTCATTTTTCAGAACTAACACCTTTAAATATAGTAAACATAAATGCTTTGGGCGGGCGCTTGCAAGTCTCATTTACTCCCGATTCGGGACAATACAAAAACATTCAATTGACCGGCCCTGCAGTCTTTGTTTTTTCTGGTAACTTGAATACTGAATGATTCAACTTCGAAATGAAATCGTAAGCCTAAGGGCCATAGAACCCGGGGATATTGACCTCCTGTTTGACTTGGAGAACGATGTCGAGTTGTGGAAATATTCCAATCGCTCGAAGCCCTATTCCAGAGATTTGCTCCAAAACTATATTGCCAATGCCCATAAAGATATTTTCGAAATCCGTCAAATCAAGTTTACCATCAGTACTCAAGAGGACACTGCTGTGGGCTTTATCGATTTGTTTGACTTCGAACCCTTGCACCACAGGGCAGGGGTGGGATTGGTAGTGCGAAAACAAGACCAGAGCAAGGGATATGGTGGAGCAGCATTGGAATTGATCGGTGATTATGCACGAAAGCATTTGCAGTTGCATCAGCTCTATGCCCACATTGCCGTAGAAAATAAAATCAGCATTCAACTTTTTGAACGTCAAGGCTATTGTTTTGTCGGAAAAAAGAAGGATTGGAATTTTTATGAAGGACAGTATCACGACGAGAGCATCTATCAAAAACTGATCGAATGAAGTATCGAAAAAAAATACTGAGCATCATCGTTCTAATGGGACTGACTTTTGGTCTTTATTTTGTTTACCTGTTCGGTAAAACCTTTTTTTGGGACAACACGATCTTCGAAGAGCCAAAAGTATATGTGTACATCAATGATGGAGATGACTTTAGCAAGGTAATATCTGCTATGACACCGCTTTTAAAATCCATTTCAAATTTTAGTATTGCGGCACAAAAAAAGGGGTATACTGCACGGGTCAGATCAGGGAAATTTGTCCTTCTAAAGGGAAGTAACAACAACGAAATCATCAATGCGCTTCGGGGAAAAAGTCTAACGGTTCGGGTAACCTTCAACAATCAGGAGCGCATAGAAAATTTGGCGGGAAGGGTCGCCCAACAAATTGCACCCGACAGTGTTTCTTTACTTAAAGTTTTGTTGGATACTGAGTTTTTGGCCGCAAAAGGATTTTCCAGAGAAAATGCATTGGGAATGTATTTGCCTGACAGTTACGATTTTTTCTGGAATACCACTGCCGAAAATTTCAGAGACAAAATGTGGAGATCGTACCAAAATTTTTGGACGGATAACAGAGAAAACAAAGCGGCTGAGTTGGGTTTGACCCCCTTGGAGGTGATGAGCCTGGCGGCCATCGTCCAGAAGGAAACCCAAAAGGCAGATGAGCGTCCGCGCGTAGCGGGGGTTTATCTCAATCGATTGAAAAGAAAAATGATGTTACAGGCCGACCCCACGGTCATTTATGCCATGAAACTCCAACTTCAAAATTTTGATACAGTGATCAAAAGGGTGCTTTATAAAGATTTAAAGATCAAATCCCCATACAATACCTACCGATACAAAGGTTTGCCACCGGGGCCCATTACCATGCCTGATATCTCATCCATCAAGGCGGTTTTGAATGCAGAGCAACATCGCTATTTGTATTTTGTGGCCAATCCTAACAATCCAGGATATCATTTATTTGCCAAAAACGGCAGGGAACACAACAGGAATAAAAAAATCTACACCAATTGGCTTGATCGAAATCGGGTTTACCGTTAACCTTGTTTGTGAATGATAAAAATGGCCGGTCTTTTGTGAAAACTGATGTTTGTTTTCTTCCATAGGCCCATGTCCATTGTTTTGATGAACTCACTGGGTTGGGTAAGATCGTAGGCAATACAAAGGTTTGTTTCCCTATCCAGAACCCGCTTTAAATCTTCCAAAAGTTTTTCATTTCGGTAGGGGGTTTCCATAAAGATTTGACTTTGATCTAACTTTTGTGATCTGTTTTCTAGGGTTTTTATGGCTTTTTTACGTTCGTTTTTATCGATGGGTAGATAGCCGTTAAAGGCAAAGTTTTGACCGTTGAGTCCGGAACTCATCATGGCCAAAAGGATGGAGGAAGGACCGACCAAGGGTTTTACTCTGATATTCATTGGATAGGCCTTTTGAACAATTATTGCCCCAGGGTCAGCAATGCCCGGACAACCTGCATCTGAAATCAATCCCATATCATTGCCTTCTAAACAGGGATTCAAATAGGTTTCTATTGCCCCTGCCGAGGTGTGTTTGTTGAGTGGGAAAAGTTTTAGGGCGGATTGTTTTTTTTCGGGGGCGATTTTTTTGATGAACCTTCGTGCCTCTTTTTCATTTTCTACAATGAAGTAATCTAGTTTTTCAATGATGGATTTAATTTCGTTGGGAAAAGTTTCGGGCAGAAACGTTTCACCCAATGGACTGGGAATGAGATACAAGGTGGGGGTCATGACTGTGGTTTTTGAAGTTCGTTGCTCAATTGATCACAGGCTTGGTCGATCAGCTCAAAAACCTTTTTAAAGCCATCTTCATTTCCATAATAAGGATCGGGAACTTCATCATTTTCTAATAGCAAAGCGACCTTCTTTTGATGATCTGAGGTAAGGGCCATTTTTCTGATATTGGCAAGGTTGCTGCGATCCATGACAAAGATTTTGTCAAAGCGATCGAAATCATCTGGGGTGAATTTTCTGGCCTTTTGATGGCGGATATCAATACCATTATGTGCTGCTACTTCAATACTTCTCAGGTCGGGTGAATGACCGATGTGATATCCTGCAGTTCCTGCGGAGTCTACCCTAAAACGATCTTGGGGTAATTTATTTTTTAGAATACCTTCTGCCAGGGGAGAACGACAAATGTTTCCCAAGCATACCATTAAAATTGATGTTTTCACTTGGAGGGTTAGAGAGAAAGTTTTTGGTTGAGATCCTCAACGTACTTTCTGAATTGTTTGTCTGTAAAGCTGAGATTGTCAACTGTTTTACAGGCGTGTAGAACAGTGGCGTGATCTCTTTTGCCAATTTGTGTACCAATGCTGGCAAGTGAAGCCTTGGTGAATTTTTTGGCAAAATACATGGCCAGTTGTCGGGCTTGAACAATGTGCCTTTTTCTGGTTTTGGACTGGAGGGTGGCAACATCCATTTGAAAGTATTCCGAAACCACTTTTTGGATGTAGTCGATGGATACCTCGCGTTTGGTATTTTTGACAAATTTATTGATAATCTCTTTTGCTAGATCTAAGTCAATATCGACTCTGTTGAAAGAGGATTGTGCAATTAAAGAAATGATGGCACCTTCCAACTCCCTTACATTGGTCTTGATGTTTTTGGCAACATACTCTATAATATGATCACCGATGGTTACACCGTCTCTGAATAATTTGTTCTTAAGAATTGAAATCCTGGTTTCCAAATCGGGGATTTGCAGTTCGGCAGAAAGCCCCCACTTGAATCGAGAAAGTAAACGCTGTTCGATGTCTTGCATGTCGACAGGTGCTTTATCGGAGGTGATGATGACCTGTTTTCCATTTTGGTGTAAATGGTTGAAGATATGGAAGAACACATCTTGCGTTCCGGATTTACCGGAGAAAAACTGAACATCGTCAATGATGAGTATATCAATCACCTGATAGAAGTGGATAAAATCATTGCGGGTGTTTTTCTTGACGGACTCTATGTACTGTTGAGTAAATTTTTCGGCAGAGATATAGAGAACTGTTTTGTCAGGGTATTTATTTTTGATTTCAACTCCTATGGCATGGGCAAGGTGTGTTTTACCAAGACCAACACCACCAAAAATCATCAAGGGGTTGAAAGAGGTTCCTCCGGGTTTGTTGGAAACTGCCAATCCTGCAGATCGGGCCAGTCTATTGGAATCACCTTCTAAGAAATTTTCAAAGTTGTAATTGGGGTTGAGTTGAGATTCTATTTGAAGGTTTCGGATCCCGGGGATTACAAAAGGATTTTTCAGCTCACTGGTGTAGGCCTGAAGGGGAGCGTCAACTTGTTGAGCGTTGACACCGGATTGGTTACTGCTGGGAATACTTTCTGTGAATGGTATTTTGTTCCCAAAAGTATTTTCCATTTTGATGATGTAGATCAAACGAGCTTCGTCTCCCAGCTCGCGAGTCAATGCTACTTTTAAAATTTTAACATAATGTTCCTCAAGCCACTCATAAAAAAACTTACTGGGAACTTGAATGCTGAGTGAGTTTTCGGTGATCTTCAGCGGGATGATGGGCTCAAACCAGGTTTTGAAGGCTTGTTGCTGGATATTGTCTTTGATAAAAATCAAACAATTATTCCAAATTTTTTCAGCAGATGCCTCCATTCAAATTTTTAAATATGGTTTTTTTTTGATCGAACTCAATTGGGAATGTGATCGGATCACAACGATACAAATATTGAAATAAAAATCTAAAAAAAAACTTTTTTTTGGGTTGATTTTTTAATTTTTTTTTTTGAAATTATAGAACGATGAAACCTTACATTTTTTAATTAAATCTACCTCATTTGACAACCTATATTTCAGAAGTTTTTAGAGTAAGATATACAGAAACGGATCAAATGGGATTTGCACACCACAGCAATTATCTCAATTATTTTGAAATGGCCAGAATTGAATGGCTCAACAAAATCGGTTTTTCCTACGCAGCCCTTGAGCGACAAGGTATCGTCATGCCGGTTGTGTCTGCTCAAATTAACTTTAAATCTCCTGCCTTCTTTGATGACCCACTCAGGATAAGATTAACCATAGATGATATTCCGAGGGCAACCATTAAAATTGATTACATCATCATGAATGCCTTGGATAAGGAAATAGCGAATGGTTCTACCACACTTGCTTTTTTAAACACTGAAATCAACAGACCCGTGAGGTGTCCTCAGGCTTTATTGGAGATCATTGGATCTTTGTAAAGGGTGATGAGTGTGTCCTCTTTGATTTTTGAGGAGCTGTGAACAGCATCTCTTTTGATTACAGGTCCTTTCAATCCTGCTTTTAATTTGTCTTTGGTGACAAAAATTCTTGCTTCATCCCAAAGTTCAGCATCAATAAAATGTTGAAGGGTTTTGGTTCCTCCTTCAATGATTACGGATTGTAAACCATTTTTGAACAGTTGATCCAAAACTTCTTGGGCTTTAATTGAAAGCTGATCTTTATTTTCTTCCTTATTTTGATTCTTAATGGTAAGAAATTTCTTCTTGAGTAAATTAAAATCCCCTTTGATATTGGATAATTTTTGGTTGGGATCAATCACAACGGACACTGGATTTTCTCCATTCCACAGGCGTGTATCCAATTTTGGATTGTCATTTAGTGCTGTTTGCACCCCGATCATAATGGATTGTTCCTGACTTCTCCAATGGTGGACGCGTTGTTTTGATAGGGGATCTGTCAACCAGTATTTCTTTTGGGTTTCTTTTGGGGCAATAAAACCGTCAAGACTTTCGGCCCATTTTAATATGACATATGGACGTTTTTTTTGGTGGAAGCTGAAAAATCGACGGTTGAGTTTTTGACACTTAGATTCAAGGACTCCAATTTCGACCTCACATCCGGCTGCTTTAAGTTTCTTTAACCCTTTGCCTAAGACTCTTTTGTTTTGATCCAGACATCCAATGATCACCCGTGGAATTTTCATTTCCAAGATCAGATCCGTACAGGGAGGGGTTTTGCCATAATGATCGCAGGGCTCTAAATTGACAAATAATGTACTTTTGGGCAGTAGGGACGGATCTTTTACATTCAAAATGGCCTCCCTTTCGGCGTGGTTGCTACCCGCCTTTTTATGCCAGCCCTCAGCGATGACTTTCCCCTGATGAACAATGACACAACCCACCAGAGGATTGGGGTAGGTGTTTCCCAAACCCTTTTTGGCCAGCAAAAGACAGCGTTCCATAAAAGCTGTATCATTCATTTTTTGGTGTAAATAAATTTAAAAGGTCAAATTTAGTCAAAAATGTTTGTGTTAATTTTACCCATGCTTTTGAATGAATTCAAAAATCATTTTATTTCTTCTTTGACGGATCATTATCCAAAATCCGAAATCACTGCTTTCTATCGTCGATTAACGGATTTTTATTTTCAATGGTCACCAACATTTTCTGTTTTAAATCCCCAATATCAACTCAACAAAAAAGAACTGCAAAAATTATTCTTTGCCTTGGATGAATTAAAAAAATTCAAACCGATACAGTACATTATTAATGAGTCTTATTTCTATGGCAGGCAATTTTTTGTAAATGAACAGGTACTGATTCCCCGTCCCGAGACCGAGGAATTGGTAAAATGGGTGTTGAACGATTTTAATGATGTGCAAAATTATATTAATGTATTGGAATTGGGAACCGGTAGTGGATGTATTGCAATTAGTTTGGCAAAAGAGCAAAGTAAATTTAATATTGAAGCCTTGGACGTTTCGGAGACTGCTCTTGAAATTGCAAAAAAAAATGCCATCCGGCACCATATTGAAATAGATTTTATTCACCAGGATATGACAGCCTTGGTGGTTTGGAACAAAGCTTTAGATGTTATTATTTCGAACCCACCTTATATTGAAGCTGAGGAAAAGAGAGAGATGTTGCCCAATGTGTTGGATTACGAACCCCATTTGGCCCTGTTTACACCCGAGCAAGACCCGCTCTATTTTTATAGAAAAATTATTGCTCTGGCGCAGTCCAGTCTCAAGAGCAATGGATGCCTATACCTTGAGATCAATCCAAAATTTAAAGAAAACTTATTGACTTTTATTAAAAGTGAAACTTTTAAGGATATTGAAGTGAGAAATGATATTTTTGGAAAAAATAGAATGCTTAAAGCGGTTAAATCATAAATGGAGATCAAGGAAAAAATCAAGCAACTAAGGGAGGCCTTGCATGAGCACAATTACTTGTATTATATATTGGATGCTCCCAAGATCACTGATTTTGAATTTGACCAAATGCTCAAAGCTCTTCAGGATTTGGAGCGTCAATATCCGGAATTCTTTGATCCCAATTCTCCTACACAGCGTATCGGAGGAGGGGTGACCAAAAATTTTAAAACACAAGCCCACCGTTATCCGATGTACTCCCTTTCCAACACTTATTCGAAAGAGGAACTCTTGCAATGGGTAGGACGCGTGGAGAAGGCATTGGGGGACGAAAAATTTGAATTTACCTGTGAGTTGAAATACGATGGTGCTTCCATTAGTCTCACCTATGAAGAGGGGAAATTCTTAAGAGGAGTAACACGAGGCGATGGTGCCCAGGGTGATGATGTTTCACTGAACCTAAGGACGATTCCAACCATTCCTTTGGAATTGAAAGGGGATTATCCCGATTTTTTTGAAATCAGGGGTGAAATTGTTTTGCCTTTCGAAGGTTTTAAAGCCATGAACGAACAGCGCATAAAGTTGGGTGAAGAGCCTTTTATGAACCCAAGGAATACTGCTTCGGGATCGCTCAAGCTTCAGGACAGCAAATTGGTTGCAGAACGACCTTTGGAGTGTTTTTTGTTTGCATTGGCAGGAGAGGATTTGGGTGTCGATTCGCAAATAGTGGGATTGGAAAAAGCCCGGTCTTGGGGTTTTAAAGTTCCGGAGACAGCAATTTTGGCCGCTACTGTAGAAGAGGTCTTTCGTTATTTGGATCACTGGGATCAAAATAGGTTGGACTTGTCCTACGAAATAGATGGTGTGGTCATCAAGATCAATAGTTTTGACCAACAGCATCGCTTGGGCTATACTGCCAAATCTCCACGTTGGGCCATCGCTTACAAGTTTCAGGCAGAGCAGGCTTTGACTCAACTGGAGTCTGTGAGTTATCAAGTTGGTCGAACCGGTGCCATTACACCTGTGGCCAATTTGAGTCCGGTACTCTTGTCCGGAACTACCGTCAAAAGAGCCTCACTGCACAATGCTGATCAAATTGAAAAGTTGGCTCTCAGAATTGGAGACTTCGTTTATGTCGAAAAAGGAGGAGAAATCATCCCTAAGATTGTAGGTGTCGATCAAGAAAATCGTCCGCCTCAATCCGCAGAAATAATTTTTATCACCCAATGTCCTGAGTGTCAATCCGAGTTGGTGAAAGAAGAGGGGGAAGCCCAACATTATTGTAAGAATCAATACGGGTGTCCCACACAAATTGTGGGTAAAATTCAGCATTTCATCTCACGAAAGGCTATGGATATTGATGGCTTGGGCAACGAAACAGTGACTTTGCTTTATGAGAATCATTTGATCTCCAATATTGCCGATTTGTACCATTTGAACAGGAATGAGTTACTGCCCTTGGAACGGATGGCCGACAAATCGGTAGATAATTTGCTACAAGGCATTGAGGCCTCTAAGAATAAACCCTTTGCGAAAGTCCTTTTTGGTTTGGGAATCAGATATGTGGGGGAAACGGTTGCCAAAAAGTTGGTGAAGGCTTTTTCTTCAATTGACCTAATCAGAGAGGCCAGTCGTGAAGAATTGATTGAAGTAGACGAGATTGGGGATCGAATCGCTGATAGTTTGTTGGATTTTTTCAAAGACGAAAGAAATATTTTGCTCATTGAACGATTGAGACAGCAAGGTGTAGCCTTTGAATCCGATGAACAACAGGGGACAGTAAACAATGTGTTGGAGGATCAAAAATTTGTCATTTCGGGGGTGTTTCAAACCATTTCCAGAGAGAATTTAAAGGAAATAATTGAATCCATGGGAGGAACCGTAGTGGGTTCCATTTCTGCCAAAACAAATTATTTGGTCGCGGGAGAGGGGATGGGGCCCAGTAAAAAAAATAAAGCTGAAAAATTAGGAATCCCAATCATTGATGAATCTACTTTCTTTAACATGATTAAGGTTTGATTTAGTGGTTTGTTTGATTTATAACATTTTACACTATAAATTGATATAAAAAAATTTTTAATTCTTGAATTGGGTTAATATTTAATTTTGGTAATGATTAATTGGTTAAGACGGGCGATTTTAAGTCGTATCTACAGGAAGACGATCAAACAGAATTCTGTGGTTCACAAAAAAGAAAGTTCAAAAAAATTAAATATCATATCTGTCATTCTTGACCACAGACTTGGAATTGACAAAGAGCATTTTAAGAGGATAGGAAGCCATTTTGATATTCCAAGAAAAAATGTGAGGGTATTGACTTTTTTCCAATCCCCAAATCAAATCAGTGAAGCCAATTACGCTAGCAGTTGTACTCCCAAAAACATTTCAGGCTGGGGAGTGTTAAATGGAGTATTAGTTGACTTTTGCAGTGAGAATTCTGATGTTTTGATAAATTTTTATGATCAAGATGACATTAACCTAAAATATTTAAGTGCAAAGTCTAATAAAAAATTGAGTGTTGGTTTTAGGAGTGTTGATCATGCATTAAATGATTTAATTATCGAAGTTGATGCTCAAAACATTGACGTTTTTATCAGTGAGTGCATTAAATACTTAGAAATATTTTTCACGAATAAAAAATGAGAGAAATTCAGGGACATGGCGTTGCAATGATTACCCCATTTAATGGAGATGGTAGTATTGATTTTGATGCCATTCCGGTAATCGTAAATCACCTGATTGCCGGAGGGGTTGATTACTTGGTGGTATTGGGCACCACTGCAGAAACGGCCACACTTACCAAAGCAGAAAAGATTGCACTGGTAGACAAAATCATTGAAGTTAACGCCGGACGATTGCCCTTAGTGCTGGGCTTGGGTGGTAACCATACTCAAGAGCTTTTAGGCATGTTTGATTGGTTTAATTTGTCGTCTTTTACTGCACTTCTTTCAGTATCGCCCTATTATAACAAACCCAATCAAGAAGGACTTTATCAGCATTTTAAAACCATAGCAAATCATTCCAGTCTTCCTATAATCCTTTATAATGTTCCCTCCAGAACCGGCGTAAATATAGCCCCTGAGACGGTTTTACGCTTGGCTGAAGATTTCGACAATATTGTTGCGCTAAAAGAAGCTTCCGGAGACTTTCAACAAGCCCAAACCTTGATGAAACTATGCCCTCCCGATTTCTCCATTTTATCTGGTGATGATGAGATGTCCCTGCCCATGATCTTGGCAGGTGCCAAAGGGGTGATTTCAGTAATTGGTAATGCCATGCCAGAACAATATTCAAAAATCATTCAAGAGGGGCTTAAAGGAAATGTTGACGAAGCCTATTCAATCCAATATCAATTATTGGACTTAATAAGAATGATATATTTTGAGGGAAATCCCACAGGAATAAAAGTTTTGATGGAGACTTTAGGTCTGTGTGAAAATAATTTAAGACTTCCTCTGGTTCCTGCGTCCAAAGAGTTGACCCTTCAACTGAAAGAGGAGTTAAAAAAGGGTATACCCATTCAAACCCCTCAATCCTAATTGAATTTCAGTGCTTTATCGTTTTGAATAATTGATCAAAACTGTAAATAATTTATTAATTTCGCGCCATGTCTAGAAAGTATAATCCATTCTTTATTGTAACGCTGATTTCTTTTTTTCTTACATCATGTAACGAGTATCAAAAAATACTCAATAACGATGACAATAACCTAAAGTATAAAGCGGCTGAAGAATATTACAACAACGGTGAATACAGAAGGGCCAATCGCCTTTTGGAGCAATTGGTGCCCCTCTACCGTGGAAAGCCTCAGGCAGAAAGATTGGTATACTTTTTTGCAGACTCTTATTTTCAAACCAAAAACTATTATTTGGCTTCCTATCAATTTGAAAGTTTTATCAAATCATTTCCCAAATCTCAAAAGCTGGAAGAAGCTAGTTTCTTTGCCGCAAAATCCCATTACATGATGTCTCCCACCTACAGTTTGGATCAGGAGGAGACCAATACGGCCATTGAAAAACTTCAGATTTTTATGAATAATTATCCCAGATCAAAGTTCACAGATGAATGCAATCAGCTCATTAGTGAATTACAGATTAAAATTGAAAAGAAAGAATTTGAAGTTGCCAAACAATATTACACCACCTATGACTTCAGGGCCGCAATTAAATCTTTGGATAATTTTGTGGCGGACTTTGTCGGTTCTAAATTCAGGGAAGAAGCCCTGTATTACAAGTTTTTGGCATCTTACGAAATTGCCATCAACAGCATTCAATCCAAAAAATTTCAACGGTTGCTTGATCTAAAACAACTCCACAACAATATTGTTCGATATTATCCAGAAACACTGTTTGAGGAAGACCTTACCAAAAAAATGAAGACTGTAGAAAAAGAAATTAATACCTTTGCCAACTAAATTCAGAATAAGTCATGACAAAATACAGAAATTCCAATGCCCCTGCCTCCACTTCTACATACAATAGAGATAACATAGAGTCTCCCACAGAAAATATTTATGAGGCTTTGTCCATCATTGCCAAGCGGTCCAATCAAATCAATTTGGACATTAGAAAGGAGTTGCACGAAAAGCTGGATGAGTTTGCTACTCACAACGACAGCCTGGAAGAAATTTTCGAAAACAAAGAGCAAATTGAGGTTTCGAAATTCTACGAGCGTTTGCCTAAGCCACATGCAATTGCTATTGAGGAGTGGTTGAATGAGAAAATTTACCACAGAAACACGGAAGACAACAACGCATAAATCATGAGCGTTCTGAGCGGAAAAAAAATCCTCCTGGGCATTTCCGGTGGTATAGCCGCTTACAAAACACCACTTATTGTTAGATTGTTAAAGTCCCAAGGTGCAGAGGTCAAAATTGTCATGACGCCCGCAGCAAAGGATTTTGTTACTCCATTAACCCTCTCTACCCTTTCCAATCATCCGGTATACTCCACTTTTACGGAGCAATTGCATGACAATCCCGTGTGGAACGATCATGTGGAATTGGGTAAGTGGGCAGATTTGTTTCTGATTGCTCCTGCAACATCCAATACCCTCTCTGCAATGGTTCACGCCAAATGCAATAACTTACTTATTGCCACTTATTTGTCTTGTACCTGTCCGGTTTATATTGCTCCTGCCATGGATTTAGACATGTATGCACATCCGGCAAATCAGCACAACATTGAGGAATTAAATCGAATTGGGAAAAAGGTCTTGCCCGTGGGTGAAGGATTCTTGGCCAGTGGTTTACACGGCAAGGGCAGAATGTTGGAACCGGAGGAAATTATTGATCATATCACTGAAGATTTAAAATCAGTACTACCGCTTTATGGTAAAAAAGTATTGATTACCGCTGGACCTACCTACGAGCCTATTGATCCTGTTCGTTTTATCGGCAACCATTCCAGCGGCAAAATGGGATTTGCTCTTGCAGAGGAGGCCCGCCAACTGGGGGCTCATGTGACACTCATTTCAGGCCCTTGTGCACTTGAAGCCTCTCCAGACATTGACCGCCACAACATATCAACCGCCGAAGAGATGCATCAGCTTGCATTGGAGCATTTCACTCAGGCAGACATTGCCATTGCCGCTGCTGCAGTAGCGGATTTTAAACCCCGATATGTAGGCAATCAGAAGATTAAAAAAGAAGCCGCAATACAATCCATTGAGTTGGAAAAAACCCGGGATGTTTTGTCTGAGATGGGCAAACTAAAACAAAAACAATTTTTGGTAGGATTTGCTTTAGAGACAGAGGATGAAACAAGCCATGCTATCCAAAAAATTAAGTCCAAGAATCTGGATGCTATTGTATTGAATTCTCTCAATGACCCCGGTGCGGGCTTTTCTGTGGACTCTAATAAAGTGACCTATATTGATAAAAATGAAACCATTACTCCCTTTGAGCTAAAGTCTAAGATTTTAGTTGCTAAAGATATCTTTTCCCAAATACTGTCCCAGAATGCATAAAATCCTATCCCTTTTATTATTGAGCTTTTCATTGATCAAAGTCTATGGTCAACAACTGAATGCTCAATTTGTTGTAAATGCCGATCTTGTCAATCAGACCAACCAGCAAATTTTTGAGACCTTGGAGCGATCACTCAATGAATTCATCAATTCGCAATCTTGGTCGAGTCAAGATTTTTTTCCTCAAGAAAAAATCACTTGTAGTTTTGTACTCAATTTGTCGAGTTACAATGCATCTAAATTTGAAGGGACCCTCCAAATCCAATCTCAAAGAACCGTTTTTGATTCCAATTACGACAGTCCTCTTCTGAATTTTTTAGATAAGGACATTAGCTTTACTTATCAAGAATTTCAACCTTTATTCTTCAGTCCTGCTTCCTATGAATCCAACTTGGTTTCTTTGATCAGTTTTTATGTTTATATCATCATGGGGATTAATGCTGATAGCCTCCAACTTAAAGGGGGAGACGCTTACTTTGAGCAAGCCCAGCGGATTGTCAACTTGTCTCAACAAGGCGGAGCTCTTGGATGGAAACAGAATGACAGTAACCGCAATCGTTTTTGGTTGAGTGATACAATGCGTTCCAATACCTTTAGGGAGTACAGAGAGGCACTTTATACCTATCACCGAAAGGGATTGGATTTGATGACCAAAAACCCATTGGAAGCCAAAAACAATATCATTAGTGCTTTGCTCCCGCTGGAGAACCTATACGATCGTCGACCCAACGCGATGCTCTTACAAATGTTTTTTGACGCTAAGGCAGATGAAATTGTCAATCTTTTTTCTGATGGTCCTGAAGTGGATTTTGATAGAACTTCGAAAATGCTAAAAAAAATAGCTCCTTTTTATCAACCTCAGTGGAAACAAATTAAATAGTTTCATTTTTTGAAATTATTTTTTTTCTCAAGTATCTTTGAAGACTAACTGCTTTAATAATTAATATTGATCACCAGTCTAAAGATTTCGAATTATGCTCTTATTGAGCATTTAGATATATCCTTCGATACAGGTATGACCTGTATTACGGGAGAAACAGGAGCTGGAAAATCCATTCTTATGGGTGGACTTGGTTTGGTCTTGGGCAAAAGAGCAGACATGAGCGTACTTAAAGACAATCAAAAAAAGTGTGTCATTGAGGCCAGTTTTTTGATTGATAAGTACAATCTTCAGGGCTTTTTCGAAGCTTCGGGACTCGACTATGAGGCAGAAACTTTGTTGAGAAGAGAGATCATTCCCAGTGGAAAGTCAAGGGCATTCATCAACGACACCCCTGTAAATCTCAATATTCTCAGTCGATTGAGTGAGGTGTTAATCGATGTTCATTCTCAATTGGAAAATCAGTCTTTGTTCAAAAATGAGTATCAGTTTTTGGTTTTGGATGCGATAGCAGGAAATCAAGATACGCTCAAAGAATACAAAAACAAACTTAGTGAATATCAAAATATCCAAAAGGAGTATGACCACATAAAGAAACTCAACGAGGAGGCTGCCAAAATTCAAGATTACAATCAGTTTTTGTTTGACGAACTGGCCAGTGAGGAATTAACACCCGATATGCTGATCCCTTTGGAGGAGGAGATTGATCAGTTGTCCAACGTTGAGGCACTTCAGCAATATCTTTCTCAAGGCATTCACTTGATTGAGGAAGAACAAATAGGATTACTTACCCAATTTTCCAGTTTGAATGCTTTGCTCAACGACGCTACATCTAAATCCAAAAACCTGAGTGTTTTTCAAGAGCGAATCAATAGTCTTTCTATTGAACTGAAAGACATACTGGATGATTTAATCAGCAAACAGGAAACATTAGAAAGTAATCCCGCTCTATTGGAGAAACTTTCGAACCGGTGGGACAAAATCCAAAATCTGTTCCAAAAACATCAGGTTGATAATATCCAGGATTTGATTCAAGTGAGGGATCAGCTTGAAAAAAAGCTTGAGCAGACCCAAGACCTTGAACAAAAGATCAATGCCCTAAAAGGTCGGCTGGTTGAATTGGAAGGATTATTAGAAGGTTTGTCCAAACAATTACACCAAAACCGAAAGGAGGCTTCCCCTAAGCTCTGTGATCAAATGCAGCAAATCATTTCAAAAATGGGAATGCAAAATGCCAGATTTAGGATTGATCTGACATCCGTTGATCATTTTTTAAGCAATGGTAAAGAACAAATTGATTTCTTGTTTTCTGCCAATTTAGGTTCTGATTTCAAACCCATCAAAAAAGTGGCTTCAGGGGGTGAGATGTCAAGGATTATGCTTTCGATCAAAGCAATCTTATCCCAATTCAAACAATTACCCAGCATTGTTTTTGATGAAATTGACACAGGGGTCTCAGGAGCAGTCTCAAATGAGATTGCCAACATCATGGCCTATATGTCAGAAAATATGCAGGTATTTACCATCACACATCTGCCACAAGTGGCCGCCAAAGGAAAACAACACTTTTTGGTTTACAAAGAGGTAAGGGGAAACACTACGATGACCAAACTCAAAGAGTTAAATCAAGAGGAAAGAATAAAAGAATTGGCCCAAATGCTATCAGGGGAAGAATTGACGCGAACTGCGCTGGATCATGCCAAACAATTACTCAATTAACTGTATCTTTAACCCAATTTAACAGCATAATTCATGTCTCATAAAATTTTAGAAGGTAAAAAAGGAATCATATTTGGTGCACTAGACAATCAATCCATTGCATGGAAAACTGCAGAGGCTGTCAAAGAGGCCGGTGGTGAATTTGTGTTGACCAATGCACCGGTTGCCATGAGGATGGGGGCCATCAACGATTTGGCTGAGAAAACAGGGAGCATTATTATCCCTGCAGATGCCACAAAAATGGAAGATTTGGAAAATCTCGTCGATCAATCCGTATCGCATTTAGGCGGGAAGTTAGACTTTGTTTTACATTCCATTGGGATGTCTGTAAATGTGAGAAAAGGTCGACACTATACCGACTTAAACCATGATTGGATGACCAAAGGCTGGGACGTATCTTCTGTTTCTTTTCACAAACTATTGCAGACCCTTTATCAAAAAGATGCCATGAACCCCTGGGGTAGTATTTTAGCCCTTTCCTATATTGCTGCTCAAAGAACTTTTCCCAATTACAACGATATGGCCGATAATAAAGCTTATTTGGAGTCTATAGCGAGGAGTTTTGGTTACTTTTTTGGTAAAGACAAAAAAGTGAGGGTCAATACCATCTCACAATCACCCACATTGACTACAGCAGGAAAAGGAGTAAAGGGACTGGATGGTTTCCTTCACTATGCCGATCAGACTGCCCCCCTGGGAAATGCTTCTGCTGAAGATTGTGCCCAATACTCCGTTATGATGTTTTCTGATTACACCAAAAAAGTAACCCTTCAGAATCTTTTTCACGACGGTGGATTTTCAAACGTTGGGGTCAGTCAAGAAATTATAGATGCCCTAGAAAAAGGCCAATAATTTTTCCGACTAGATTATGAATAAAAAAAATGCAGCGGAATTTTGAGTACTTCAGATTAAGATTTCCAGATAAAAAGAGATTACGTTTCTTTTCGTTTTTTGTTGCATTATCTTTCTTGTTTTGGATCATTACCAAACTCTCAAATACCTATAGCTCCTCAGTTGAATTTAATGTCAATTTTGTAGACATTCCCCCTTTGATTGTTTTGAACCAGAATTTTGAAGCAAAGTTAAAGGTCGATATCACAGCCAGTGGTTTTGAGCTTTTGATTTATCAATTTTTCAAAAGCGACATCAATGTTTCGATTGAAAACGCCGACTACAACCTAAGTGTCGCCAAAATTGATCTCATGGGTCAAAAATTTGGCCTCCAACAACAGTTGTATCAAAATGTGAGACTAAATCGTGTTTCTCCTCCTCATTTGAATTTTTCCTATGGAAAATTAAAACGACTGAAAATTCCCGTAATGCCTCCGGATAAAATTAATTATAAACCCGGCTATGACCGGTCAGGGGAGTGGGTCATCCAACCCGACAGCGTTTGGGTTTATGGTCCTTCCAAAAAAGTAAATGCTTTAAACGGATTATCGATTGAGCCCTTGACAGATGATACTGTTGATGATGATATAGAAGAAATGGTCAAGCTAATGCCCATAGATCAAATTCAATATGAAACCGAAAAAGTATTAATAAAAACCAAAGTAAATCGCTTTACTGAAAAATCCATAGAGGCGTTTATTAACATCAAAAATCTACCGGATTCATTGGCCATTAAACTGTTTCCTCAATCTTTAAAAGTTACCTTTTTGGTTTTGATTGACAAAGCAGATGGCATCTCAGCAAGTGATTTCAAGTTCAGCTGTGATTATGATCAAGCCCAAATGACTGATAAAAACTCTTTGGATGTATTTTTGGAAATGAAACCCAATGATGTACGTAAGCTGAGGTGGAAACTTAAAAAAGTAGACTATTTAATTCGAAAATGAAAATTATTGGCCTTACCGGGGGTATTGGAAGTGGAAAATCGTTGATATCGTCGGTTTTTTCCTCATATGGTATACCCTGTTATGAATCCGACAGCAGGGCCAAAAAACTGATGCAGGAGGATGCAGAGCTGAAAAGTCAAATCAAAGCTTTGTTCGGAGATGACATTTATGAGGGCGATCAATTGAATCGAAGAAAACTGGCCGATTTGGTTTTTGCTGACAAAAGTAAGCTTGAAAGTTTGAATGCTATTGTCCATCCTAGGGTTAAGAAGGATTTTCAGTCATTCGTTAATCAATACGATACCTCTTACGTGATCAAAGAGGCTGCCATCCTTTTTGAGACCGATGGAGCAAAGGATTGCGACGCCATCATTTTGGTGACAGCACCCGAAAAACTGAGGGTGGAAAGGGTGATGAAAAGAGAAAAAACCAATGTAGAGGATATAAAGTCTAGAATGAACCATCAATGGAGTGATGAAAAAAAGATTCCATTGGCCGATTATGTGATTAACAATATTGATTGGGATAAAACGTTAAAAAAGATAGACGAAATTCATAAAAAGCTATTGGTCCTTGAATAATTGTGTTTATTAACAATACATTAGGCATTAGACTGATCTATTTTAATGAAATTTACATTAGATTAACAATTGCAGCATTTGAAAAAACATTTTTTCATTTTATTGGTAACTTTTATGATTGTATCCCTGGTGGTTGTAATCGTGGTTCAGGCCTATTGGATAAATACTGCATTTGAAAACAAGGAAGAAGAATTCTCCTTGGCGGTGAGTCAGTCCCTTCAATCCGTATCTACAAAAGTTCAAGACATAGAAATTTCAGATTATATTGATGCCTACCAGCAATTAATTGATTCAATTGGTACCCCTGACGAGTCGAATTTTACCGATGTATTTTTATTTGTAGATAATGAAGACGACATTACTTCAAATTTGACTTCCTTTTACGCCTTTGGTATACTCCAAGAGGACTATAATATCAGCCTTTCAGATATTAATCCTGAATTAGGAAATGATAAAGTAAAAGATTTTAAACAAGTCAAAACGACAACCATATTGAGTAAGGATAAAATTTTTAATCGTGAGAACAGGGTCGCCACATCCATTACCAAATTGAAATCGGTTGAAAGAATGAGTGTTTTCGATCAGGAAATTTTTCGTTCCGCATATCTGGATTATTCATCGACTATACCCGTCCATAAGCGAATCAGAACCGATGAATTGAAGCTCCTTTTGGACAGAGAATTCAAAGCCAGAAATATTTTAACCTTATATGAATTTGGTATTTACAACAATGGCCTTGCTACTAAGGTAAAATCCAATGAATATATCGAAAATCAAAAAGGTTCTAAATATGAAACCCCCATTTTTACTCAAGACAATGGTCAAACCCCTTACAAATTGGTCGTTACTTTTCCAGACAGGGATCAATTTGTTTTTTCTTCTATTTTGAGTGTGGCAGGCTTATCAATTTTTCTCACCCTATTCATCCTCATCGTCTCCACTACAGCAATCTATCAAATCATTCGACAGAAAAAGGTTTCGGAGATGAAATCAGATTTTATCAACAATATGTCTCATGAGTTTAAAACCCCTATAGCCACCATCAATCTGGCTCTTGATGCAATTTCAAACCCTAAAACACAAGATACTAAGACCAAATTGTTGAGCTATGTCAAAATGATCAGAGAGGAAAATCAACGCATGCTCTCCCAAGTTGAAAACGTTTTGATGATTTCGAGACTCGAAAAAAGTTCATCTCCAATCGAATTATCAGAGATAGATATTCACGATGCGGTTGAGGATGCGCTCCGACGCGTCGATTTAATCGTAAAAAATCAAAAAGGGAGTATCGAAATTCAACTCGATGCTAAGCAAACCCGATTTAGGGGAAATTTGAACCATTTCACCAATCTTATTGTCAATTTGTTGGACAATGCGATAAAGTATTCTGATGGAACTCCTAAGATTAGCATCAGCACTTATGGTGAGGGTAAGATGATTTATTTAAAAATCAAAGATCAAGGGATTGGAATGGATGTCAATACCCAAAAACATATATTTGAGAAGTTTTTCCGTGAACAAAGTGGGAATATTCATAATGTTAAAGGGCACGGCTTGGGACTTTCGTATGTAAAAAAAATAGTTGAACTCCACGGTGGGAACATCAAATTAATCAGTAAAATTGGTGAGGGAACAACTTTTGTGATTTCAGTACCACTGCTCTAATATCATTTTAAAAACTTATACCTATGAATGTCGAACAAAAGAAAATTTTAATAGTAGAAGATGATTTCAATTTTGGAAATATTCTCAAAGACTATTTGATTCTCAATGATTATTTTGTCGTTTTAGCCAAAAATGGAATTGAGGGAATGGAAAAGTTTCAAAAGGAAAACTTTGACCTCTGTATCCTGGATGTAATGATGCCTTTCAAAGATGGTTTTACCTTGGGCAAGGAGATAAGGGAAAAAAATGAAATAATCCCCCTGTTTTTCCTTTCAGCAAAAACACTAAAGGAAGATGTTTTGCGAGGGTTTAAAATTGGAGCCGACGATTATCTGACCAAACCCTTTGATTCTGAGGTGCTTCTTGCCAAAATAAAGGCCATTTTAAACCGTAAAAACCTTCTTAACGTACCTGAATCTGATGTTTATGAATTCGATATTGGAAAATTTAAATTCAATTCAAAACTTCGTTTTCTCTCTTTCGGTGAAGAGGATCCCGTCAAACTCTCCCCAAAAGAAAATCAATTGCTAAGACTCTTGGTATTGCATGTTAATGATCTACTTCCCAGAGAAATTGCACTGAACAAAATTTGGAGGGATGACAATTACTTTACTTCCAGGAGTATGGATGTTTATATTGCCAAGTTGCGAAAATATTTAAAAAAAGACAGTGGGGTTGAAATTCTAAACATTCACGGAGAGGGTTTTAGGCTGGTTGTCAAGGGTGTATAGGCCACTTATTGATTTCTTGGATGAAATTTCTCCATGACTTTCTTCAAGTGCTTATTGTCCAGGTGGGTGTAAATTTCTGTAGTGGTTATACTCTCATGACCCATTAATACTTGTATGGTCCTAAGGTCTGCACCATTTTCCAGCAGATGGGTTGCAAAAGAGTGCCGAAAGGTATGTGGACTTATTTTTTTTTCTATTCCTGCTTTTATTGCAGCGTCCTTAACGATGGTAAAAACCATGGCCCGCGTTATTTTTCTGCCATTTCTATTGAGGAACAGAATATCATTGTCTACTTTTTTAATTTTTTTTAAGCCCCTGATTTCCTCTACGTAGATTTGAATAAACTTTTTAGAATAACTGCCCAAAGGAACCAACCTTTGTTTGTCTCCCTTTCCGGTTACTCTAATGATGTCTTCTTTAAAAAAGACATTAGATAAAGTCAAATTCACCAGTTCGCTGACCCTTAAACCACTTCCATAGAGTGTTTCTATGATGGCTCTGTTTCTGTGACCATTGGGAAGATGTAACTCAATGGCAAGAAGAATTTTTTCAATTTCCATCAAATTGAGTGTAACCGGAAGCTTTCTTCCCAACTTGGGACCTTCGATCAAATCGGCTGGAGAGTTTGTTCTTAACTTTTCAAAAATCAGGAAATTAAAGAAACTCTTTATGGCGGAAATCCTTCTGGCTTGACTGTTGGAGCTGACAGACTTTGATTGTTGATAGATGAATTGCTGTAGCGTCTCCTTGGAACAATCTTTGGGTAGCTCGTCAATATTGTTGGAGGATATGAATTGGGCCAGAGCAAAAATATCTGAGCTGTAATTTTGAACTGTGTTTTCTGCTAGACCACGCTCAATCCGCAGGTAGAATTCGTAATCATCAATGAGATTTTTCCAATTCAAAACCTCGTAAAGTTAAGTATTTTTATAAATCCTAACTTGATTTATTGATTACTTCTGTAGTTTTCGAACCTTCTCCAGATTTATTTTGTGGTGACTCGACTTCTTGAATGGCAGTCAGAACGGGGCGTTTTTTTGTTATTTTCTTTCCTCCCTTATTGAGCTGCTCGGTAAAGGGATTGATGATTTCATCATGAGGGTTTTTCCGTGCTGAGAAAACATTATCATAGAACAGACCTCTGACTTTTGATAAAATCACATCCGAAGTTAGGCCAATGTCAGTGTTCAGTTCACTAATGCTATTTTTAACTTCAGAAAGAATTTTATGGTTGGGAATTTGAACCACAAAATCTGAATTTTCTTGGGTTAAATTTTTAAAAGTAGAGGTGTATATTTTTCCGTTGAATATTGATCCTTCAGAAAATTCAACATGTCCACTACAAAATATATTACCGTCCATTTTTCCCTTTAAGACCAGATCGTTACAAATAGCATCCCCTCTCATGCTAGCAGACTTTTCAATCAATAATTCATTTGAAGTAAAAATTGTTCCTGTAAAACAACATTCCAGCTTTATGGACTTACTTGATTTGAGATAACCCTCTATATAACTTTCATTAGGGATGAAAATAGGAGTGTCTTCAATGATGGTTGAAGTAGGTTCTTCGTTTTCAGAGAATCGTAAATATTTTGACATAATGATAAAATTTGAGATACGTCAAAATTAATCAATTATTTATAAATAAACAGATAATTTTTTTCATCATTCGCTTAAATATAACTTTAAACAAATTATGGTTAATTTTGACAAAACTAAAAAATGAAAATAGTCATAATCAACGGTCCTAACCTTAACCTTCTGGGTACTCGGGAACCCGGCGTATATGGTAACCAAACTTTTGAACAGTTCTATCAAGAGCTAAAATCCTACTTTCCTCAGGTAGAGTTCGACTATTTTCAATCCAACGTAGAAGGCGAACTGATAGATCGAATCCAGAAAGAGGGTTTTTCATGCGATGGAATTTTGTTGAATGCTGCGGCTTACACCCATACCTCTGTAGGAATTGGGGACGCAATCAAAGCAATCGATACTCCCGTTGTAGAAATTCACATATCCAATACCTTTTCCAGAGAGGACTTCAGGCATAAATCATACATCACACCCGCAGCCAAAGGGATTATCATTGGCTTTGGATTGGACAGTTACCGATTGGGTGTAGAATCTTTTCTTAAGTCCTAGAGGTGAATGACCTCATCGTAGGCATCGGCTACGGCTTCCATTACAGCCTCACTCATGGTTGGGTGAGGGTGAACCGCTTTCAGTACTTCGTGTCCTGTAGTTTCAAGTTTTCTACCTAAAACGGCTTCTGCTATCATATCTGTTACTCCAACTCCAATCATATGACATCCCAGCCACTCCCCATATTTGGCATCAAATATTACCTTGACAAATCCCTCTGAATTTCCAGCTGCTTGTGCTTTTCCTGAAGCTGAGAAAGGGAATTTCCCCACTTTGATATCGTAGCCTTTTTCTTTTGCTTGGGCTTCGGTCAACCCCACGGAAGCTACTTCTGGGAAGCAATAAGTACATCCAGGTATGTTTCCATAGTCGAGTGGCTCCACCTGATGCCCTGCAATCTTTTCAACACACAGAATGCCTTCAGCAGAGGCGACATGGGCCAGTGCTTGTCCGGATGTTATATCTCCGATGGCATAATATCCGGGAAGATTGGTTTGGTAAAAATCATTAACTAATATTTTATCCTTATCTACTGCAATACCCAAATCTTCGAGTCCCAGGTTTTCAATGTTCGACTTAATTCCTACAGCAGAGAGAACCACATCAGCATCGAGTACTTCTTCCCCTTTGGATGTCTTGACAGTAGCTTTTACGCCTTTGCCTGAGGTGTCTACTGCGGTCACTTCGGCGCTCGTCATTATTTTGATCCCACTCTTTTTAAAGCTTTTTTCCAATTGTTTGGAAACTTCCTCATCTTCTACAGGAACGATACGATCCACATACTCTACAATGGTCACTTCGGTACCCATGGCATTATAGAAATAGGCAAATTCTATTCCTATTGCACCTGAGCCCACGACGATGAGTTTTTTGGGTTGTTTGGGCAAGGTCATGGCCTCACGGTATCCAATTACCTTTTTTCCGTCTTGTGGAAGACTGGGCAGTGCTCTGGATCGAGCTCCAGTGGCAATGATAATGTGCTTGGCCTTATACTCCTCTGTTTTTTTTCCTAGAGTGACACTGACTTTTTTTCCAGCCATTACTTTTCCATGGCCTTCGATCACATCAATTTTATTTTTTTTCATCAAAAACTGTACGCCCTTACTCATGCCAGCAGCTACATTTCTGCTTCTGTTGACTACAGCATCAAAATCTTTGTCATATTCTTTAACTTTCAATCCGTAATCATCGGCATGCTTAAGATAATTGAATACTTGTGCCGATTTTAATAAAGCTTTGGTGGGGATACATCCCCAATTGAGACAAACCCCTCCCAGACTTTCTTTTTCTACTACAGCAGTTTTAAGTCCCAATTGCGAAGCTCTGATGGCGGTTACATAGCCCCCGGGACCACTTCCAATTACAATTAAGTCATATTCATTCATGTGGATTGAAGTTTAAATTCAGCACAAATTTAAGAAACTGTACGTTATTTTTTGCCTATTGTTTACTCAGCCTTTTTAATAAAATTAATGCTGGCAGAATTCACACAATAGCGCAGACCCGTTTTGGTGGGGCCATCATTAAAAACATGACCTTGATGTCCCCCACAATTGGCACATACAATTTCTGTTCTGAGCATTCCGCCTGAGTGGTCCGGGATCAATTCTAAAGACCCTTCAATGGATTGGTCATAACTGGGCCAACCACAATGGCTGTCAAATTTACTATCGCTTTCATAGAGTGGAGATCCACAACCTTTGCACAGATAGGTTCCTTTCTCGTAGTGATCATTGAATTTGCCTGTAAAAGGGGACTCCGTGCCTTTCTCCCGGAGAATGTAATATTCTTCGGGGCTGAGCTCTTCTTTCCAAGCTTTTTCTGATTTTTCGACAGGGTATTTATTTTTTTTACTCATTGGGTATAAAGTTTAGTGCAGCAGAGTTGATACAATGTCTTTTTCCTGTAGTTTCTTTCGGGCCGTCGTTGAAAACATGTCCCAAGTGCCCACCACATTTATTGCACTTGAGTTCTGTTCTGGCATATCCCAACTTATAATCTACGTCATATTCAATATTGGATTCTACTGCACGATCAAATGAAGGCCATCCGCACTTAGAATCATATTTGTTTTCCGATTCATACAGCGGAGTATTACAACCCGCACATGTATATGTCCCCTCTGCTTTATGATTGTTGTATTTACCTGTAAAGGGATATTCAGTGGCTGCTTTTCTGAGCACCAGATAAGACATTTTTGGAAGTTCCTCTTTCCATTCTTGATCGGTTTTCTCTACAGAATAGCTTTTGTCCTCTTTAGATTTCTTTTGTTGGGATACCCCATTACAGCTTATCAGAACAAGTGTGATTAAAAATAGAAACTTGTTTTTCATCTACATTATTTAGAGGTTAAATTATAAGCTAAAGGTAATCGATATTTAAAAAATAAACACATTACCCAAACTCAAAACAAATGAATTCATAAATTGTGCCAATTTCTTAATGGAAGCAATGAAAAGAAAAAACAGATTGGAAAAAGGAAATTCCAAATTAATAAATGCTTGGGCTTCCTATGATTGGGCCAATTCCGTATATCCACTGGTCATCAGTTCTACCGTTTTTCCTATTTACTACAGTACGATATCTCAAGACATCGGTACGATCGAGTTTTTGGGTTACGACTTTAAAAACACAGCTTTGATCAGTTTTGTAACAGCCATGGCCTTTGTGGTTGTGGCCTTCAATTCCCCTTTACTTTCGGGAATAGCCGACTACATCGGAAACAAAAAACGGTTCATGAAAATTTTTGTCTATACTGGATCCATTTCCTGTATAGGGCTTTATTTCTTTGAATTGGATAGTATCTACATGGGCATGATGTTTTATTTTTTCGCATTGATTGGGTTTTGGGCCAGTTTGGTTTTTTACAATTCCTATTTGCCGGATATCGCCCACCCCGAACAGCAAGATTTTGCCAGTGCCAGAGGTTTCTCTATGGGCTATGTAGGCAGTATTTTATTATTGATCTTCAATCTATCTATGGTTTTACAACCCGATTGGTACGGAATTACAGGTACACCCATAGAATCATCCCTTAAGGCGATGAAATATTCTTTTATAACGGTTGGTGTTTGGTGGGCTTTATTCAGCCAATATGCATTCTACCATTTACCCAAAGGAAACAGCGAGGGTAATGTCACCAAAGATGTTTTTTGGAATGGTTTTTTAGAACTTAAAAAAGTATGGAATCAATTGGATCAACTTCCCACGCTCAAAAAATTCCTCCCTGCTTTTTTTGTATACAGCACTGCCTTACAAACTGTTATCTTGATCGCTACCTATTTTGGGGAAGAAGAAATCATGTGGACGAGCAGTCAACAAAAAACAATTGGCTTGATCGTTAGCATCATGTTGATTCAAATCGTTGCTATTTTTGGGGCATATGCCACTGCAGCAGCTTCGAAAAGGTTTGGCAATATATCTACTCTGGTGGTCGTCAATTTTATATGGGCCGTGTTGTGTATTTTCGCTTTTTTTATCAGAACCCCAATGGAATTCTATGTTGCAGCAACAGGAGTAGGTATGGTGATGGGAGGGATTCAAGCATTATCGAGGTCTACCTATTCTAAATTAATCCCTGAAACCAAAGACACAACTTCTTTTTTCAGTTTTTATGACGTTACAGAGAAGGTGGGGATCATTATCGGGATGGCCATGTTTGGAACCATTGATCAGATCACAGGAAGTATGCGTAACGCGATATTATTCTTTATCGTTCTTTTTATTTCCGGTGCTTTACTTTTATCTCGTATTCCCAACAATCGTTCAGGAAAATAAATCCAAATTATGGTATTGGCATAACAATTGGACAGACTTATTGTAAAAGATCATTTAGTGTGTTTTTGCGCTTAAAATAAGGCTTAAAGACTACACGATATGACAACTTGACAGAAAAATCACATATGGCCAAATCTAGTTTTACATCATTTGACAATCTGACACTTCAAGATATTGAAGCCGAGGCGGAACTTATTCCTTTACTTACTACTGAGGACGAGGAAGCACTAAGAAATGAGAAATTACCCAAAGAGGTAGCCATCCTTCCACTCAGAAATACGGTACTTTTTCCTGGGGTGGTTATCCCCATCACTGCGGGTAGAGACAAATCCATTCAATTGATCAAGGATGCCAACAAATCAGACAAAATTATTGGAGTGGTGGCTCAAAAGGATCAGAATATCGAAAATCCCTCACCCTCTGATTTATATTCACTAGGAACGGTGGCGCAAATACTTCGGGTTCTTAAAATGCCCGATGGCAACACAACAGTTATCATCCAAGGTAAAAGAAGATTTGAGATCCAAAGTATTACCAAAGAAGAGCCCTATTTAAAGGCTTCCATCAAGCCCGTTGAAGAAACTTTTCCACCAAAAGACAATTCAGAGTTCAAAGCCATTATTGACTCCATAAAGGATATGGCCTTGAAAATCATTCACGAAAATCCGAATATCCCTTCGGAAGCCTCTTTTGCTATTAAGAACATTCAAAGCCATGCTTTTTTGATCAATTTTGTTTCTTCCAACATGAATCTTCCCGTTAGAGAGAAACAAAGGGTCTTGTCCATCTACGATCTACAGGAGAGTGCCATTGAATGTTTAAAATTGATGAACGTTGAATATCAAAAATTAGAATTAAAGAACGACATTCAATCCAAGGTGAGGACAGACTTGGATCAGCAGCAAAGAGAATATTACCTCAATCAACAGATGAAAACCATCCAAGAGGAGTTGGGAGTGGTTTCTTTTGAGCAAGAGGTTGAAGAAATGCGGTTGCGTTCCAAAGAAAAAAAATGGGATAAAGCCGTTGGGGCACAATTTGACAAAGAGTTGGCTAAATTGCAGCGTATGAATCCTCAGGTGGCAGAGTATTCTGTCCAAAGAAATTATTTGGATCTTTTTCTCGACCTACCATGGAATGAATTTTCAGAGGATAAATTTGATTTAAAGAAAGCAAAAAAGATACTCGATCGTGATCATTTTGGGTTGGAGGACGTCAAAAAACGCATCATAGAGTATTTGGCTGTTTTAAAACTTCGCAATGATATGAAGTCTCCCATTTTGTGTTTGTTTGGCCCCCCTGGCGTTGGTAAAACCTCGCTGGGAAAATCCATCTCAGAGGCCTTGGGTCGATCCTACGTTAGAATTTCTTTAGGGGGTATGCGTGACGAAGCCGAAATCAGGGGCCATCGGAAAACTTATATTGGAGCTTTACCGGGCCGTATCATTCAAAGTTTAAAAAAAGCCGGTACATCGAACCCTGTATTTGTTTTGGATGAAATTGATAAGGTCAGTACTGGTGTACAAGGAGATCCAGCAGCAGCGCTACTCGAGGTATTAGACCCTGAGCAAAATACCTCCTTTTACGATAATTTCCTGGAGATGGGATACGATTTATCCAAAGTCATGTTTGTCGCTACAGCCAATAGCCTGTCACCCATACATCCTGCCCTAAGGGATCGAATGGAAATGATTAATATTTCGGGCTATACTTTGGAAGAAAAGTCGGCCATAGCCAAAAGACACCTGCTGCCCAAGCAGCTTAAGGAGCACGGTTTAAAAAACAAACAATTGGCCTTGAATAAGGCTGTTTTGGATAAAATGGTAGAGGGATATACCCGGGAATCGGGGGTAAGAGGTCTCGAAAAACAAGTGGCCAAGGCGGTTCGTTATGCTGCCAAATCCATTGCCATGGAGGAGGATTATAAAATTAACCCTGCTCCCGATGATTTGGTCGAAATTCTGGGGCCCGAAAAGGTACACCGTGATCTCTATGAAAACAACCATGTGGCTGGAGTGGTAACCGGTTTGGCTTGGACTTCAGTGGGTGGGGACATCCTTTTTATTGAGTCTGCAATTTCTGATGGAAAAGGACAGCTTACCATTACTGGAAATTTGGGTAAGGTTATGAAAGAGTCAGCCACCATTGCCATGGAGTTTATTAAATCCAATAAAGTGTTTTTGGGTCTGGAAGATTTTGCTTTCGATCAATACAATGTTCACATACACGTCCCCGAGGGTGCCACCCCAAAGGACGGGCCCAGTGCGGGAATTACCATGCTCACCTCATTGGTCTCCCTCTTCACCCAAAAAAGGGTGAAAAATAAACTGGCGATGACAGGAGAAATTACCCTTAGGGGGAAAGTTTTGCCTGTGGGAGGAATCAAGGAGAAAATCCTTGCCGCAAAACGATCCAAAATCAAAGAAATTATTTTGTGCGAGGACAACAAAAAGGACATCGACCAAATCAATGAAAAATATTTGAAGGGTTTGACCTTCCACTATGTTAGAGAAATGAAAGAAGTGCTAGATATTGCAATACTCTCCAATAAAGTACTGCATCCAAAGACATTTAAAAAATTATAGTCTTTTGAATTCACACAAAGTTATAGCCATTGATGGATATGCCTCTACGGGAAAAAGTACATTGGCCAAAATGCTCTCCCGCCACTATCATCTCCCATTTGTAGATTCTGGTGCTTTGTATCGGGGGGTCACACTTTTTGCTTTAGAGAGAGGTTTTTTAAAAGACAACCATATTGATCAAGAGGCACTCAGTGGTGTACTGGAAGGAGTAAGCCTGAGGTTCGAACCTGAGACAGGGGATTTATATTTGAATGGTGAAAACGTTTCCCAAAAAATTAGACTTCCCCATGTATCTGATCATGTCAGTGCCATTGCTGCTTTGTCCATTGTTAGAGAATTTTTACTCCATCAACAGCGTCAAATGGCACATGAAAACGGTTTGGTGATGGATGGAAGAGACATTGGGACAGTAGTATTTCCCAATGCCGACCATAAGTTCTTTTTTACTGCCCGCCCAGAGGTCAGGGCCCGCCGGCGTTATGAAGAACTCAAAGCCCAAGGTCAAGAAACGACCCTTGAGGAAGTTTTGAAAAATCTGATTCATCGTGACCAAACCGATAGTGCTAGAGATATTGCCCCGCTTCGCAAGGCAGACGATGCCCTGGAAATTGATACTTCAGAGGTAACAACAGACCAAGTATTTGCTCATTTGGTAAAAAAAATAGACGCCAAATAAAATCCTTAAATGTTTGTTAATAAGCATATTCCTGTTAAATTTGCGCACTCTTAAATTGATAGGGAAATAATAGAGTCAATAAAATAGGATTTAACAGCTTCTGTTGTTTCAATTAAATTTCCCGAACGGCAGAATACAAATTTTATCACAGCCATGGCTGAGAAAAAAACCACTTCAACCAAAAAATCGACTGCTGAGAAAGTTGAAGAACCCAAAAAAGCGGCCTCGAAAAAAACTACCGCCGCTAAGAAAACTACCGCTACTAAAAAAACTACCGCTGCTAAGAAAACTACTGTTGCTAAGAAATCTACTACTGCAGAGAAAACTACTACTGCCAAAAAAGCTACAGTAAAGAAGGTTGAGCTTGTTGAGGAAACTGTTGCCCAAGAGGCCGTTGTTGCTGCTCCAAAAGAAAAAGCAACCCCTGCCAAATCAAAAGCTACCGCGGCTGATGAGAAAGATGAGTTTCTAGAAAACTTTAACTGGCACAACTATCAAGAAGGTATTGATGTCATCGAAGATGAGCAGTTGAAAGAGTTTGAAGCCTTGGTGGCTGAAAATTTTGTTGATACTGCCGATGAGGATGTATTGGATGGAACCATAGTTCACTTGACCGACCGCGAGGCCATTATCGATATCAACGCTAAATCAGAGGGTGTAATTTCTCTTAATGAATTCAGATATAATCCCAACCTAAAAGTTGGAGACAAGGTTGAGGTAATCGTAGATACCCGTGAAGATAAAACGGGACAACTCATTTTATCACACAGAAAAGCCCGTGTCATTAAGGCTTGGGATCGTGTAAACAATGCTCATGACAATGGCGAAATTGTAAATGGTTTTGTAAAATGTCGTACCAAAGGTGGAATGATCGTTGATGTATTTGGAATTGAAGCTTTCTTGCCCGGTTCTCAAATTGATGTGAAGCCTATTAGAGATTACGATCAGTATGTTGATAAAACCATGGAATTTAAGGTGGTCAAAATCAATCACGAATTCAAAAATGTTGTCGTATCTCACAAAGCATTGATTGAGGCTGATCTCGAAGAACAAAAGAAAGAGATTATAGGTCAGTTGGAGAAAGGACAAGTACTAGAGGGTACGGTAAAAAACATTACCTCTTACGGAGTGTTTGTAGACCTTGGAGGTGTAGATGGATTGGTTCATATTACCGATCTGTCCTGGAGCCGAATCAACCACCCCAACGAAATATTGGAATTGGATCAAAAGCTCAATGTGGTGATCTTGGATTTTGATGATGATAAGTCCAGAATTCAATTGGGCTTGAAACAATTGAGTGCTCATCCATGGGATCGATTGAGTGAAGAGCTTAAAGAAGGAGACCAAGTCAAAGGAAAAGTAGTCGTAATTGCCGACTATGGTGCCTTTGTCGAAATAGAAGAAGGTGTAGAAGGATTGGTCCATGTTTCTGAAATGTCATGGTCTACCCATTTGAGGTCTGCACAAGACTTTGTTAATGTTGGGGATGAGGTAGATGCCGTTTTACTGAGCTTGGATCGGGAGACCCGAAAAATGTCTTTGGGTATTAAGCAACTTACTCCTGACCCTTGGACTGATATAACCACCAAATACCCTGTAGGCTCCAAACACAAAGGAGTTGTAAGAAACTTTACCAATTTCGGAGTATTTATCGAATTGGAAGAAGGAGTAGACGGATTGGTTTATATCTCTGATTTGTCCTGGACCAAGAAAGTGAAGCACCCGTCAGAACTATTGACCTTGGGCGAAGAGATCGAAGTTGTGGTGTTAGAACTTGACGTAGAGGGCAGAAAACTAAGCCTTGGTCACAAGCAAACCCAAGACAATCCATGGGATAAATACGCCGATGAGTTTGCTTTGGATTCTATTCACAAAACTGCCATCACTGAAATCGTTGACAAAGGGGCAACCATTAAATTCAACGAAGATGTGATTGCATTTGTACCACAGAGGCATATGGAAAAAGAAGATGGTTCTAAACTGACCAAAGGCGAAGAAGCTGAGTTTAAGATCATCGAATTCAATAAAGAGTTCAAGCGCGTTGTCGCTTCTCATACCAACTTGTTTAAAGAGCAAGAAAAGCTCAATTACAACAGGGCTGCAAAGAAAGTCAAAGAAAACAACTCTGAAAGAACTACCTTGGGAGATTTGGACGCTTTGGCCGACTTAAAGGAGAAAATGAAAAACAGCTAGGATAAATTATTACTCTTAAATTGAAAACCCTTCTCTTGGAAGGGTTTTTTTGTTCAATGGATTCATTAAAAAATGATACTTTTGTGCTATCAATAGTTCCTAATGTCTCTCAGAGTACTGCTGTCTCATAAAAAAATAGAGATCATTCTCAAACGACTGGCCAGCCAGTTGATTGAAAAATTCAATGATTTTGATCAAGTAGTGTTGGTGGGCTTACAGCCGAGGGGTATTCACTTACTCCACCGTTTGGTAGAACTTTTGGAAAATGATTACGGTCTCAATAAGGTCATAAACGGAAAACTGGACATCACCTTTTTTAGAGACGATTTTAGACGATTTGACAAAACGCTATCACCATCATCTTCCGAAATGGAAGTGACCATAGAGGGGAAATCTGTGGTGATCATTGACGATGTTCTCTATACGGGAAGAAGTATCAGAGCTGCATTGACTGCATTGGATTATTATGGTCGCCCCAACGATATTCAACTCTTGGTCTTGATCGACCGAAGATTCAGTCGTGATCTCCCTATTCAGCCAGACTATACCGGGGCACAAGTCGATGCTTTGGAAGGAGACAAAGTTAGGGTTCAATGGAAAGAACAAGCAAAAGAAGATACCGTTTTCATCGAAGATAGATAGCCTATGGAACAGCTAAGTGTCAATCATTTATTGGGCATCAAATACCTTAATGAAGAGGATATTGAGTTGATTTTCAAAACTGCAAACCATTTCAAAGAAGTTATCAATCGCCCCATCAAAAAAGTACCCAGCCTGAGAGACATTACCATTGCCAATTTATTTTTCGAAAACAGTACCCGTACCAAGCTCTCCTTCGAGTTGGCCGAGAAGCGATTGAGCGCTGACGTGATCAACTTTTCTGCCTCCCAATCTTCCGTCAAAAAAGGAGAGACCTTGATAGATACAGTCAACAATATTTTGGCGATGAAAGTGGATGTGGTGGTGATGCGACACCCCAATCCGGGAGCAGCTTTATTTCTCTCCAAAAACGTAGATGCCTGTATCATCAATGCTGGAGACGGCACCCACGAACACCCCTCCCAAGCCCTTTTGGATGCCTATTCTATCAAAGAAAAATTGGGTGAGTTAAGAGGGAAAAAGATTGCTATTGTGGGAGACATCCTCCATTCCAGAGTAGCTTTATCAAACATCTATGCTTTGAAAATGTTGGGTGCTGAGGTACAGCTTTGCGGCCCTAAATCATTGATTCCAAAGCACATTGAAGCTCTTGGAGTAAGTATGAGTACAGATTTGATGCAAACCCTTAAATGGTGCGATGCTGTCAATATGCTCAGGGTTCAAAATGAAAGAATGGATTTAAACTATTTTCCTTCTACCCGTGAATATGCTCAACTTTATGGTCTTAACGCCCAAAAACTCGCTAAGCTCAAAAAGGAAATCTTATTGTTGCATCCCGGACCGATCAATCGAGGGGTGGAAATCACTTCCGACGTGGCCGATTCCAACAATGCCATCATTTTAGATCAAGTTGAGAATGGCGTTGCCATCAGAATGGCCATTATCTATTTACTGGTTGCCAAACTCAATATTCCGTCCACATGATCTCAAAAAATAAAGAGACACACTTATACCTTAAATTTGACAATAATCAAAAGGACGCCTTCGACTCTGATCTTTTGTCCTTTAACTTTACCTCAGATGTGATCCTCGATTTGTCATCTTTGGAAACAATAGACAAAACTCTTGTCTCATCCCTCAACCAAATCAATCACAATATTGTTTCTGTGGGATTTTGTTTGGTTGTCGTACTAAAAGAGTCCCCATCCATCACCAATATAGAGTCACTCAACATAGTCCCCACACTGATCGAAGCTGAGGATTACTTACAGATGGAGCAAATTCAAAGAGACCTAGGGACGTCGTTATGAAACTTAATATTTTAGGTTGTCATTCTGCAACACCCTTAGAAAATGCCCACACCACCTCCCAAGTTTTGGAGGTCAAAGACCATCTTTTTTTAATTGATTGTGGTGAAGGGACTCAGATTCAACTGCGGCAGCAGAAAATCAAGTTTTCAAGAATCAAACATATATTCATCTCCCACCTGCATGGAGATCACTTTTACGGTTTGGTGGGTTTGATCAGTACGTTCAGACTCCTGGGTAGGACAGCCGATCTTCATATTTACGGACCCAAAGGAATCAAGGAGGTACTTACACTCCAGCTTAAACTGGCCAACTCTTGGACCAATTACAATTTATTCTTTCACGAATTGGAAAAGAAAGAATCGGTACTGATTTTTGAGGATGATTCACTTACGGTTCATACCATCCCACTCGATCATCGTGTTTATACCAATGGATTTTTGTTTCAGGAAAAGCCCGGTTTGAGGAGGTTGAACAAAGAAAAAATAAAAAACTACAACATCCCTCATTACGATTTTCAGAACCTTAAACATGGAAAGGATTTAGTTTTGGAGGACGGAACCGAACTCAAAAACGATATGGTTTCACTGGATCCCAATCCTATCAAACGTTATGCATTTTGTAGTGATACTGCCTATAATGAATCTGTAGTGCCTTTGGTTAAAGGCGTTGATTTACTTTATCACGAAGCCACTTTCCTGGATGCCCACGAAAATTTGGCCGAAAAGACCAAACACAGTACAGCAGCACAAGCAGCAAAAATTGCCCAACTGGCAAAAGTTAAACGGCTGGTTTTGGGACATTTCTCATCACGTTATCGGGACAAAAACAGATTTTTAACGGAGGCTGCTCCCTTTTTTGATGCGGTTGAATTGGCTGCAGATGGTAAAATATTTGATATTTAGTCTGAGGGATTAATCGTAAATTTGCTGTATGAGTAGTAAAGAGATGAAACCTAAGTTGGCTGATTTACGTAAATCATACGAAAAGGGAACCCTGGACTTTCATCATGTCAAAGACAACCCCTTACAGCTTTTCCAAACCTGGTTTTATGAGGCCAAAGAGGCGGATGCCATAGATGAAGCCAATGCAATGAGTCTCACTACACTTGGTGATGACGGTTTTCCCCGTGCTAGGGTTGTATTGCTCAAGGATTTTTCGGATGAAGGTTTTGTGTTTTTTACCAACTACAACAGTGAAAAAGGCAAATCTCTAATGAATCATCCCAAAGTTGGATTATCATTCTATTGGCCGAGTTTGGAGCGGCAAATCATCATCAAAGGAGAAGCTGAAAAATTGTCTGCCGAAAAATCGGATCAATATTTTGATTCGCGTCCAAGGGGAAGTCAATTAGGAGCCCATGTCTCCCCACAAAGTGAAGTCATTTCCGATCGAAAATTTTTGGAAGACCTGCAAGCTTCTTTAGAGGAAAAGTTTGAAAATACAGAAATCCCCCGTCCGGATCATTGGGGAGGGATACTGGTACGACCCCAGGAAATTGAGTTTTGGCAAGGTCGTCCCAACCGCCTGCATGACAGAATTTGTTGTTATTTGGACGGTATAGATTGGAAAACAAAACGTTTAGCTCCTTAACTGATGAAAGAACTTGTCATTTTAAGGCACGCCAAATCCAATAGAGCTTACAGGGTTGATGATATCAACAGACCACTCTCCCAGGAAGGGATTGAGAGAATCCAAAAGAAATCTCATCAAAAGAGTGATTTTTTTACAAAAGCTCAGATCATCATCTCCAGTCCAGCGATCAGGGCCCTGCACACTGCCATGATTGTGGTCCGTGAATTGGGTATTCCAATGGAAAAATTGATGATCGATAATCAACTCTATACTTTTTCGGGTTTTAGTGTAATAGACTATGTTTATGCCCTGGATGATCGGTGGAGCAAAGTGGTTTTGGTTGGACACAATCCTGCTTTTACCGAGGTGATCAATCATTTTTCGGATGCAGGCATCAATCACCTTAGGACTGCCGGATTTGCAAAGGTTTCTTTTGACGGAGATCAATGGAGTAATTTATTTAAGGGAGAAGTAATATTGGGTCAGAAAAAAAATAATGTTTAACGGATATGAGTGCAACTCCCAAATACATCAATAGAGAAATCAGTTGGCTCGATTTCAATGCTCGTGTTTTACAAGAGTCCAATGACAAAAATGTACCGCTATTGGAACGCCTGCGTTTTTTGGGAATTTTCTCTAATAATTTGGACGAGTTTTTCCAAGTTCGATATGCCACCGTAAAACGAATTGCACAATCCAGTAAAACGGGTAAAAGGGTTTTTGCAGGCAGAAGTGCAGAGGCATTGCTCAAGGAAATCACCAATAAAGTAATTGAGCTTCAGGACGAAAGCCTAAAAATCCTCAATGGAATTTACAAAGAGATGGAAAGGGAAAACATCTTTTTTATCGATCAAAATGAGGTAAAGCCCGAGCAGGAAGATTTCCTAAAGAATTATTTTATACAAAATGTAAACCCTGCTTTGGTAACCATCATTTTGTCCCAAAACAGGGATCAAGATTTGTCTGCTAACAAGGCCTTTTTGATCGTAACCATGACCTTGGATGAAGCATCAGATCAAAATATTTATGCGCTGATCGAGATGCCCAAAGATGCCAAAAGATTCGTGGTATTGCCAAAGAACAGTGATGGAAAGCAATACATTATGATGCTGGATGATTTGATTCGCTACCATTTTCATATGATCTTTAGCTTTTTCAACTACAAAAGCATTCAGGCACACATGGTAAAAATCACCCGTGATGCCGAATTGGATTTAGAGGAAGATGTATCCATTAGTTATGTTGAAAAAATAACCCTCAGTGTAAAAGATCGAATGATTAGTGATCCTGTCAGATTGGTTTATGACAAAGAAATTCCGGAGCCAACCCTTCGCTTTGTGATGGAAAAACTCAATATTGCCTCTACCGACAGTCTGATTCCCGGCGGAAAGTATCACCAGCGAAGGGATTATATGGGCTTTCCCAGCCTGGATCGTACGGATTTGTTGTATTCTTCTTTTCCTCCACTTCCCATACCGGGGCTTAGTTTGGAGGAAAATATATTGGATGCGATCGATCAAAAGGATTATTTGCTTTATGCACCTTATCAAGATTTTTCATATGTCATCAAGTTTTTGAGGGAAGCGGCATTAGACCCCAAGGTCAAATCGATAAAAATAACCATCTACCGCTTGTCAAAGGCTTCTCATATTGCCAGTGCTTTGATCAATGCCGCAAAAAATGGAAAAAAAGTACTGGTTCAAATTGAACTTCAGGCGCGCTTCGATGAAGAAAATAACATCAATTTCGCAGAACAACTTGAGGCAGCTGGTGTACAATTGATTTTTGGGATTCCCGGACTGAAAGTCCACTCCAAAATATGTGTCATTGAGAGGGAACACGATAAGAAAAATCGACGATATGGTTTTGTCAGCACCGGAAATTTCAATGAATCCACTGCTAAGATTTACACCGATTACACCCTGTTTACCACCAACCAAAAAATACTCAAAGAGGTCAATAAAGTATTTAACTTCCTTGAGGTGAGTTATAAAATCAAAAAATACAAACACCTGATCGTATCCCCTCACTACACTGCCTCGATCATATCAAAACTGATCGACAATGAAATTCAAAATCACAAAAACGGACTTCCTTCGGGTATTTCGCTCAAACTGAATAACATTACAAATTACCCTCTGGTTGACAAGCTATATGAGGCCAGTCAAGCCGGGGTCAAAATTAAAATGATTGTCAGGGGTATTTGTTGTTTGGTTCCGGGAGTAAAAGGCTTGAGTGAAAATATCACTGTGGTAAGTGTGGTAGATAAGTTTTTGGAGCATCCTCGTGTACTCATTTTTGAGAATGCAGGAGACAAAAAAATATACTTGTCCTCTGCTGATTTTATGACGCGAAATATCGAAAATAGGATTGAAGTGGCCTGTCCCGTTTATGATAAAGAATTACAACAACAAATCTTAGATACTTTTGAGCTTTCTTGGAAGGATAATATCAAGGCCAGAATTGTCAATCAAAATCCACAAAACAAAATGGTAATCCCTCAATTGGGTCAAGCCACACAACGCTCCCAATGGACTACTTACGCTTACTTTAAAAATAAATTGAAACCATAGGATTGAAGATTAAAAAATATGCTGCCATTGATATTGGATCCAATGCCATACGGGTATTGATTTCAAATGTCATCGAAACCAAAGAAGGGGTTCACTTTCAGAAAAATGCTTTGGTCAGGGCTCCCATACGTTTGGGGGAGGATTCTTTTACCTTGGGTGAAATCTCCAAAAAAAGCCTCAAGCGAATGGTCAATGCCATGAAAGCCTTTAAACTGTTGATGAAAGTTCATGGGGTTTCTCATTATCAAGCCTATGCCACCTCTGCATTAAGAGAGGCCAACAACAGCGGGGATGTTGTCGAACAGGTAAAAAAAAAGGCAGGAATCAAAATTGAGATCATTGATGGAAGGAAAGAGGCTGAAATTATTTCCAACAGTAAAATATCTGACTTTTTAAATACCCAAAAAACTTTTCTTTTTGTGGACGTTGGTGGTGGTAGTACCGAATTCACTTTTATCAATGAAGGCAAAAGGGTTTGTTCCAAGTCTTTCAAAATTGGTACTGTAAGACTGATCAATAATTTGGTGGATGACAGGGTGTGGGAGGCCATAAGAAATTGGATCATCAAAAATGCAAAACCCTATAGCAAAATTACCTTAATGGGATCCGGGGGAAACATCAATAAGCTTTTTAAATTATCCAACATTAAGGAGGGAAAACCTTTGTCGATGATCAAACTCAATCAGATATTTTTGGAGTTGGAGTCACTCAGTTATGAAGAGCGAATTGTAAAGTTTGAGCTCAACCCTGATCGTGCTGATGTCATCATTCCTGCGGCAAGAATCTACCTCAAAGCTTTAGAGTGGAGTGGGGGGCAAAAAATCTATGTGCCCAAGTTTGGACTTTCGGATGGTATGATAAAATACATGCACAAAAACAAACGCAAAAAAAGCTAACCGTGCATGGTTTCCTTTTTACCCAATTGAGCCATCAATTGTGCCTCAAATTCCAATAAAGCGTCCCATTTTTCATTGACTGCTTTTTCATCTTTACCATATTTACGCGCCAATTTCAAGAACAGGGTATAGTGGTGTGCTTCGCTGATCATGAGTTTTTTGTAAAATTTTTGAAGCGCCTTATCGGCAATCGACTCCGACAATAATCTAAATCGTTCACAGCTTCGGGCCTCAATCAACGCAGCGCAGAGCAATTGGTGAACCAATTGATCCGTTCTGCTCCCTCCTTTGGGGAAAAACTGCTGTAAATCCCTTACGTATTCATCTTTGCGTTCTCTTCCCAACACCCAACCTCTTTCGCGTATGAGTTGGTGAACCATTTCGAAATGACTCAATTCTTCTTGTGCCAGAGCAATCATGGCCTCAACCAGTTCACTTTCTTCAGGATATCTGACCATCAGGGAGATGGCAGTACTGGCTGCTTTTTGTTCGCAAAAAGCGTGATCGGTCAATATTTCGTGTATGTTTTTTTCAACGATGTTTACCCAACGGGGATCGGTAGGAAGTTTGAGTCCAAGCATGGCAGTGTTTTTAAAGATCTAAATCAAATTCATTTTTTAGCACTTCGATTTCGGGATTTATTTTCTTTAGATAATCGTATTTTTCCTTAATGCTATAAACAAACTCTTCACTTTTAGGGGTTTCTACCTTGATTTCAAAAGTGATTTTATAGTTGTTCAAAGCCCTACTGAGGTGAGAGAGAAGGGGGGGGAGTTCCTTTGTCAATTCAACTTTACTGAGGGAACTGGAGGTTTTTAATAATATTTTATGATCTGCCAGCAGTTCGGGTTGACTCATTTCCAGCAGGGCAGCGATGTTGTTTTCTCCCAGATTATTTTTTTCGACTGTATAGGTCTTCCAAAGTGATGATAGGGTCTCTTGGGTGAATTTCTCCTCGGCGTCATTAACGGCAATTTTCTTGGAGGATGATCTTCTTTCGGCTTCTTTTTTTAACCCGATACTGGATAGAGATAAGCTGGAAACGCCACTCTTCATGGAAGGTTTTTCAATTTTGATTTTGGGAGGGGAAAAAGCTTGTTTTTTTTCTGTAGTGGAGGGTGCGGTTTGCACTCGATCTTCTTTTTGGGGTGCATATTCAATGGGAGTATCTGCAACCACCACCTTTTGTGGGACAGATGTTTTGGGAGTAGACCTTTTGAAATGGCTTACCGGGATGATAAATTGGTTTACTTTTCCCCGAAATGGAGAGAGGCCATTTGCATGAGACATAATTCAATCAACAATCTTTTGTTTTTCGTATTTCTATAATCCAGTTCACATTTACTGGCCAAATCTATGGCATTCAAGAGTATGGGTAGTGCTGCTTTGGCTGTTTGTTCCTTAAACTTTTCCTCAGTACTGGCACTGACCTCTAGTAAATGAAGGGTTTTATTTTCTTTACTGACCATCAAATTTCTGAAATGGGTTCCCAGTCCTGTAATGAATTGTAATTCATCAAATCCCTTTTGGAGCAATTCGTCAAAGGCCAATAAAAGGGTGGGGATGTCGTGGTTTAGAATCAGTTCTGTAATGGAAAAAAAGGTGTCATGATCCAGTACATTGAGATTTTCAGATACGGATTTTACCGTCAGGCTACGGTCGGTAAAACTCACCATGCGGTCATAAATGGACAAGGCATCTCTGAGTGCTCCATCTGCCTTTTGGGCGATCAGATCAAGGGCTTCCTCTTCAAATTCTATTTTTTGGTCTTCGGCTATTTTTTGTAAGTGTGCTTTGCAATCTTTTACGCTGATTCTCTTAAAATCATAGGTTTGACATCGGGAGAGTATGGTGGGGATGATCTTTTGTTTTTCTGTGGTGGCCAGAATAAAAATAACGTGTTTTGGGGGTTCTTCCAGGGTTTTGAGAAAGGCATTAAAGGCCCCTATAGACAACATGTGTACTTCGTCGATGATATAAATCTTGTGGGTACCCACTTGTGGAGGTATTCTCACTTGCTCATTCAAGCTCCTTATGTCATCGACAGAATTATTTGAGGCGGCATCCAACTCAAAAATATTAAAAGCAAAATCCTCATCAGGGTCATCTTTGCCTTGACTGTTGATCCTTTTGGCCAGAATACGCGCACAAGAGGTTTTGCCTACGCCCCTAGGGCCGCAAAAAAGAAGTGCCTGTGCCAATTGATTTTTTTGTATGGCGTTTTCCAATGTCTGTGTAATGGCCTTTTGGCCCACGACTTCCTCAAAGGTTTGAGGGCGATATTTTAAGGCTGAGACAATGTAAGTTTCCATATCGTGTGGCGTATAAACAAAGATAAAAATTGAAAAATGTCCATGCGGGGGTCAACAAATAATTTCACCTTAAATTATCAACAAAAGACTAACTTTGCAAATGGCAGGCTGTCTTATTGCTCTTGTTTACAAGAGAGGAAAGTCCGGACACCACAGAGCAGTATAGCGGGTAACGCCCGTCGTTCGCCTTGGCGAATAGGACCAGTGCAACAGAAAGCAAGTACAGTTCGGCTGTAGTGAAATCAGGTAAACTCTATGCGGTGCAACGCCAAGTAAGATTGCGTTTGAGGACGGCTCGTCCGATGCAATTGGGTAGGCGGCTAGAATGTTGTAGTGATACAACATCCAGATAAATAATAAGACTCGACAGAATCCGGCTTACAGGCCTGCCTTTTTTATTCCTCAAAAAAACTGAATACGTTGCTGCCGTATCTTCTGGATTGGCTAAACCTGGGGTGTTGTTCAAACTTCTCTTGTTCGCTGTGTTCGATGATCAATAGCCCTTGCCGATCTATAAGTTGGTTGGCAAAAACTGTTTCAATGATCTCAATGTATTGTTGGGTTTCCGAATCATAGGGAGGGTCTGCAAAAATCAAATCGAATTGCGTTTTTACGGCAGACAAATACTTTAGGGTATCCATCTGAGTGACCTGAATTTGAAGTTTTAGGGATTCGGAGGTTTTACGGATAAAATCAACACACATTTTATTTTGATCCACAGCGATGATGTTTTTTACGCCTCTGGAACCAAACTCATAACTGATGCTTCCCGTACCGGAAAAAAGATCCAAAACAGAGGTGTTCTCCCAATCGTATTGGTGTTGAAGGATGTTGAATAAGGCTTCTTTTGACCGATCAGTGGTGGGGCGAACGGGAAGTTTTTTGGGAGCAATGAGTCTTCTGCCTTTATGAGCACCTGAAATGATCCGCATCAGTCAAAAAGATTGAGGAAGTAGGGGGCAGGGTGTTCCTTTTCGTCAAACATCATAAAGCCAGATTGATCGGCAAAAATTATTTTTTGATGATAATGCTCCAAAGCTTCATAACACTTTTTATAACGGGCATATTTACCGAAAAATACAACACTAAAGGCTTCGGGTGATAATGATAATTCCTCTGCAACAGCCAGTACAAAATAGAGAAAACCATCCGCATTTTTATAGGGGTAGGTGTTGAATAGCAAGAGTTCCTTGCCCCTAAAGACCAAAAGATCAAATTCGTCGTCTTGCATGTGAAGGTTCATTACCATTGTATCATCCTCATTGCTTACAGGGGTACTGAGGTCGTAAAGTATTTGGGAGTAGTGGGTAAAGCTGATGTCTTTAAAATAATGTTGTAAGGTGGTTTCTGTTTGTTCCTCAAAGGGATAGAGGATTTTGACCTGATCGTCTTGAGTTTGTTTTTCAGCAATGCTCCAACCCTCCTCAAGAGAGACATTGTAATTGAGGTAATTTTTCTTTTGGGCTGGGTTGTAGAGTGATTTGGGTACAAAAGTGGCCCGATGATCAAAGTGAACCGCTTTGATTTTTTCACTTTCGAGAAAAGAATGCGATTTCAGTAATTCTTGAAAGGCATCTCCTTGCTCGATGCTGTGGTTTTCAAACTTAAAAAAAGGCCGGGCATTGGGGGTACAAAAAGAAAATCCATCCTTAAAAATTTGGATGGACAGTTCTTTATCTTGTATGGTGGTTTTATTGAACGGCATCGAATATAGTGGGCCAGTTTCCGTTGGTGCTTACTTCGGTAAGGGAGCCCAGTATGATCGAGGGACCATTGACTCCATCTACGGAAACGGTCTCGTTTTCAATTTTTATCAAATCTTTGTCCTGATCGTGGAGAATCACGTCCTTGGCGACTTTTACTTCAAAAACAGGGACTCTGTATCCATTCTTGTCTATGATGTCAGCATTGATATCGAATTTTGCTTCGACTCCTTCTATGGGAACATTGGCAAATTTCTTATAGGCGTTAGAATCTTTGAATAAGGAGTCTTTGACGGGAACAAATCCCAAGGTATCGACGACCACTACTTCGCGGAGCATGTCGATCCTGTAGGTACGGTCATATTCCATGTAGGAGGAATCTCTCTTTTCGATTAAGGTAAAAATACCATCATCAATAAATTTCACCAAGCTGTCAAAGTTATTACTGTAGATTCCGTTGACATCTTTGTGAGCGATTTGTGCTTTACGAATCAATTTCAATTTATTGATCACCACGGCATACCGCTCGTTCTTGGTCTTGTTGAAGTTGATCGGTCCATTGATTGAGTCATAGATCTTGTAACTGAAAAATATGGCAAGTATCCAAAGTACAGCTTGAATCCCTAATTTCATGGCTTATTTATTTTACTACCAACAAATCTACAATTTTTTTTGAATCGTAAAAGTTTTACAAATGATTTATCTTGTGGGAAAATAACCCATATGTCAAACCCATCTTTCCATACCATTCTATTAGAAAAGTTCAGGTTTGAACCAACGGCTTCTCAAGCGAAGGGTTTTGAAAAAATCGCTCATTTTCTATCCAATGCATCTGAAGATGCTCTTTTGTTGATCAAGGGATACGCCGGAACGGGAAAAACTACGCTGATTGGTCATTTGGTTCAGCAATTGGGTCGCATCCGAAAAAAATCTGTGCTGTTGGCTCCAACGGGTCGGGCTGCCAAAGTACTGTCGGCCTATGCAGGTAAAAAGGCGCTGACCATCCACAAGAAAATTTATTTTCCCAAAGCCGACAGTGGGGGAGGCGGGATTCAGTTTACTTTAAAAGAAAACAAACATACCCATACAGTCTTTATCGTTGATGAATCTTCCATGATAGGGGATGATCGACAACAAAGTAAACTTTTTGAAAATGGATCTTTACTTCATGACCTGGTGCACTATGTCACCAACGGTGAAAATTGTCAGTTGATTTTTGTGGGTGATACCGCCCAATTGCCTCCCGTCAATTTGGGATTAAGTCCTGCGCTTGATGAAGATGAATTGACCACTCAGTTCAATGCCAATGTTTACAGCATTACGCTCGAAGATGTGGTTCGACAAAAAGCCGAATCTGGGATTTTGTTCAACGCTACAAAACTGAGGGAGTTACTGGTTGAGGATCAGTTCGAAGGATTTAAATTTCAGCTGGCTGGTTTTAAAGACGTACAACGTATCATTGAAGGCAATGAGTTTTTGGAATTGCTCAACAATGCCCTGGAAGAGGATGGTATTGACCAAACCGTGTTGATTGTTCGTTCCAACAAAAGGGCCAACCTTTACAATAAAAGTATACGGGAACGTATCCTTTTTCTGGAATCCGATCTGGCGGTTGGTGACCAACTGATGGTGGTAAAAAACAATTATTTTTGGTTGGGTGCCGATTCTCAACCCGGTTTTATCGCCAATGGGGATGTAATCCGCATCAATCGGATCAACAAATATGTGGATCGCTATGATATGAAGTTTGCCGAGGTAAACGTGCAAATGGTGGATTATCCCGACGAGTCGGCTTTTGACACCGTTCTGCTTCTGGAAACACTCAACAGCGAAACCGCTAATCTGGGCTATGAACAGTCTCAATTGCTGTACCAAAAGGTGTCTATGGATCACGCCCACGAAAAGTCCAAATACAAGCGGTTTCTCAAGGTCAAAACCGATCCTTATTTTAACGCTTTACAGGTTAAATATTCCTATGCCATTACTTGTCATAAGTCACAGGGAGGGCAATGGAAAAATGTTTTTGTGGAACAACCCTACCTGCCCGAAGGACCCAATAATGACTATTTTAGATGGCTCTATACCGCAATGACCCGCGCCAAAGAACGTTTGTTTTTGGTCGGGTTTGGAAAGGAGAGTTTTTGATTATTTTAATTATATAAAAGGGGAAGTTTACACTTGGTATTATTAAATCAATATTTCTCATCTTTGCATAAATGAAAATAGTTTCGATTATACCTGCGCGTTATGACTCCTCGCGCTTCCCCGGTAAGCTAATGCAGCAGTTGGGGGATAGAACCGTTATTTTAAGAACCTATCAAAATGTAGTGGCTACAGGTCTTTTTGACGAAGTGGTTGTGGCTACGGACAGCGATGTGATCTTTGAGGAAATTTCTGACAACGGAGGGCGAGCTGTCATGACCCGGAACGATCATCAATGTGGCAGCGACCGCATTGCCGAAGCCGTATCGGGAATGGATGCCGATGTGGTCATCAACGTCCAGGGCGACGAGCCTTTTGTGGATGGTGACAGCCTAAAAAAGCTGATTGAAGTCTTTGAGGATGATCCCCGGAAGGAAATCGCTTTGGCCTCGTTGATGACCCCACTTCTCGAACCGGAGGAGGTCAAAAATCCCAGTGTGGTCAAAGTGATTGTCGATTTAAATGACTTTGCACTTTATTTTTCCCGTTCACCCATTCCTTTTGATCGGGATCATGAAAAAGCCCCGCCCTATTATAAGCATGTTGGGGTTTATGCTTTTAGAAAGCAAGCCCTGATCGAATTCAGCGAGCAGGAGATGACTCCTTTGGAGTCGGCCGAAAAAATCGAATGCATTCGCTATCTCGAACACGGGAAAAAAATTAAGATGGTGGTGACCCACAATCTAAATTTTGAAATCGATACCCCACGGGACCTCGATCGGGCCAAAGCTCATCTAAATCAATTGAATTCACAATGATGTCATGGCTGGCTAAGATCCTGTTTCTTCGTATAATGGGCTGGAGGATTGAAGGAGATTTTCCTCAATTGAAAAAATTCATTGTAGCTGTTTATCCCCATACCCGAAACATGGATTTTATCATTGGGGTTTTGACCCGTGCTGTCCTGAACGAAAAAATAAGCTATGTGGGGAAAAAAGAATTGTTTAATCCCCTTACGGGTTGGTTTTTTCGCGCCTTAGGAGGAACTCCCATCAATCGCAATTCCAATGAAAATAAAGTATCAGCCATAGCACAAATTTTTAAAGAGCAGGATGCTTTTCGAATGGCGATTGCTCCGGAGGGAACCCGAAAAAAAGTAGATCGCTGGAAAACAGG
>JBESZM010000018.1:0-7254 GCA_041254175.1 Flavobacteriaceae bacterium | reverse complement strand
AGAATCCTTAAAAAAAGGAGATCTGCTTATCATGTATGGTGTCAAAGTTGGGATCGCCATTCAAGAAATTCCCAAGGGAGCTGCACTGACCACAAAAAATATGGACAATACTTTCAACAATGACATCAGCTTTGATAAGGTTGGAAAAACCCCAGTCCAAAGCCCGTCCAAAAAAGAAAGATATTTTATGGGTTACCCCCGCAAAGACGGTTCAGCAGGCACCCAAAACATCTGGTTGTTCTTTCCTTTGGTTTTTTGCGAAAACAGAAATATAGAACTCCTCAAAACCATCTTTGAACGGGAATTCTATCCCGATGAATTATCCGAACACCAACATTTCCTGAGAACTCTGATTCAAGGAAAAACACAAACCGTCCAAGTACCTGAAACCATTAATCCCTTTCCCAATGTTGAAGTAAGATTCATTACCCACAATGCAGGTTGTGGAGGTACAAGAGCCGATTCCACCATGTTGGGAAAACTCTTGGCGGGCTATGTCAACAATCCTAATGTAGTAGGGGCATCCGTATTAAGTTTGGGTTGTCAAAACTTACAAGCCGATGTTTTCCTTAAAGAACTCAAAACCATCAATAAAAACTTTGACAAACCCTTGCTGATATTTGACCAGCAGGAAATAGGAAACGGTGAAAGTCTAATTCAAAAAATAATCCAAGACTCTCTGGTAGAAATCAAAAAAGCCAATGACATTCAAAGGAAAAAAACACCCCTTTCCAAGCTTATCATTGGTCTGGAATGCGGAGGTTCCGATGGCTTTTCAGGCATCTCTGCTAATCCCACCTTGGGGGCCTCTATGGACAAACTCATCGCCTTGGGAGGTAGTGCCATACTTTCAGAATTCCCCGAACTAAGGGGGGTTGAGCAAGAACTCGTTGACCGTTGTGTCGATCTGGCAAAAGCCAAAAAATTCATTAACCTAATGGAATCTTACGAAAGTAAGGTCATTGCTTCAGGAACAGATTTTAGTGCCAATCCATCTCCCGGAAACATCAAGGACGGACTCATCACCGATGCGATGAAATCTGCCGGGGCCGCAAAAAAAGGGGGCAGTTCACCAATCGTCGACGTGCTCGATTATGGAGAATATTTCACCAATAGAGGCTTGAATTTGCTCTGTACGCCCGGAAACGATGTAGAAAGCACCACCGCAATGGCAGGCTCGGGAGCCAACCTGATTATTTTTACTACCGGTCTCGGAACCCCCACCGGCAACCCTGTTGCACCCGTCATTAAAGTTGCTTCCAATACAACGGTATATCACAAAATGAAAGACATCATCGATTTCAATACCGGCTCCATTATTGAAGGAATACAATCTTTGGAAGAATTATCTGACAATTTACTGGAGTTCATCATCGAAGTGGCCAGCGGAAAAAATATTACCAAAGCATCCCAAAACAGACAATTTGACTTCCTGCCATGGAAGCGAGATATTTCTCTTTAAATATAAAAACACTTGGGTTTGAATAATCAAAAAACTTGACTATTTTTAAGCACGAAAATTTTAAAGATGAACAAAAAACAATTCAAATCACGTAGAAACTTCATCAAAAAAACAGGAATGATCGGAACAGGTGTCTTCATTGTTCCTCGTCACGTTTTGGGTGGACAAGGCTACACCGCTCCCAGTGACCAATTGGGATTGGCCGCCATTGGATCTGGTGGAAAAGGAACTTCCGACATTAGCAATGCCTATCAAAACGGAAAAAACAGAGTCGTTGCACTTTGTGATGTTGATCCCGCAAGAGCCAAAAGCGCTTACACCACACATGCCAATGTCAATAAATATGTGGATTACAGGGAAATGCTCGACAAAGAAAAGGATATTGATGCACTCACCATCTCTACCCCCGATCACAATCATGCCAAAATTGCCTATGATTGTATGAACAGAGGCATTCACGTTTATGTGCAAAAACCCCTAACCCATACCATTGCTGAGGCAAGACTTCTGGCACAAACCGCTGAAAAAAACAATATTGTTACTCAAATGGGTAACCAAGGAGGATCCAGTATTGGAGTTCCCAAAATTCAAGAGTGGATTGACCAAAACAAAATTGGAAAAGTACACACCATATACGCTTGGACCAACCGCCCGGTTTGGCCTCAAGGAGTGAATCATCCCAGTGCCAATATCGCCAAAAAACCCGATTCATTGAACTGGGATTTATGGTTGGGAACTGCCCAATCTAAACCTTATTCTCCGGGATTACACCCCTTCGATTGGAGAGGTTTTTGGGAATACGGAACCGGTGCACTCGGTGACATTGGATGCCATACCCTTGATGCACCCTACAAAACACTACAGTTGGGCTATCCCAGCAGTGTAGAATGTACTGCAACCAACGTATTCAAAAAAATGTGGACTCCGGAGTACACCCCGGAGGGATGTCCCATTTCATCTATGGTAACCCTGGAATACAAAAATTCTCCGCACAACAAAGATGGAATCAAACTCATCTGGATGGACGGAGGACTTACCCCCACCATTCCCGAAGAAATTGAAGATGAATTCATCATGAATTACGATATGGGGAACTCTAGTGGAATCATGATGTTAGGCGCTAAAGGGGTGATTACTGCTGAAATATATGCCAATAATCCCACCTTATACGTCAAAGGAGAAGATCCGGTTGTATTCGATACCAGCAAACAACCCAATGTCAACGATGTTCACGCTGCCGCGTGGACAGAAGCCTGTAAAGCCGGGTTCAACAGTGTCGAACACAAAAATTTGACTTCCTCATTTGATTATTCCGGACCCTTTACCGAAACCGTAATCATGGGGAACCTTGCCCTTCGAAGTAGAGACCTAAGAGAGGTCGTTGCAACCCGAAAAAATGGCAGGAAGATCATGAAATACTACGGTAGAAAAAAGCTACTTTGGGATGGGGAAAACATGAAAATCAAAAACCTGGACGAAGCCAATGCATTTGTTAGCAAAGAATACCGCCAAGGTTGGGATCTTCCCATTTAATAGCTTTTAACAACCCATACTCTAATCAACACAGGAATAGCAAAGTGTTATTCCTGTGTTATTATTTTTATAAAATGAATCAGTCCAATCAATTCATTCAAGTTAAAAACCATATTGAATCCTTTGGTTACCATATTGTCGATTTCGATTTTGAACGCCCTTGGGGAGGCTTCTTGGTCATCGATGAAACCCAGGCGCAAAAATTTGCAAACCAATTTTTTGAAGGCATCGCCATTGACAGTCTTAAAATTGGAGGGAAACTCAGTCCCAAAATCCTTATCGTCAATCCCAAAGCAAGACTCTCATGGCAATATCACCACCGAAGAGCCGAAATTTGGCGGGTCTATCAAGGATCAGTTGGCATAATCCGGTCCAATGATGACGATCAAAAGTCCTTAATCACACTAAACGAAGGAGACCAAGTAAGGCTTAAACAAGGCGAACGCCACCGACTTATTGGCCTTGACCAACAAGCCTTGGTTGCTGAAATATGGCAACATACCGATCCTAACAACCCCTCCAATGAAGAAGATATCGTAAGACTTCAAGACGACTTTGGTCGTTAAAACCAGTTGTTCGTAAACAAATTGCTGGCAGTAAATCTTAACGTTGACTCTCTTTTTAACTTTAGTCAACACCACTTGTTTTGGTTAGCGTAAAAAATAAAAAGATGAAAATCGATATCGATGATTGCAAGATTTAGCTCGTCAATAACGCCAACATTCAAAAAAAGATTGAGTATCTTATACGAGAAGAATTCAACAGTTATTGCAAAAAGAAAAAAATAACCTAAACAGATTCTGACCAGATGGAAGACGTTTACAAAGAAGTTTTGGATAACTCAATGCAAACACTCTTCCATGATTTAAATGACTGGTAAATAAATTTACGATGATAAAAATAACTCCAAAAGCAGTACTGCTATTGCTTACAACATTTCCGTTATGGATTAATGCACAAGATCAAGCTTTTTTTGTAGCCCCTGAGGGACAATCTATAGTCAGCGCAGACCTTCACATCCACACCACCTTTTCCGATGGATCCGTTTGGCCCAACATCAGAGTAGAAGAGGCACTAAAAGAAGGGCTGGATTTGATCTCTATTACAGATCATCTGGAATATCAACCCCACCGTAAAGACCTCCCCAATCCCGATAGAAATCGATCCTATAGTATTGCCGAGGGAGCTGCCAGTAAATCAAAACTTACGGTGATCAGAGGTGCCGAAATTACCCGCTCCATGCCTCCCGGGCATATCAATGCAGTATTCATTCAAGATGCCAACAAACTTTTATTCCCGGATGACCCCACTGCGGGTATCAAAGAGGCCAATCGTCAAAAAGGTTTTGTTTTTTGGAATCATCCCAATTGGGAAGCACATCGTAAAGATGGAATTGCCAAGTTGGATCCGATGCACGTCGAGCTCATTGAAAGAAAACTCCTTCACGGGATCGAAGTGGTCAACTTCACCACCTTTTCCGAGGAGGCCATTGAGATCGCATTAGAAAACAACCTCACCATGGTAGGAACTTCAGATGTTCACAAACTGACTGCTTGGGATTTTGACATCCCAAAGGGAGGTCACAGACCCATGACATTTGTTTTGTGTAAAAACAACAGTGCCGAAGAAGTAAAAAAAGCCCTCTTTGAAGGCAAAACAATGGTTTGGTTTAAAGAACTGATGATTGGAAAGGAAGAACATCTTCTTGAGGTTGTTAAGGCCAATCTCAGTGCCTCAAACCCAACCTATAAAGACGATGAATTGATCGCAAAAGTCCTTCTGAAAAATCACTCGGCCAATACACTGCACCTAAAATATACCGGACCCTTTACTTTTCATCAAGACGGTACCATTTTCAAAATTGAGCCCTACAGTGAAAAAAGCATAGACATCAAAACATTGGAAATAAAAACATCCCTCCAACTTCCATTCGAATTGCTCAATGGTATTATTGGCCAAAAAAAATACCTTAACTTCACCATTAAAACACAATAATCTTTTTGGAAACTTTTCTTAAACTATTAATCCTTCTTATCCTCTGTTTTGGCTCAAATAATAATGCAAAGTTATTCGCCCAATCAGTGATCTACAGGACCCAACTCCCCAAACAAATTGAGGAAACTTCAGGTTTAGAGTTTTTTAAAGGCGGTTTCCTCACCCACAATGATTCAGGCGGAAAGCCCACTCTATATGAGTTCAATGAAACCGGAAATATATTAGAGGGATACAATATTGAGGGAGTTGAAAATAATGACTGGGAAGACATTGCACAGGATGAAAATTACCTCTATATCTCTGACAGTGGAAATAACAAGGGAAAAAGACAGGACCTCAATATACTGATCGTTGACCCTAAAAGTGATTTTAAAAAAGTTGGAACAATAGCATTCAACTATCGCAATCAACAGAATTTTGACAAAAGAAAAAAACACCCCTTTGATGCAGAAGCCCTTGTAGCCACTCCCAACGAATTGATCTTATTTTCAAAAAATAGAGTGACCCATACCACCGAATTATACTCCATCCCCAAAACCTCGGGAAATTACTCCTTAAGTCCCAAAAAATCTTTCGATGTACAATCACTGATCACAGGAGGCGATTATCACGAAACCCACAATTTGATTGCTCTGGTGGGCTATACACGCTCCGGGGAACAGTTTCTATACACACTCAGTTCATTTGATATGAAAAAACTGGACGAGATCAAAATGAGAAAATTTAAATTGCCTCTCGATGGAAAACAAATTGAAGCCATTAAAATCATTGATCAAAATACCTTTTGGGTTACCAGCGAAGACGAAGGTATCGGTTATCCCATGATGTATAAAGTCAAACTTTATAATTGACGCATCAAATAAGACTCAATCCTGTCAAAAATTTTAGCCGATTCAAAATGTTCCACTACAAATTTTCTACCCGCTTTTCCCATGGCTTTGCGTTCCTCTAGATCATTGTATAAATAAGCAATTTTATCACAAAATGCGGCAACATCATGCGGGGGCGTCAGAAAGCCAGTCGCTTCATTAATCACCTCACTATTGCTGCTGATATCAAATGCAACAACGGGAAGTTCGCTCAAAGAAGCCTCGACAATAACATATCCAAAACCCTCCCACAAAGAAGGTAAAAGAAAGACATCAGAAGACATCAGCAAATCCTTAGGATTATCTAAAAAACCCAAAAATTGAAAAACATCCGTCAGATCATTTTCATCAACAAGCGATTTGAGCCTTGTCTCTTGGGAACCTTTTCCCCCAATTAAAAATTCAAAAGGAATGCCCCTTTTTTTCAATTCCATCGCCACGGGGATCAAAAACTCAAAATTCTTTTGAGGCTCCAGTCTTCCCAAAGCACCCAATACAATGGAAGATTTTTGTTTAGGTTGGAGAGCTTGAAAGTCCTTATTCAAAAAACTTTGAATGTCGATCCCGTTGGGGATGACCGTTATTTTATCCGGATCAACCAAAGAAATACCATCGGATAAAATGGCTTTTTTGGTCGCCTGTGAATTCGTCAAAATTCCTGTTACCACCTTTTGATACAAGTAGCGATTGATAAAATAATTCCTAACACTTCGATCACTTCCCCGTCTGAAAATAATTTTTTTTACCCCTGCCATTCGAGCAGAAATTCCCCCGCATTTCAAATCACGAGAAAGGTTTAAAACCACTGTATCAACCTGATTCGACCGAAAGATATTCGCCAATTTATGCAGGGTAAAAGGGTTCAAGACGCTCAAGTTTTTCAAAACAATATCAAAGACCGCTATACCTTCTTTTTGGGCGCGTTCACCCAAAACAGCGCCAGGTTGTGTAATGACCATCACGCGATGACCTTTGGACCGCAGATGTAAGGCCATATCCAGATGCCAACGTTCTCCTCCGCCCCACTGGTCTACAGTATTAAAAAAACAAAATGACTTCAAGATTAATAAATATAGTAATCAAGAATAAGCAAAAAAATCAAGAGAATAAAGGATCAATCTCTTTTTTGGTAAATCTTGGTGGTATGATCTTCAAAAACTGATTTCCTTTGAAAAACCAAGTCCCAGTTTTCGAGACTGTCCAACACCTGAGTGTTTCGAACATTGGTCAACAAATAAGCATTGGGATGCAGGGCCGGATGAAAGGGTGCTTAGGTCAATTCCATCGGTTTCTTCAACAGCATACTTCTACTAAAGTTACCAATTCTAAATCTACCGAGAAATTTATTGGATACTCTGTCCAATCTCTCCGTTGATTTTAATACCAAATTTTAAC
>JBESZM010000017.1:0-7761 GCA_041254175.1 Flavobacteriaceae bacterium | reverse complement strand
AATGGAGGCGTATATCCTTTGTTTAAGACCAAAGAAGGAGAACAAATCATGATGAAAGTTGCGATCTCCTATGTCAGCATGGAACAAGCCGAACTCAATCTCCAAACCGAATTAAACCATTGGGATTTTGACACTGTAGTTCAAGATTCCAAAAATCAATGGAATGATTACCTCAGCAGAATTGAAATCAAGGGAAACACCAAAGATCAGCAGATCCGATTTTACACTGATCTGTGGCATGCCTTACAGGGTCGAAGGATCATCAGTGATGTCAATGGCAAATACAGCGATATGACCGGAGAAAAGCAACGTATTGGACAAATCCCTCTGAATAAAAATGGAAAGCCCAAATTCAACCACTACAATTCCGACTCGTTTTGGGGTGCACAATGGACCCTAAATACCCTTTGGCACTTGGTTTATCCCAGAATCTCAGAGGAATTTGTCAATTCCATGTTATTGATGTACGATGATGGAGGCTTGATCCCCAGAGGTCCCTCGGGAGGAAATTACACCTATGTGATGACCGGAGCTTCCACCACCCCGTTTATTGTCAGTGCCTATATGAAAGGCATCAGAGGTTTTGATATTGACAAAGCCTATCAGGGCATGCTTAAAAACGCCCTACCCGGAGGAATCATGAGCAAGGTTGGCTATGAGCACAACACCAACAAAGGGGGGGGTATAGAATACTATATCGACAGGGGATATGTACCCTTTCCTTTGTATGACAAGCAATATGGATTCCACCAGTGCGGTCCGGGAGTAACTATGGAATATGCCTACCAGGATTGGACTTTGGCGCAAATGGCCAAGGCTTTAAACAAAATTAGCGACCATGAAATGCTCCAAAAAAGAGCCGCCAACTACCGTAATATTTATGACTCTTCTACTGGTTGGATGCGGGCAAGAACCTTGGACGGTAATTGGATCGAACCATTTGATCCTTTGGTTTACGAGGAAGATTACAAGGATCCCCTAGGCTCTGGTTTTGTGGAAGCCACTGCCGCCGCTGCTACCTGGTTTGTGCCCCATGACTTGGCCGGACTGGCCGATCTGATGGGGGGGAGGGAAACTGCCGCAAGACGATTAAATCAATCTTTTTTGATCGCCAAACAGCACGGTTTTGTTACTCATCACTATCGGAAGGATAAATTTGTGACCAGTGAAAGAAAAAGAGCATACATTAACTATGGAAACCAACCTTCCATGCAAACCGGATATATATTTAATTATTTTGGTCAACCTTGGCTCACTCAAAAATGGGTAAGAGATGTTATAGATGAAGTTTACAGCGACAATGATCCTCAACATGGTTACAGTGGAGATGAAGACCAAGGCTTGATGGGGGCGCTGTCTGTGCTGATGAAAATAGGGCTTTTTGAGATGAAGGGTGGAGCCAATATTGACCCTACCTATGACCTTTCCAGTCCTGTATTCGATCAGATTACAATCCATTTGGATCAAGATTATTATTCCGGAGAAAGCTTTACCATTAAAGCGTTAGGAAACAGTACCAAAAACAAGTATATTCAAAGTGTAAAACTCAATGGCAAACCGCTCAATCAATCATGGTTTCATCACAAGGATTTGATTAAGGGCGGTAACTTGGAATATATTTTGGGGGAATCCCCCAATTATAATTGGGCAACGGCTGAGGAATTACTTCCGGCCAGTATGTCCGACTAAAAGTCAGTAGGTGGAAAAAAAGATTGGATTTGGGGTTATAGGTACGGGCAATATCGCCAAATTTCATGCCCAATGCATTGACAAAATTCCCAATGCCAAACTACTGGGGGTATTAAGTAAAACCGAATCCAGAGCTCTTGATATTGCAGTGAACTTCAGGGCTCCTGTTTTTTGGGAAATCGAAAAATTACTCTCCCATCCCGAGATTGATGTCATTTGTGTTTGTAATGAAAGTGGCTTGCACGGGGCTACCATTGCCAAGATCGCAAAGGCAGGAAAACATATCCTTTGTGAAAAACCATTGGAAACGACGGTCGAAAAAATCGACCGCATTGCTGAGGTGGTAAAATCCACAGGAATCCAACTGGCTTGCGTTTTTCAAAACCGAGAAAATCCGGAATACAAAAAGCTTAAAACTTTTGTCGAATCGGGGAGTTTGGGTAAGATCTTGTTATGTCAAACAAGCATCAACTGGTATCGTCCCCCGACTTATTATGAAGGTTCATGGCGGGGCACAAAGGCTTTGGATGGAGGTGCTGCTTTGATCAATCAAGGCATTCACACCATTGATCTCATGCTCGATCTAATGGGAGAAGTAGCTCTGGTTAGTGGGCTTGTCGATACCCTGCATCACCAAATCGAAGGAGAAGATTTAGCAGTAGCTGCTTTAAAGTTTAAAAGTGGCGCATTGGGGACGCTCTCAGGTGGAACTGCTTTATTTCCGGGTGAGCCGGAATCGATCACCATTTATGGCACTTTGGGCAATGTTGTTTTTAGGGGCGGGAAAATTGTTTCTTCCACAGTTAGCAGTATCCATAAAGCTTTAACTGCATCGGATGAGGATCCGGGTTCCGGTGCTTCCGATCCCATGGCCATTACCGATCAATTTCACATTGCCGCCATTGAGGATTTTATGGATGCGATACGTCATGATCGAGTTCCAAAGGTTAATATTGATGAAGCCAAAAAGTCCGTGGCACTGATCAATGCCATTTATCAATCCAAAGGAAATGGAGTCAAGCTAAATTAATTGGGATGCCAATGAAAATCTTTTTCAATACTGTTCTTTTAAGAATCACTGCAATCTTATTGATGCTCATGGCTTGCCAACCCCAACATAGGGACAGTTCAAAACCCAATGTTATTTTGATCATGGCCGATGACATCGGTTTTGAGTGTCTCAGCATCAACGGGAGTACCTCCTACAATACACCTGTTTTGGATTCTTTGGCCCTCAAGGGAATTAATTTTACCCAAGCGATATCACAACCTCTGTGTACTCCATCCAGAGTTAAGATCATGACGGGTAAGTATAACTTTAAGAACTACGATTATTTCACCTACCTCAACCCCAAAGAAAAAACCTTTGGAAACCTATTCAAGGAAAATGGATACAAAACTGCGGTAGTTGGCAAATGGCAACTCAATGGCATTGAACATCAATTAGAAGGCCATGATGACAATACAAGGCCCTATCATTTTGGTTTTGATGAGTACAGTTTATGGCAGTTGACCAAGGTCAAAAAGTTTGGAGAACGTTTTGCCAATCCCTTGATTGAACAAAATGGAGCATTTTTACCAAGAGATATAGATGCATACGGACCAGATATCGTATCTGATTACGCGGTTGATTTTATCAAAAGAAACAAAGACCAATCCTTCTTTCTTTATTACCCCATGCTGTTGGTCCACAGTCCATTTGTCCCCACTCCCGATTCGCCCGAATGGCAATCACTTGATACCCGATCCCAAAAGGACAATCGCTTTTTCGTCGATATGGTTTCCTATATGGATAAGATGGTTGGTAAAATCGTCAATACCCTCAAGAAAGAAGGGATAGCGGACAACACCCTTATCATGTTTGTAGGTGACAACGGTACCAAAAACACACTGGTTTCTCAAACTAAAAATGGTTCGGTCAGAGGTGCCAAGGGAAATACCATTACACACGGTAACCACGTTCCTATGCTTGCCCATTGGCCCGGTCAAATTAAAACCCCCAAAAGCTATGATGGGTTGATTAACTTTAATGATTTTTATGCTACTTTTTCTGATATTCTAAATGTTGACAACGACTGCGATGGAGTCAGTATGATGGATATATTTGGTGGAGAGAACACCATTGAGCGTGCTATGGCCACTACTTATTATGATCCCATGTGGTCTCCCAATGTTACCCGCTTTAGGAATGTTTTTTCTCAAAGCAATAGATATAAACTTTATAAAGATGGACGCTTTTTCGATATGAAAAATGACATATTAGAAACCCGGCCTCTGGAGGATAAAGCTTTAAACGAAGATCAAAAAATCATAAAAGCAAAATTGACATCTGAGTTGGCTAACTTTCCATCGCTTCCGGAAACCTCCTTTGTCAGAGGGAATAAATAATTAGGGTAAAAGCATGGAGAATTTATTACGACTATATCAAAAAGTTAAATTTGTATTTTACAAAACTAATGGTCACATTTCAGACACAGAAATTTAATTTCAGGAACCAAAATTAGCATCAATGAAAAATATTTTTTTAACCGTAATCACCCTTTTTTGTTTGTCTCCACTATGGGTCAGTGCACAAAAAAAGCCCAACGTCATCATCATTTATACCGATGACCAAGCCACGCTGGATGTCAATATCCTTGGAGCCAAAGACTTGGTCAGTCCCCACATGGATCAACTTCTGTTGAGTGGTACTACTTTTACCCAATTTTATGCCTCTCCGGTATGTTCCCCTTCTCGTGCTTCTTTGTTGACAGGCAAAAACCCACAAAGAGCAGGTGTTCCTGGTAATGCAGGTCAAGATTTAAGCAGAAAAGAGGGACTGCCACCATCCGAATATACCATGGCAGAAATGTTTAAGGAAAATGGCTACAGCACCTACCTTATTGGTAAATGGCATCTGGGATTTCAACCCGAAATGCGTCCCAACCGGCAAGGTTTTGATTACAGTTTTGGTCATTTGGTAGGCTGCATTGACAACTACTCCCATTTCTATTATTGGGGAGGTCCCAACCGTCATGACCTCTACCGCAACAATGAAGAAATTTTTCTCGATGGGCAATATTTTCCCGACCTACTGGTACAGGAGGCAAAACAAGTAATCGAAAAGAAATCGGAAAAACCCTTTTTTATCTTTTTTGCCATGAATACTCCCCATTATCCCTATCAAGGCTATGCCAAATGGATCAAATACTACCGCGATAAAGGAGTAAAACATCCGCGCGATCTATACGCCGCTTTTTTAACCACCCAAGATGAAAAAATAGGCGCCTTGATCGGTCTGTTGGAGGAAAATAATTTAAGAGAGGATACCATCATCATCTTTCAGTCGGACAACGGCCACTCTACCGAAACCCGTGCCTATCACGGTGGTGGATATACCGGACCATACAGGGGAGCCAAGCAGTGTTTATTTGAAGGAGGAATCAGAGTTCCTGCATCCATATCCTGGCCCGGTAAAATCCCTGCCAATCAGTTCAGAGACCAACTGAGTGTCAATGTGGACTGGATGCCGACTTTGATCGAACTTTGCGGATTTGAAACTGATACCTCCGATATGGACGGAAAATCACTCATGCCCATCATCCAAAACAAAAAGTCACGCTCCAACCACCGGGATGGATATTGTTGGGAGTTTCGTAATCGTGGAAAATTAAGTTGGGTTGCCCGAAAAGGCAAATGGAAACTTTATGCTCACCCATACGATACCGGCAGGAGGGATTATACCTATTTCGAAGAATTCGTTCTTTTTGATTTGGAAAATGATCCCGGAGAATCCATCAATCTCTATGATCAACAACCCCAGGTGGTGTCAGAACTCAAAAAACTGTATAAGGAATGGAAAAGTCAGCATGGTACATAAAACTTATTAAGCAACTCCTTCTTTTACTTACGTTTTTTTACATTCAAAGCTGTGAGCAAACTCCAAAGGAAAATACATCTCCCAATGTATTGATGATCAGTATCGACGATCTGAACGATTGGATCGGAGTTTTGGGCGTACATCCCGATATAAAAACCCCCCATTTGGATCGACTGGCCAATGAAGGCATTTTGTTTACCAACGCCCATTGTCAGGCTCCCATTTGCGGGCCCTCACGGGCCTCTCTTTTATCGGGATTAAGACCTTCTACTTCGGGAGTTTATGGCCAGATAAAAGATAAGAATTTACGTTCGGTTTCAGCCTTGAAAGAAATTGACTTTCTCCCACAGTATTTTGGTAATCACGGATATAAAACCCTTGGGGTAGGAAAAATATTTCACGGCCATGCTCCCAACGGTGTTTTTGAAGTTTCAGGAGGCAGGATTAATGGCTTTGGCCCCAAAAAAAAGTTCAAATGGCATCAAAATGGCACTTCTACCGACTGGGGTGTTTACCCTGAGCATGACAGTTTGATGTACGATTACACCTATGCCCAATGGGCAAAGAGGGAACTTCAAAAAAAACACGACCGTCCCTTTTTTATGGCCGTTGGGTTTATTCGGCCCCACGTGCCTTGGTATGCGCCTCAAAAGTGGTTTGATCAATACAGCGCAGAGGACATAATATTACCCAACTACGACCCTAATGACCTTGACGACCTGCCCGAGATTGCCAAAGAAATTGCCTTTAAGGGTATGATGCCCACCACGGATTGGGCCATTAAAAGTGGGGAGTGGAAGAACATTGTCCAAGCTTATCTGGCTTGTATTTCTTTTGTCGATCATCAAGTAGGAACTGTTCTGGAGGCACTGGAAAATAGTGAATACAAGGACAATACCGTTGTAGTTTTATGGTCAGACCACGGTTACGAAATTGGAGAAAAAGGATCATTTGGCAAGCACACCCTTTGGAGTGAATCTACCCGAGTCCCTTTGATCTTTAAATTCCCAAGAGCCAATAGTACGCAAACAATTCACAGTCCGGTGGAACTCTTAGATATCTATCCAACCCTAATCGATTTAACACAACTTCCTAAAAACCCCCTCAATGAAGGCAGAAGTTTATTGCCATTGATGCAGGGCAGCAACGATGATCGGGCTTTAGCCATCACAACCTATGGGAGGGACAACCACAGCTTGATCAATCAGACCCATCGATACATCCATTATGAAGACGGATCAGAGGAACTCTATGACCTTCGTATTGATCCCGATGAAAGAAATAATCTGGCGGATAGAATAGATTCAGGGCCGATCAAACAAGTCATGATGAACCGTATTCCCAAGCTAAACGTTCCTTGGTCTGCCCACAGCTACAATACCGTAAACGAGTATTTTAAAAGAACCTCAAATTCCAAGTAAAAAATCGATAATACGTTGACTAAATGACAATAGGATGATATTAAAAAAACAACTTTTTCCGATCAATATTTTAGTTTTTTTCTTGTTTCTGGGGTGCGCCCCTGAACATAAAACCCAAAACAAACACCCCAACATCATATACATCTTAGCGGATGATCTGGGCTATGGGGATCTATCGATCTATAATAAGGCATCAAAGATCAAAACTCCTCATTTGGATCAAATGGCAGGGGAAGGCATGCGATTCATGGACATGCATTCCACCTCTTCTGTTTGTACTCCCACCCGTTATAGTATCCTTACCGGAGAATATGCCTGGCGAACCGCCTTAAAAAAGGGAGTGTTGTGGAGCTATGGTCCATTGATGATCCCGGATGAAAAAGAAACGGTTGCCAAATTATTACAACGAAATGGTTATCAAACTGCCGTGGTAGGAAAGTGGCACCTGGGTTTGGATTGGCAACTCAAAACCCCCTACCAAGAAAATCACCTCATAAAAAATGATTGGGGTTTGATTACCGATTATAAAGAAGAAATCATCGATTTTTCCCAAAATCCCACCAAAGGCCCTACTCAGGTAGGTTTTGATTACAGCTATATTCTTCCTGCTTCTCTCGATATTCCACCCTATGTCTATTTGGAAAACGAAAAATTCACCCAACCCATCCGTTCCTATACCGATGGGAGTAATATGGAGGGTGACAAAGATTATGACTTTTGGCGTCCCGGCCCCATGGCAGAGGGGTTTGATTTTTACGAAGTACTCCCCAATTTCATCAACAAAGCCAAAGC
>JBESZM010000016.1:0-12439 GCA_041254175.1 Flavobacteriaceae bacterium | reverse complement strand
CGATTCGCTGGAGCAATCCGTCGGTCAATGGAAAAATATTTTACTCCAAGGCAACAAAAGAAACTACCTGAAAGAGATGGAAAATCCCGAAGAGGACGGATTGATCTCTCTGCCAGACAGCAGAAAATCCGGTCAATGGTCAATTGAAAATAAGGAACGTCTATCCATCGCAGAGAAAATGATCGAAAATACAACCAAGGTCGGGCAAAAAATCGAACAAATGCAAAAGCTGGCCAAAAGGAATTCTTATGCCCTTGAGGTTTATCAGCGGGTAAACGAAGTAGCGGGTTTTACCCCCAAAATCCTATTGGCCCTAAAACGTTTTGATCATGCCGCTAACGATGAGGAAAGACTGATCGAAAAAGCCAAGATCATTCAGTTGAAATTGGACTTTTACAATTTGAGAGACAAGGTAGAGGAAACCTATTCCAAAACAAGGATCATTCACAAACCCAATGACTATATTTTAGATCAAGACCATCATCACCATTTGGCAAATCAACTACACGCTTTTGATTGGCAGTTTTACTCCGAATTACTGATGTTCGATAAGATCGATAAACAACTCCAGTGGCAAAGGAAAAAAATCGATTGAGATCACGGATCAAATTTTAAAATATAATCCTCAAAAAACATGATACAATCCTACAAACGAAAGTTTAAAAAGGAGGAAAAATATGACACCATTGTCATTGGCTCTGGTATTGGCGGACTGACCGCCGCCGCTTTTTTATCCAAAGAAGGCCAAAAAGTTTTGGTTTTGGAACGACACTATACGGCCGGGGGGTTTACCCACATTTTTAAGCGAAACGGCTATGAATGGGATGTAGGGATCCATTATATCGGGGAAGTACAACGCCCCAATAGTGCCATCAGAAGAATGTTTGATTACATCAGCGATGGGAAACTTCAATGGGCCGATATGGGGCGGGTCTATGACCGGATCATCATTGGTAAAAAAGAATACGAATTCGTCAAAGGAGTAGAAAATTTTAAAGAAAAATTGATCGGCTATTTTCCGGAAGAAAAAAATGCCATCAACCAATACGTAGATTTGGTTTTTGCTGTGGTAAAATCAATGGGATCCTATTACAGTTCCAAAGCACTTCCTCCTTTTCTCTCGCGCTTGTTGGGGGGTAAAATGAGAAAAAAATATTTGGAATTTGCAAGCAAAACAACCGATGAGGTATTGCGATCGATCACCCAAAACGAAACCCTTATAAAGGTCCTTACGGGACAATACGGAGATTATGGCTTACCGCCCAAACAGAGCAGTTTTGCCATGCACGCTAACGTGGTAAGGCATTATTTTAATGGAGGCAGTTTTCCTGTAGGGGGGTCTTCACAAATTGTCCAAACCATAGATCCGGTGATCGAAAAGGCCTGCGGTACGATTTTGATCAATGCTGAAGTGGACAAAATCCTGATCGAAAAAAACAAAGCCATAGGGGTGCAAATGAAAGATGGCAGAAAGTTTTATGCAAAAAATGTGGTGAGTAGCACGGGAATCTTTAATACCTACGAAAAGCTCATTCCTCCGGCTGTTCTCAAAAAACACAAAATGCAAAAACAACTCCAAAAGGTCAATCCTTCTGTGGCTCATGCCTGTTTATACATTGGATTAAAAGGCAGTCCCGAAGCACTGCAACTGCCCAAAAACAATCTGTGGATCTATCCTGAAAAGGGAGATCACGACAGTATTGTTGCCAACTATCTCAAAGACCCTCAAGCTCCTTTTCCCGTAGTGTATATTTCTTTTCCCGCTGCCAAGGATCCCAGTTGGTCTGATCGCTATCCTGACCGCAGTACCATCGACATCATTACCCTTTTGCCCTTCGATTTGGTCAAACAATGGGAAGGAACCCAATGGATGAAAAGGGGAAAAGACTATGAACAGTTAAAAGCAGAAATGTCAGATAGATTGTTGGAAATATTATATCAACAGCTGCCCCATCTCAAGGGTAAAGTAGATCATCAAGAGCTTTCTACCCCCCTGACAACGCAGAACTTTGTCAACTATAAAGAAGGTGAGATTTACGGTATCGATCATACCCCCGAACGATTTAAACAAAAGTTTCTGGAACCCCGAACACCCATCAAAAATTTCTATCTAACCGGTCAAGATATCTTGTCAGCCGGCGTTGGTGGGGCAATGTTTTCGGGCGTGGTTACCGCCTCCGCCATGCAAGGAAAAAATTTGATCAAAAGGATTTACAAAAACTAAGTACTACAGTATGTAATCAGAGGAAACAAAGTTGGACTCATTGGAGTTCAACAAGCTTTCCAGAATTTCATTGTTGTAGGGATTGTCTTTGGAAGCAACAAAAGTTCTGATCGAAAAAGACCTTAAGGCGTCAAATACACTCAAGGTGCTTACTGCAGAATTTTTTCTACCGGTAAATGGATAGACGTCCGGTCCTCTTTGGCATGCACTATTGAGGTTAACACGGCAAACCAAATTGGCCAATATATCGATGAGCGGTCCAATTTTTCGAACATCTCTTCCAAACAGGCTGACCTGCTGACCATAATCAGAGGCCGCCATGGCGTCTAAAGGCTCGTTGATGTCCTTGTATGGTATGATGGGAATCACCGGGCCAAACTGTTCTTCGTGGTATAGATTCATAGAATCATCAACCGGGCACATGACTGCTGGATAGGTATAATTAACTGACATTTGACCTCCCTTTTTGTTCATAACATTCGCCCCTTTGGAGGCAGCGTCATCAATGAGGTCTTTAATGTATTGAGGTTTGTTGGGTTCAGGTAGAGGTGTCAGAAACACGTCTTTTTCCCAAGGCAATCCAAACTTTAATCCGTCAACCGCTTCGGAGAATTTTTTGTTGAATTGATCGATTATGGACTCATGAACATACAACACCTTTAGTGCCGTACAACGTTGTCCGTTGTAGGACAATGTTCCGGAAATACATTCTTTTACGGTATGATCGAGATCAGCATCGGGTAAAATGACACCTGGGTTTTTGGCTTCTAATCCCAGTACCAGTCTCAGTCTGTTTTTGTTGGGGTGCTCGTCTTGTAATGCCACCGCTGAAGAACTGTGACCAATCAACGCCAATACGTCAACATGTCCTGTTTTCATGATGGGTTGGGCAATTTTTCTTCCACGACCAAAGAGGATGTTTACTACACCGGGAGGAAAACATTCTTTAAACGCTTGGAGCAAAGGGGTAATCAAAAGCACGCCGTGCTTGGCGGGTTTGAATACTGCTGTATTCCCCATCACAATAGCGGGAATCAACAAACAAAAGGTTTCGTTCAGGGGATAATTGTAGGGCCCTAAACACAGGACCACGCCCAGTGGACTTCTTCTGATGTGTGCATGGATACCGCCTTCTTTTTCAAACTTGGCACTCTTTTGGTCCAGCTTTTTGTAGGCCTCAACAGTATCGTATATATAATCTACCGTTCGGTCGAACTCTTTTTCAGAGTCACTGAGTGTTTTACCAATTTCCCACATCAACAATTTGACTACCTCATCACGGTGGTTCTTCATTTTGTCGGCAAAACGTTGAAGACAATTCAACCGCTCTCTTACCCGCATGGTAGGCCATTGGCCTTTACCTCTGTCGAAAGCTTTCTTGGCAGATTCTAGTGCTTCTAGGGCAGGTTCAGATTCCATATCGGGGACAGAACCCAAAAGGGTAGGAACCATTTCACCATTTTCATTTTCAGTTCTGATGGTGGAATAAACATCTGCCATATTGCCATTCCAGGTTTTCAATGCTCCATCAATAAGGTATTGATTGAAGTTGGTCACTTGTGGCCGATAGGCTTCAGGGATGTCACTGATTTTAAGAGATTTAATGTCGGGTTGGGTCAAAACATTACTCATTGTTGTGGTTTTGTTTTATGTTTGTTTAACAAAGTTAAACATTTTTTTGCATCAAGAGAAAGGAAATGAACTTCCAGCTAACCCTTAACTAAAAATTAACTTTAAATGGATTGGAAAATAGGAGGATCTCAGTTGCTTGTTAAACGATCTTCTTCATTTCAGTCATGGACTCCCTCAAATCATATCCGATGATCTCGACCGGATGAAAGCGAATGATTTCATTGACGTCGATCAATTGACGATTGTCTACACCATTCCCTTTACCTTCAGCAAAAGCTTTTCCAATAACATCGGTATCAATGTCTTTCATAAAGTCAACCAGCAAAGGTTTGGCAGCGTGATCAAAAAGATAACAACCATACTCGGCCGTATCTGAGATGACACGGTTCATTTCAAATAATTTCTTTCTGGCGATGGTATTGGCGATTAAGGGTGTTTCGTGTAGTGATTCGTAATAAGCAGATTCTTCTTTGACGCCTGAGGCCACCATGGTGTCAAAGGCCAATTCTACTCCTGCACGAACAAAAGCAACCATCAAAACCCCGTGATCAAAATATTCTTGATCCGAAATTTCTTGATCGGTAATGGTGGTTTTTTCAAAAGCTGTTTCGCCTGTAGCAGCTCTCCATTGCAAAAGGTTTTTGTCGTCATTGGCCCAATCCTCCATCATGGTTTTAGAAAAATGACCGGACATAATATCGTCCATATGCTTTTGGAACAATGGTGTAAGGATTTCCTTAAGGGATTCGGAAAGCTCGAAAGCTTTAATTTTTGCAGGATTGGAAAGACGATCCATCATATTGGTGATCCCACCATGTTTGAGTGCTTCGGTGATGGTTTCCCAACCGTATTGGATCAATTTGGCGGCATAGGCAGGGTCGATACCTTTTTCAACCATTTTATCAAAGCTGAGAATGGAACCGGTTTGCAATACCCCACAGAGTATGGTTTGCTCTCCCATCAAGTCAGACTTAACCTCAGCAACAAAAGAGGACTCTAGAACACCAGCACGGTGCCCTCCTGTAGCTACGGCATAGGCTTTGGCATAATCCAGGCCGTGAGCGTGAGGGTCATTTTCGGGGTGAACAGCAATCAATGTCGGTACACCAAATCCTCTCAAGAATTCTTCTCTAACCTCGGATCCGGGACATTTGGGTGCTACCATGATCACAGTCAAATCTTTTCGGATGGTCATCCCCTCTTCTACAATATTAAAACCGTGAGAGTAAGAAAGAGTTGCCCCTTTTTTCATCAAAGGCACTACGGCTTCGATAACAGAGCTATGGTTTTTGTCGGGGGTCAAATTGATGACCACATCGGCAGTGGGAATCATGTCTTCGTAGTTTCCAACATTAAAATTATTGTCAACAGCATTTTGGAATGAAGCTCTCTTTTGATCGATAGCACCTTGACGCAAGGTGTAGCTTATGTCCAAACCGGAGTCGCGCATATTGAGACCTTGGTTGAGCCCTTGAGCACCACATCCTACGATGACGATTTTTTTCCCTTTAAGCGCATCAACGCCTTGGTCAAACTCTGACTGATCCATAAAGCGGCATTGCCCCAGTTGATCTAATTTTTGTGCTAATGAAAGTTGATTGAAATAGTTGGCCATTATAATGATGGATTTATATTAATTATCTGATTTAAATTTTTTGAGGATTTCGCTGATTCCCATTTTTGATTTGGTGATTGAAATTCGTCCGGATCGAACAAATTGAAGCAAACCAAAGGGCGCAAGGTCTTGATACAAACGATCGGTTTCTTTTCGGAATCCTGTTTTTTCTATGACAAAATACTCGGGAGAAACGGTTACGATGTTGGCGTGACTTTCTTTGATGATGTTTTGAATGTGCCGTTCTTCAAACAAAGCACTGGATTTGACTTTGTAGAGTGCACTTTCTTGAAAAATGGTTTCCTCATCGGTGTGATAAAAAGCCCTGATCACATCGACCTGCTTTTCAATTTGCTTGATGAGTTTTTTTACATTATCCTCCGGAACTTTGACGATGATGATGAATCTGAAAACGTCTTTGATTTCGGACTGTGAAGTTGTCAAACTTTCAATATTAATGTGACGTTTTAAAAAAATAGCAGAAATGCGATTCAGCAAGCCTACGTTGTTTTCGGAGTAAATCGAAATGGTAAATGTTTTATCCATTATTACTTCATTTATTTGAGCCGTATGTCAGAGACTGAAGCTCCGGTTGGGATCATGGGAAATACATTGTCTTCTTTTTCGACACATACCTCAAGGAAGTAGGGCTTATCGGAGGCAATCATTTCGGCTACTGCAGCATCGAGATTTTCTCTTTTGTCTACTTTTTTGGCATCCAGATAATAGCCTTTTGCTATAGCAACAAAGTCGGGATTTACCATTTCGGTCGAGGCATAGCGTTTGTCAAAAAACAATTGCTGCCATTGTCTTACCATTCCCAAAAACTCATTGTTGAGAACAACAATTTTTACAGCGGCTTGGGTTTGGAAAATGGTTCCCAATTCTTGTATGGTCATTTGGTATCCCCCATCACCGATCACAGCAACGACTTCTCTCTCTGGAGCTCCCATTTTAGCACCTAGAGCAGCGGGCAGGGCAAAACCCATGGTTCCCAGTCCACCTGAAGTAACATTACTTCTTGAACGAACAAAATCCGTATATCTACAAGCTACCATTTGGTGTTGGCCAACATCGGTTACTAAAACAGCATCCCCCTGGGTGTGTTTGTTGATGGAAACGATGACTTCTCCCATGGTCAAACCCTCTTTTTCCGGGCGCAGATCCTTGTCGATAACTTCCTTGACCTCCACTTTCATCAATTCGTCAAAACGCCCCATCCATTGGTCGTGGGATTTTTTTTGAATCAGGGGAATCAAAGCTTCTAAACTTTTTTTACAGTCCCCCAAAACCGGAACATCAACCATTACATTTTTATTGATTTCGGCAGGATCAATTTCAAAGTGAATGATTTTGGCTTGCTTGGCATAAGTTTCCAAATTTCCGGTGACCCTATCGTCAAACCGCATCCCTACCGCGATGAGCAGGTCGCATTCGTTGGTCAGTAAATTGGGTCCGTAATTACCGTGCATGCCCACCATACCCACATTGAGTGGATGGGCTGTGGGCAATGCGGAAAGTCCCAATATGGTCCAGGCAGCAGGAATCCCGGACTTTTCTACAAAGGCTTTGAATTCCTCCTCGGCACCCCCCAAGATGACCCCTTGTCCCCACACGATAAAAGGTTTTTTGGCCTTGTTGATTAACTCAGCAGCTTTTGTCACCGCATGGGTGTCCATCGGAGAAACAGGTTTATAACTTCTGACCCCAGTACATTTTTGATATTTAAAATCCAAAGTATCGAACTGAGCATTTTTTGTTATGTCGATCAAAACGGGACCAGGTCTGCCGGATCTGGCAATGTAAAAAGCCTTAGCAAAAATTTCGGGTATTTCGGAGGCATTGGTGATCTGATAATTCCATTTGGTAACTGGGGTTGAAATCCCAATGATGTCGGTTTCTTGAAAAGCATCGGAACCCAAAAGATGAGACCCCACCTGACCTGTAATGCAAACCATGGGTGTGGAATCGATTTGTGCATCGGCAATTCCGGTCACTAAATTGGTTGCTCCGGGACCAGATGTTGCAATGGCTACTCCCACCTTTCCTGAAGTTCTGGCATATCCTTGAGCGGCATGTGTAGCCCCTTGCTCATGGCGTGTCAATACATGATTCAATTCATCCTGAAACTTGTAAAGTTCATCATAAACGGGCATAATCGCTCCACCGGGATAGCCGTAAATCAAGTCTACCCCTTCGGCCAAAAGACACCTTATTACGGCTTCTGCACCGGAAATTTTTATGCTTTCGCTTTCGACCTCTTGCAAGGCGATTTGTTCTTTTGTTTTCATCTGATTAATTATCGGTTACACAACCCTCCGAGGCTGTCGATACACTTTTTATGTATTTGTACAAAACGCCCTTCGAAAATTTGTAGGGAGGTTGTACCCAATTGTTTTTTCTTTTTTCTATTTCTTGTTCGGATAAATCCACACTCAAGGTATTGGTTTCGGCATCAATGGTGATGATGTCCCCATCTTGTAACAAACCGATGACCCCACCTTCTTGAGCCTCGGGTACAATATGTCCCACCACAAAACCGTGGGTTCCACCGGAAAATCTCCCGTCAGTGATCAAAGCAACCTCTTTCCCCAATCCAGCACCCATGATGGCTGCAGTTGGTTTGAGCATTTCCGGCATTCCCGGACCTCCTTTGGGCCCTTCGTATCGGATCACCACTACATCTCCTTTTTTGACTTTTCCAGCTCCTATTCCGGCGTTGGCGTCATATTCACCATCGAAAACTCGAGCAGGACCGACAAATTTAAGTCCTTCTTTTCCGGTAATTTTTGCAACAGAACCTCCCGCTGCCAAATTCCCTTTTAATATTCTGATGTGTCCGGTGGGTTTGATGGGATTGTCCAAAGGTCGGATCAGGTCTTGCCCTTCTTTTAAACCATCTACATCAGCCAAATTTTCTGCCAAAGTTTTACCGGTAATGGTCATACAGTCTCCGTGAAGCATGTCATTTTCCAACATAAATTTCAACACCGCAGGAATTCCCCCAATGGCATGAAGATCCTTCATCAAGTATTTTCCACTGGGTTTAAGATCAGCCAAAAAGGGTGTAGTATCACTTATTTTTTGAAAATCGTCGATGGTCAAATCTATACCGGCGGCGTGGGCAATGGCCAAAAAGTGTAAAACAGCGTTGGTAGATCCTCCCAAAACGGCGATCAGTCGCAAGGCGTTTTCAAGCGATTTTTTGGTAACGATATCCAAAGGTTTTAGATCTTTTTCTATCAAAAGCCTCATGGCTTGACCTACGGCTTTACAATCTTCTATTTTTTCTTGACTTACGGCAGGATTAGAGGAACTGTAGGGCAATGACATCCCCAAAGCTTCAATGGCCGAAGCCATGGTATTGGCCGTGTACATTCCCCCGCAGGCTCCCGCACCGGGACAGGCATTACGGATCACCTTTTTATATTCGTCTTGATCTATTTTTCCGGCTACTTTTTCACCCCAAGCTTCAAAAGCAGAAACCACATCCAATTCTTTGTCTCTGACACAACCCGAGGCAATGGTTCCCCCATATACCAATATGGCGGGGCGGTTGAGTCGTAACATCCCCATCAAGGCTCCGGGCATATTTTTGTCACATCCCACTACCGTAACCACACCATCATAGGACATGGCTTGGACTACAGTCTCAACCGAATCGGCGATCACATCTCTGGAAGGTAAGGAAAAACGCATCCCAGGGGTTCCCATAGAAATTCCATCACTCACTCCAATGGTATTGAAGATCAAACCCAACATGTGGTGGGGTGCAATGCCCTCTTTGACATGCACCGACAGATTGTTGAGGTGCATGTTGCAGGGGTTGCCTTCGTAGCCCGTACTGGCGATGCCAATCAATGGTTTTTCAAAATCCTCATCGGTCATACCGATGGCGTGAAGCATGGCTTGTGCCGCGGGTTGCGTGGGATCTTGTGTTACACGTTGACTGTATTTATTGAGTGCCATATTACGAATTTGATGCTAATTTAATGGCTAGCAACCGTTAGCCGTGATTTTTCAATTATTTTACATTATGCCCAAATTAATTCAAATCAATATAATTATATGATTATCAGTTATTTAATTGATGTTTAATAATACATTCAAACCAACAAAAAATAAAAAGAAATCTATTTGAGTTATATTTATAAAATACAAGCCCCAAAAATACCAAACAATGGAATACAATTCAGACAAAGCCCTTGATAATTTATATCAAAAGCAAAAAGTATTTTTTGACAATCAAGCCACAAAACCCACTGCTTTCAGGATTAAAAAACTAAGGGCATTACTGAAGGAGATCGGTAAAAGGGAAAAAGACATTTACGAAGCCCTTCACAGGGACATGAGAAAATCGGGCTTTGAATCCATGACCTCTGAAACGGTCTTGGTGGAAAAGGAGATCAGTAAAATGATCAAGATGCTGCCCCTTTGGAACCAACCTCATCGGGCCAAAAGTAGTTTGATCAATTTCCCTTCCAAGGACTACATCCTGCCTGAGCCTTATGGAAACACTTTGATCATCAGTCCGTGGAATTATCCTTTCCAACTGGCAGTAACTCCATTGGTAGGAGCCATTGCGGCGGGAAACACAGTGGTATTAAAACCCTCGGAGTTTGCCCCTCATACAGCCCGTGTGATCCAGTCCATAATTGAAGTTGTTTTTGACGAAGATCATGTTGCCGTGGTCGAAGGAGATGCCTCAACTGCCACGACACTACTGAAAAAAAAATGGGATTACATCATGTTTACCGGTAGCACCTCCATCGGAAAAATCATCGCCAAAGCTGCTGCTGAATACCTCACCCCAACGACCTTGGAATTGGGCGGAAAAAGTCCCTGTATCGTTGATGAAACAGCACCCATTGGTATCACGGCCAAAAGATTGGTTTGGGGAAAATTCCTGAACTGCGGACAAACTTGTATTGCACCAGACTATCTGGTGGTTAACGAAAAAGTTAAAGATGAGTTGACCCAAGAATTGATACTCCAAATCCAAAAAGCTTTTGGGGAGAACCAACAAAACTCTTCTGACTATGGTCGGATCGCTCACCAAAACCATTTCAACAAATTAAAAACCTCGCTTGAAAATCAAAATGTCATTTACGGCGGACAAACGGATAAAAAGGATTTATTCTTCGGCCCTACCTTGGTCGATAATCCACCCTTGGACAGTGAATTGATGCAAGAAGAGATCTTTGGCCCCATTTTGCCCATCATCAGCTACCATAAGGATGAAGATATACATGAGGTTCTCAAAAATAGGGAGCGTCCGTTGGCTTTTTATGTCTTTTCTAAAAGAAAAAAATTCATTGACAAGCTATTCCAACGTTACTCCTTTGGGGGGGGTGTAGCCAATGATTCGATCATACAATTTGCCAATGATAATCTTCCCTTTGGTGGGGTTGGTCACAGTGGTATGGGAGCTTATCACGGCAAGTACAGCTTTAAAAACTTTTCTCACGAAAAACCCATCATCAAACGCGGTTTTTGGTTTGATCTTCCCGGGCGCTATGCACCTTATCCAAAGTCCTTATCTTTGTTAAAATTTTTATTAAAAAATCTTTAATGTCCGAAAAGAAAGTAAGTGAAGCCATCGAATATCGACGCTCGGTTAGGGTTTTTGATGATGAAAAAGAGATCGATCCTAATGTTGTCAAAAAATGCATCGAACAGGGTATTCTTGCCCCCAACAGCAGTAATCTTCAACTTTGGGAATTTTATCACATTACCGATGCTGACTTAATCAAAAGAATCGCAAGGGCATGCTTTAATCAGCCTGCGGCCAAAACCGCCAAGCAATTTGTCATTCCTGTGGTGAGGAAAGACCTTTGGAAAAAAAGAATTGCCTCCAACGTGGCTTTTATCGAATCTGAACACAAAAAGTCTAAGAACAAAGACCCTAAAAAAATTAAAGCGGCAACATCTTACTATCAAAAAATCCTCCCAAAAATCTATGGTGTGGGTAATCTGGGAGGGTGGATCAACAGTGTCGTCACCAACATCAAGGGATTAAAAAAGGTGGTTTACCGACAGGTAAAAAAATCGGATATGCGTGTCGTGGCCCATAAAAGCACAGCCTTAGCAGCTCAAAATTTTCTGGTGAGTATGTCGGGTTACGGTTACGACACCTGTACCATGGAGGGCTTTGATTCCCAAAGGGTCAAAATAATATTGGGTTTGCCCAAAACCGCAGAGATCAGCATGATTATAGGCTGTGGCATCCGAACTCCAAAAGGGATTTACGGACCGCGCTTTAGGGTTCCGTTCGACGAAGTTTATTTTAAAAAGTAAATATACTTCTGCCTAAGCCAACCAACCCTCACGATCCAGACTTCTGTACTGAATCGCTTCGGAGATGTGGTCAGAATCAACCTTATCCTTTCCTGCCAGGTCGGCCAAAGTTCGCGATACTTTTAATATACGATCATAAGCTCGGGCAGACAATGACAAACGTTCCATCGCTGATTTGAGAAGTGCTGAGGAATCTTGGTCTAACGAACAATATTTTCGAATCTGACGGCTGCTCATTTGAGCGTTATAGTGGGTGTTTTTTGTGTTTTTAAAGCGTTGGGTTTGCAGCTTTCGCGCTTCAGTCACTCGACTTCGGATCGACGCTGAAGATTCTGCAGGACGGGTTTCGGACAATTTTTCAAAGGGAACGGGCTCTACCTCCACATGCAGGTCGATTCGGTCTAAAAGTGGGCCGGAAATTTTTCCCAAATAGCGTTGCATTTCAAAGGGCGTAACAGATCCACTTTTGCCGTCATTAAAATATCCTGAGGGACTGGGGTTCATACTGGCCACCAACATAAACGAAGCAGGGTAGGTAACGGTGAATTTAGCTCTAGAAATAGTAACCTCGCGATCTTCCAGAGGTTGCCGCATGGCTTCCAAAACGGAACGCTTAAACTCCGGCAATTCGTCCAAGAACAGTACCCCATTGTGGGCCATAGAAATCTCCC
>JBESZM010000015.1:0-14484 GCA_041254175.1 Flavobacteriaceae bacterium | reverse complement strand
ATGGCAGAAACCGATTTGATCATTCAGATTTGGACCATGGGAAAAATCACCAAAGAACAATTCAAAGGTCTGGAAAAAGCCATCATGAATGGAACCGGATTTTCAGGCTGGCATGGAGGTTTGGGTGATGCATTTAGGGATAACCTGAGGTATCAGTTTATAGTAGGGGGACAATTCGTATTCCACCCCGGAGGCAATATCGATCATTCCATCAAAATTATCGACAAAAGCGACCCCATCACACGAGGGTTAAATGATTTTGATTTAAAGAAAACCGAACAATATTACATGCTCATTGACCCCAACATTAAGGTTTTGGCCATTTCAGAATTTCAAAGGGAGAAATATGAAAAACCCGGGAAAGCGGAAAACAAAATAACGGGAAGCACCATGCCGGTAGTGTGGAAAAAACACTACGGCAAAGGCAGAATATTTCATTCTTCCATAGGCCACCACCTAACCGACTTTGACGTACCCGAAGTAATGACCATGCAAATGAGAGGATTTCGCTGGGCTTCAGAGGGTAAATACGCTAAAAAAGAACACACCATAACACCTGTTTATAACCAATGATAGGTATAGGATATGATATAGGCAGTTCATTTATAAAGGCTGCTTTGGTAGAGGTTAAAACAGGAAATCCCATTGCACGAGTCAGGGTGCCGGAGGTGGAAATCCCCATGGAAGCCCAACAGCCGGGCTGGGCTGAACAAGACCCCAACCTGTGGTGGCAATACCTTTGCCAAGCCACCCAAAAACTTTTAACCAAAGCCCAGATCAAATCAGATCAAATTTCGAGTATCGGGATTTCCTATCAGATGCATGGATTGGTTTTGGTCGATCAAGACCTTAACCCCTTGCGAAAATCCATTATATGGTGCGACAGCAGGGCCACCCCCTACGGGGAAAAAGCATTTGAGGCATTGGGAAAAATCTACTGCAAAGACCACTTGCTCAATTCACCCGGAAATTTTACCGCCTCCAAACTCGCTTGGGTGATCGAAAATGAACTGGAATTGTACCGGAAAGTTTATAAGTTCATGCTGCCGGGAGACTTCCTCGCAGCAAAATTATCCGGAGTACCACAAACGACCATTACAGGGCTTTCCGAAGGTGTTTTTTGGGATTTCAAAAACGACCAACCCTCACAAGCCCTTTTTGACCATCACCAAATGGATCAAAGTTTAGTTCCCGACATCATTGACAATTTTACGGTTCAAGCTACTGTTTCTGGTGCCGGAGCAAAAGCCACGGGACTAAAGGCAGGCACCCCCATCACCTACAGGGCCGGAGATCAACCCAACAACGCCTATACCCTGGGTGCCAGAAATGCCGGAGATGTCGTGGCAACCGGAGGAACTTCTGGGGTGGTCTATGCCCTTACCGATCAACTGTCCGGTAAGGAATTGACCAAGGTCAATACTTTTGCTCATGTAGATTACCAACCCAATCAAAAAATGTTTGGCAAACTACTCAACCTCAATGGCGCCGGAATACAATACCGCTGGTTACACCAATTGATGGGTGAAGTGGGCTATGATCAACTCAACCAAATGGCCCAACAAGCACCCATCGGAAGTCATGGATTACAGGTTTTCCCATTTGGAAATGGAGCCGAGCGAATGCTCGACAACAAGATCGTCAATGGTCACATCAGCAACATCAATTTCAATATTCACGACAACAATCATATGGTGAGAGCCACCCTGGAGGGCATTGCCTTTGCTTTGATTTACGGGATTGAGATTTTAAAGAATGACGGGGTGGTCATCGAAAATCTTAAAGTCGGAAATGACAATCTGTTTTTATCCGACGTATTTTCAAAAACCATAGCCGATACCTTGGGCATCACCATTCAAATGCTCCAAGCTACTGGTGCAGAAGGGGCAGCCAAAGCCGGTATTGCCGGAGAGAGGGGAGGACAAAAAAACGATGTAATTCGGATCACCAAAACCATAGAACCCAACCTTAAGTCTCAAAACGAAAGCATTGCCTCCTTTAAAAATTGGAAAAAACAACTATTAAATAACATCCTTTAAAAATGGAAACAGATTACTTTAAAAACATTGGACAGATAAAATTTGAAGGAAAGAGATCCGACAATCCTTTGGCCTACAAATACTACAATCCGGATCAACAAGTGATGGGAAAATCCATGCGTGAACATTTTAAATTTGCCATGGCCTATTGGCACAGTATGAATGACAATGGGGCCGATCCCTTTGGGAGGATCACCAATTGCTATCCGTGGAATCAGGAAACAGACGTATTGCAGCAGGCCAAAAACCGTGCCGATGCGGCTTTTGAATTCCTTCAAAAAATGGGCTTTGACTATTTTTGCTTTCACGACATTGACCTGATCGCCGAGGGAGTTTCCCTGGCCGAAACAGAAAAAAGAGTGGCTCAAATCGTAGACTATATCAAAGAAAAACAGAAGCAAACCGGCATAAAAGTTCTTTGGGGAACAGCCAACTGTTTTTCCAACCCTGTCTATATGAATGGTGCCATTACCAATCCCGATTTCAGGGTGGCCTCAAGAGCTGCAGCACAAATCAAAATTGCTTTTGATGCTTCTGTGGAACTCGGTGCAGAAAATTACGTTTTCTGGGGAGGGAGAGAGGGTTATTTGTCCCTGTTGAATACCGATATGAAACGGGAGTTGGATCATCTGGGCGTATTTTTTAATAAAATGGTGGACTATGCCAAAGAGCAGGGATTTAAAGGCAATTTCTTTATCGAGCCCAAACCCGCTGAACCCACCAAACATCAATATGATTTTGATAGTGCCACGGTCATCGGCTTTTTGAATCAATATGGATTGCAAGACCATTTCAAGTTGAACATAGAGGTCAACCATGCCACCTTAGCGCAGCACACTTTTGAACATGAACTGCAAGTAGCGGCCAATGCCGGAATGTTGGGAAGTATCGATGCCAACCGCGGAGACAACCAAAACGGCTGGGACACCGATCAGTTTTCCATCAACCTTTACGAAACCATCGAGGCCATGTTGGTTTTCCTAAAATCCGGTGGACTTCAGGGAGGTGGAATTAATTTTGACGCAAAAGTGAGGAGAAACTCCACCGATTTGGAAGATCTTTTTATCGCACACATCCAAGGGGCGGATACTTTTGCCAGAGGACTTATGGCCGCAGCACATATTTTGACCGATACGGCCTATGCTGAGATGCTCAAACAACGCTATCAATCCTATGACAGTGGAAATGGGAAGGCTTTTGAAAAAGGAGAGTTGTCCATTGCAGACCTCTATAAGATTGGAGTGAACCAAGGGGATATTGCCCATAGCAGTGGTAAGCAAGAACTATACGAAAGCATCTTAGCCAATAGTTTTTAGAGTTCATTTAAAGAATATTTATAAATTGTAATTCAAACGATAAACCAAATAATATGAATAACGACAAAAGACTTTTTTACGGCAGTTGTTTTGCCTTAATTACTACCGCATTTTCATTTAGTATTAGGGCTGGGATTTTACCGCAATTGGGAGATGCCTTTCAGCTTTCTGGTCAGCAATTGGGATTCATCAATTCCATGTGGTTTTTAGGATTTCCTATCTCCATGGTTTTGGGGGGACTATTTTATCACCAATTGGGCCCAAAAAGAATCATGCAGTTTGCTTTTTTGACCCATACACTGGGTATCATTTTAACCATTTACTCAGGAGGATATACGGGATTGTTGATTTCTACCCTTTTGATAGGAATTGGAAATGGATGTACCGAAGCCGCTTGTAATCCGATGATTGCCGATGCCTATGAGGGCAAAACAATGAACACCCTTTTGAATCGATTTCATATGTGGTTTCCCGGAGGAATTGTTTTGGGGAGTTTGATTTCCAAATTCATGACCGATCTTGACTTGGGTTGGCAAGCCCAGATTTGGATCATCATGATTCCCACATTGATTTATGTTTATCTTTTTTATGGCCAGTCCTTCCCTAAACCCAAATTGGAGGCAACCACCTCAGTAGGAGAAAACCTTAAAGCCATGGCCACTCCCTTGTACATCTTTATGTTAGTTTGTATGGCATTTACTGCTATTTCAGAGTTTGGGCCACAACAATGGACCTCCTTAATACTCAGCAGTAGTGGTGCCCAACCCATGGTCATTTTGGCCTTGATCACGGGATTGATGGCAGTTGGAAGATACTTTGGAGGAGATATAGTTCATAAATACGACCAAACAGGAGTACTGTTGGGATCTGCCGTATTGACCGCCATTGGAATATTTTTATTCAGTACCCAAACCGGCGCAATGACCTATGTAGCAGCTGTGTTTTTCGCATTAGGGGTTTGTTATTTTTGGCCCAATATGATTGGCTTTATTGCCGAAAAAATTCCCTTAAGTGGAGCCTTGGGGATGTCGATCATAGGAGCTATGGGGATGTTTTCTACATCTATTTTCCAACCCATTATTGGAGGATGGATCGATTCATCAACCGTCCAAATGGAAGCCCAAGGACTCAGTGGTGCTGCATTGGATTTGGCAGCGGGACAAGCAACCCTAACCACCATGATCAGCTTTCCAGCCATACTGATTGTCTTATTTACCATCCTTTTATTTTGGCAAAAAAAAGCGAAAACCGCTTAGGTAAATCAATTTAAATAAATGGGAAAGCTCATAACTTTCCCATTTTTATATTTTACCCAACAATATCGTGATCATGAAACATCTTTTTTTATTCTTAGCGACCTTGCCATTACTGGCCCAAAAAAAAATGAAACCCGAAATGACAGAGCTTTGGGAACCGGTTCCTGAGGTTGTAATTCCCGGGAATTTATCTGCTCCTCCCAGCGATGCCATTGTACTTTTTGACGGTACTGACCTTTCTCAGTGGATCAATGCCGATAGTGGCCAAGCGGCCAACTGGATCATCAATTCTGATGGGTCTATGACCGTTCAGAAAGATGGAGGAATTGAAACCAAAGAAGAATTTGGATCCATTCAACTTCATATCGAGTGGCGAACGCCTAAAGAAATAAAAGGCAAAGGACAAGGCAGGGGTAACAGTGGGGTTTACTTTCAAAAGACCTATGAAATTCAGGTTTTGGACAGTTACAACAACATCACTTACTCCAATGGCCAGGCGGCCTCCATCTACAAACAATCCATTCCTCTGGTCAATGCGTCCAGACCTCCGGGTGAATGGCAAACCTATGATATCATTTTTAATGAACCCCAATACGATGCCAAAGGGAAGCGACTCAAAAAAGGATCCTTTACTGTTTTTCACAATGGGGTTTTGGTACAAAACAATGTTGAAATTCAGGGCACTACTCAATACATAGGCCCCCCTCAGCTCAGGAATACCAAAACACCCAAAAGGCTTTATCTTCAAGACCATGGCAATCCCGTTTCCTACAGGAATATTTGGTTGCGAAAACTGTAATTTTTTATGTCTTTGGAAGGCTTGAAAAACAATTGGTATTTGTTGGCTTTTGGTCTTTTTTTGTTGTTTGCCAATTCCCATGCTCAAGACCTCGGAAATAAAGTTCGGCAGCAAGCTAAAGTATTGGACGAAAAAATGGAACTTCAACACAATTTTTTTGATGCCAAGAGGTTTAGAACGGATCTAAAATTTAACTCCAACAAAAGGATTTTGTACACTACCATAGAAAACATCCAGGCCTTTGACCAAAAGTACAAAGGGACAGAGATGTCCCTGGAATACGTGATCAGAGACCGTTTGCATACCGCCATTTTTCTCAATCAAAAAAAGAATTACCTTAAATCCATGGACGGTTCTGAGTTTCGTTTATCTCAGAACCTTTCGGCTGTTGAGCTGACCCAAGAAGTAGTGTCATTAATTGGAGCGATGTATTACGGAGCCGATGAAGTAAAGGCTTTAGTCCAATAATCCACCAAAAACATATTTCATTTCCGTTGCAATTTGAATGGACCGTTCATCATACATTTTGGCTTCATCAGAAGTGTTGTCATAAGCCTTTGGATCCTCATAAGGCAACGAAATTCGTTTCTCTGCACCGTGAATAAAGGGACAATTTTCGTCGGCATGGGTACAGGTCATCACTGCCGCAAAGTGAGTTTTCGGATTGGGCAGATCGTCATAAATTTTTGAAAATAAAGTAATGGGAGGTTTGTTTGGATGGTATTTTAATTCATAGTGAGGGTTTTCTCCACCCGGATTTATTACGTCAAAACCCATGCGGACCAATGAGTCAATTGTTCTCTCATTACAAGCCGTAATTTCAATCCCCCCCGAAAAAGTGTTGATGTTATGACCATAAAAATCCCCTATCACTTTAGCCCAAACTTGGGAAAGTTGACTTCTGCGTGAATTGTGGGTACATATAAAATTGAGATTTACCGCTGTTTTTTGTTTGACCTCAAGTGACAAATAATCTTGTAATGGCTTTAGTAAATCTTTGCGTTGATCACTGATGGTGGTGTTATCAATTCGGTTGATTAAATCAATGATTGTAATGTCCATGGGGGTTGATTTTAAATATTAAAGAGAAATTATCAATGCAAATTTATACAATTGCAAATTGCAATAACTTTTGATTAACAATTGTGTAATTATATTTTATTTTAAGAATGTAATTAACTACTTTAATGGTTTAAACTAAACAATTATGAAACAATTAAAAACTAAATTTTTCCTATTCACTACATTATTGATGTTTGCAAGTACATTGCTGGCTCAGATCAGTGTTTCAGGAACTGTTGTTGATCAGGATGGTCAACCCATACCTGGGGTTACCATTTTGGATGACAACGATCAGACCAAAGGAACTGTCACCGATTTTGATGGTAATTTTACGATCAGTGTCCCTTCTGACGGTAGTCTCAATGTCAGCTTTATTGGTTACGAAACCCAAACCATTGCCGTTTCTGGGCAGACCAATCTCAGTATAATCCTAGAGGAAGGGGTTTCTGCCTTGGATGAGGTCATTATTACTGGATACGGTTCACAAGTCAAAAAGAGTGACTTGACGGGGTCAATTGCCTCTGTAAGTTCTGAAGATTTTGAAAATCAACCTCTCATTAGGGTTGACCAAGCCCTGCAGGCCAGAGCAGCCGGGGTTGCGGTTACGCAAACCAGTGGTGCCCCCGGAGCGGGATATAAAATTAGAATCCGTGGTGCAAACTCCATCACCGGAAACAACAATCCCCTTTATGTTGTAGATGGTCTTGTAGTAGGGAACATCAATAACATTAACGCCAGCGACATCAGCTCGATGGAAGTCTTAAAAGACGCATCCGCTACGGCTATTTACGGAAACAGGGGGGCCAATGGGGTTGTTTTGATTACGACTAGATCAGGCTCTAAAGGAAAAGCTAAAATTCAAGTGGATTCATTTTTTGGATCTTCTCAAGTTGTTCAGCATATTCCTGTTATGACTCCCGCTCAATTTGCTGAAGGAGTAAATTTAAGAGACGCTACGCCGGGAAAACCTCCTACTATTGATGCAGCCAGAATTGCTGAATTAAGAGCCGGAGCAGGAGTAAATTGGCAAGACTATTTCTTCAGAACGGCTCCTTTTTCAAACATAGTTGTCTCTGCCAGTGGTGGATCCGATGATGTAGATTATTATATTTCTGCAAACACCTATAAAGCACAGGCCACGGTGATCAATCAAGATTTTAACCGTTTGAATTTAAGAGCCAATATCAATGCCCAATTAAATGATAAACTTAAAGTAGGTATTAACAATTTTATCAGTCGCTCTGAGAATACTGGTGCGAGAGTTAATTTAGCCAATGGAATTGCTTGGGACATGAACACCCCACCTCGTGATTCAAATGGTGAATACAACTCTATCCCATTAGTTCCAGGTGTTGGTAATGGTTCAAATATGCCCCTCTTAGTTCCAGAAAATAATTCAGTAGAAAATATTTCAGACCAATTGATTTCAAGTATTTATGCGAATTATGATATAACTGATAACATTACATTAAATATTTCTGCAGGTGTAGAAAAAATTGATTTTACCAACAGTAGCTATCAACATGGTCTTACGGGTCCTACTAAAGCAGTTGTGAGAGATCAACAAGGACTTCGTCTACAGAATACCAATAGACTAACTTACAAGAATGACAATCCTGATCATGCTTTCCAAGCTGATTTAGTGCATGAGCAGCAGTCTTTCGAAATGAACTTCAGAGAGGCAACAGCAAATTCCTTCTTCTCTAACTCTACTAATTTTAAAGAGTTGTCATTGGCTGGAATTCAAAATACGGATAGTGGAATTTCTAACGAAAAGTTGGAATCATTCTTGGCAAGGATTAACTATACTCTATATGATAAATATTTGTTTACGGCCTCTGTAAGAGCAGACGGTTCCAGTAAATTTAATGAGGACAACCGTTGGGGGACTTTCCCATCCGGTTCGATTGCTTGGAGAATCTCGCAAGAAGATTTTCTTAAGGATCACCCTTCAATCAATTCTTTAAAAGCCAGAGCGAGTTTTGGGGTAACCGGTAGTCAGGCAGTGAGTCCATTTTCTACCATTTCAATTCCAGGTATTTCTGCCGCGAATAATTATCCTTTTACTGGGGGTGTGCCAACTATTGGTGTGGCGCCTTCAACAAGGATGGCTAATCCAGACCTTACATGGGAAACTACTACTCAATTTAATTTTGGATTTGATATTGGTCTTTGGAGCTCTAAAGTCCTACTCTCTGTAGATTATTACTCTAAAAAAACAGAGGATATTCTTTTAAGCAGAGTTTTACCTGAGTTTGTAGGTCCTACCTCTATTACACAAAATGCTGGAGAAGTTGAAAACAAAGGATTTGATATTTCATTAAGTACCGTGCTTTATGAGAAAGACGACTTTTCAATTAATTCCGATTTCAACCTTTCAGCTAACAAAAATAAAGTAGTTAAGTTGGTTGATGGAGTTGATAGTATGGTTTTGGGAAAAGTATATTATGGCTCTACCTTTCCTGTAAATCCAACCAGAGTTGAGGTGGGTCAACCCATCAGTACTTTTAGGGGTTATCATTTTGAAGGAGTATATCAAACCGGAGCTACTGACGGAACACCGGGCCATGCAAAATACCGTGACCTCAATGGTGATAACAAAATTACCTCTGAGGACATTGGTAACATTGGAGATGGTAATCCTGACTTTACATGGGGTTGGAATTTAAACTTTGATTATAAGGATTTCAACTTAAATATGATATTTGAGGGAGCGCAAGGAAATGAAATCTACAATTTCCAAAGAATGAAAATGATGGGACTTGGGTCAGCACAGTTTCATGCTGTTCACGCAGATTTTCTCGACAGCTGGACACCTGACAATCCTAGCAATACCATCCACGCTGGAACACAGGCTGCACGTGATTCTAACCAATGGTTGTCCTCTCAGTTCTTAGAAGATGGATCTTATACCTCTCTTAGAAGCGCTTCTTTAACCTATAATTTAAAAGATGCGTTAAGCATGTTGGGGGTAGAGCAGCTAAAAGTTTTTGTCAATGCTGAAAATTTATTCATCATCACTGATTATTCTGGTTTTGATCCGGTGTCCACGGCCTCAGGAAATTCTGATGTTGACCTTGGGATTGATTTTAATGCTTTCCCAATATCAAGATCATTTTCAGTTGGATTTAATCTTACATTTTAAAAATATTTAGACATGAAAAACACATATAAAATATTTACACTTATCGCTTCGGTTTTATTTGTTTTCTCTTGTAGTGATCTAGAGGAAGACAGAAGTGGAATTTTATCCTTGGATAACCTTAAATCGGATGGTGACCTTGTTGCTGCATTAACCCCGGTTTACAAGCAACTTCAAGTTACTTACCAAGGTTTTCGAATCCGGACCAATACCTTTGGATCCGATGATCTCACCACATGGTGGGGGGGAAATAAAGCACCTTTAAGGGTTTTTGATGGATTCAATTATGGAAACGGAGAAAACGCTGATATCAATTGGCTGGATTATGATTGGAAAGGTTTTTGGAAGCTGATTTACCACGCAAATTCTTTAGTAAACGGACTTCAGACCTCCACAGCTCCTGACGCTTCAAAAGCTATCATTGAGGCAGAGGCAAGGTGCTTGAGAGCAATTGCTTATCTTAGTTTAGTTAAGGTCTATGGAAATTTACCCATTATTTTGGATGGAATGACACCCACCGGAGATGAGCAACGTGCGACTGTATTAGAAAACTACAAGCACATTGAAGCAGATTTATTGTTTGCTGAGGCCAACTTGCCAGCTCCCGGGGCTACTGCCAATGTTGGCAGAGCATCGTCCTCTGTTGCCAAAACCGCTCTTGCAGATTTATATCTTACGTGGGCTGGATGGCCAGTAAAAGACACCTCCAAAAATGCATTGGCAGCAACTAAGGCTAAAGAAGTTATTGACATGGGTTATCACACATTATTACCTATTGATAAACTATGGTTGATGGAAAATGCAAACAGTAAAGAAAGTATTTTATCTGCCCAATACTCAAAAGATGAAGGCCCAACTGGTAATCAAATGCCAGCAGCCACAAGCTTTCATATGGCCAGAGGCTGGTCGGATATGTATCCCGAATTACAATTCTTTAAAGATTTTCCCGAGGGGCCCAGAAAAGATGCAACTTTTGTAACTGAAATTCCCAATCGTGGATTTTCAGGGGGAAAGATTATCACCAAAAATCCACCAACAATAAAGTGGGACGTGTCCCAAAGGTTCCACCCCATGTATGGAAAGTGGACTGCATCAGAAGACATAACAGTAGCTGCACGAACCATGGGGTACAGACCCATTGAGGTTTATCGTTATTCAGAAGTTTTACTTATTTATGCAGAGGCCAAAGCAGCTTCTGGATCAATGGATGCCTCCGCATTAGAGGCGCTAAACCAAGTAAAGAGAAGAGCCGCTGGTCTTGATCCAAATACTGCTGATCCTTCGGTTGATGTTACTACTGCGACAGTAAATGATATAGTGACAGAAAAAGGATGGGAATTAGCAGGAGAGAATAAAAGATGGTTTGACCTGATCAGAACTGAAACACTCGAGGATGCTATTGCCAAAAGAGATCCCAACGAGCAAGTGCCTTTGGTCAGACAACCCACCAAAGACCAATACATTACTCCATTACCTGCTGAAGCGATTGCAACCAGTAAATTGACACAAAACCCTGGAGGTTTTAAAATTCAATAATTGGAATCAATAGGTATTTAATTAAAAGGGAGTGAAAATTCACTCCCTTTTTTTATGGATTTTCTTTTAACCTTTTCTGCCACCGTTCGGTATGAATCAATCCCAAGAAAATAGGGTCGATCAATTGGGCATCCCAGTTTTGACGTAGTGAATCCAACCTTTTGACCTCCTCTGGAAACGTCTCTGCCAGATCGTTTTCTTCCCCCAAATCCTCTTGTAGGTTGTACAATTCTTTTACACTGTTCTTTTTCTTGGTGACCAATTTTAAATCTCCATCTCTCACAGCATAAAGATCATCGTCAAATTTTCTCACGTATAGGGTTTGATGCGGTCTTCCTTGTTTTTCTCCTTTTAGATAAGGAATAATATTTACCCCATCCAGTGGCCTATCTGCTGCCAAAGGGGCATGGGTCAAGGCCGCTATCGTAGGGAGTATGTCCAAACTCGAAATGGGATACTCATAGACCATAGGCTCAATTTCACCGGTCCACTGCATGGCAAATGGAACGCGGTTTCCACCCTCGTAAATAGATGATTTCCCCTCCCTCAGCGGGCCATTATTTGACCCATTTTTAGGTTCAGGGCCACCGTTGTCAGATAAAAAGAAGATCATGGTATTTTCTATAATACCCAGAGATTCTAGACGTTCAAGTATCCTTCCCACACCATCATCTACGGCACTGACCATAGCAGCATAAGTTTTTCTCTTTTTGTTTTTGATGTGGTCAAAACGATCCAAGTATCTTGGTGTTGCCTGAAGGGGGCCGTGGGGGGCATTGTAAGCCAAATACAAAAAGAAAGGATCCTTTTGATTCTTTTCTATAAACTTCACCGCCTCGTTGGAAAATTCATCGGTCAGGTACTCATCTGTTTTTTCCGGCTGATGATCTCGCATGATCCAGGTTCTGTAACTCAGAGGTTCATCATTGATGGAGTAACTGTCTTCAATGGTCAATTCATCGGGAAAATAACGATGTCCTCCACCCAAGTGTCCATAAAAAAAATCGAATCCACGGTTAAGCGGATGATTGGAAATATGTGCTCCCAAATGCCACTTTCCGATCACGCCTGAGGTATAACCAACCTGACCCATAACTTCAGGGATGGTTTTCTCTGTTTGGGGTAAACCCATGTTGGGGTCATTGGGTCGGTATTGGGCATTTCTTTCGTATCCAAAACGCTGTTGGTAGCGCCCGGTAATAAAACCGGCCCTACTGGGACTACAGACAGAATAGGGAGTGTAACCATTGGTGAATTTTACCCCCTGCCGGGCAATGCGATCTATGTTGGGGGTGGGAATGTCAACACTGCCATTGAATCCCACATCTACATAACCCAAATCATCGGTCATGATTACGATCACATTGGGGTGATCTTTTTGTGAAACTTTATTTGGTACATCTTTGCAACCCAACAAGGTAATGGCAACCGTCAGCAGGACGGAAAAATTTAAAACTTTTGAGCTGTTTATTTTCATATTTTTGAATAAAAATTTCTCTAAAATAGTTATAAATCACTAATTTGGGTAACCAACGAAATACGACCAAACCATTATGTTTTTAAAGCTCAAATTAACCCCATTAGTTTTATTATTCACCTTAGGTTTTATCTCCTGCAACGAAAAAGAAGCCCCTACAAAACCCAATATCATCATTGTCTATATGGATGACTTGGGCTATGGAGACGTTAGCTACAATGGGGCTAAAAAACTAAAAACCCCCAATATGGATGCCATGGCGATGGCAGGGATGCGATTCAACAATGGCTATGCCACCTCTGCTACCTGTACACCCAGCCGATATGCACTGTTGACAGGGGTATATCCATGGCGCGAAAAACGAGCGAGAATTCTGGCCGGTACCGCACCCTTGATCATTGGTACTGAGCAGATGACCCTACCCAGAATGTTAAAACAGCAAGGCTATCAAACCGCCATCATCGGAAAATGGCATTTGGGCTTGGGCAATGGAAATGTCAATTGGAACGAATTGGTAACTCCCGGGCCCAACCAATTGGGGTTTGATTATTCATATATCTTGGCAGCGACCCAGGACAGGGTTCCCACCGTTTATATTGAGGATGGAAATGTCGTAGGACTGGATCCCAATGATCCCATTGAAGTGAATTACCAAAAGAATTTTGAGGGAGAACCCACCGGCCTGGAAAATCCCGAATTATTGACCATGAAGTGGCATCACGGTCACAACAGCAGTATTGTCAATGGAATCCCAAGGATTGGATTTATGAAAGGCGGTGAGGCTGCAAAATGGAGCGATATCGATATGGCGGATCATTTTCTAAATGGCGTCCAAAAATACATCAAAGACCACAAGGATCAACCTTTCTTCCTTTACTATCCCATGCAGCAACCACATGTTCCCAGAACCCCCCACCCACGGTTTGAAGGGCGGTCTGAATTGGGTCCCAGAGGGGATGCCATCGTTGAGGCTGACTGGTGTTTGGGAGAACTAAAAAAAGCACTTGAAGCCGAGGGGATTTTGGAAAACACCCTCATCATTTTTTCCAGTGACAATGGGCCGGTTTTAAACGATGGTTACTATGATGATTCAGACGTAAAAAATGGGGATCACACGCCCTGGGGGCCTTTTCGCGGAGGAAAATACAGCCTGTTTGAAGCAGGTACCCATGTGCCTTTTTTCACCTATTGGAAAGGAAAAATTCAAGCCGGTGTTTCCGATGCCATGGTGAGTCAATTGGATCTGTTGTCCTCTTTGGCCCAGTTGGTGGGCAGTGAGGTCAGAACCGACGACAGCCTACCTTTAATGGATCTTTTGATGGGAAAATCTGACCAAGGCAGAGATGAATTGGTCATTGAGGCGACCTCAAGAACTGCCTTCAAAAAAGGGGATTGGGTAATGATCCCCCCCTATAAAGGACCCGCTGTAAATGAAAAGGTTCAAATTGAATTGGGGAATGATTCCGATTTTCAATTGTACAATCTTGCCCAAGACATCGGCCAACAAAACAACCTGGCAGACAGCCAACCCGAAAAACTTCAGGAGATGTTGACCGCTTTTGAAGCCATCAGAGGAGACGGATATGGCAAAACCCAAAAGTTACAGCTCAAATAGATCAGAAAATCAGTTCCCATTTTCCCGAAGAGAGTGAATAAAAAGATTTTTTAGTTGCCTCCTGTGGTATTTTTTTACCGTTGATTTGGAGGGATTTCCCCGCGGGGATTTCCAAGCTGTTCAGATCAAGCCTGACGACCATCCCTTCAGGAACTTCGAGCTGGAGCAGCTTTTCCCTAGCGTTGGTGCGATTCCATTTGACCACAAAAGGGCCCAAGGGAGTGGGAATACCGGAGTTTATT
>JBESZM010000014.1:0-6037 GCA_041254175.1 Flavobacteriaceae bacterium | reverse complement strand
TTTTGTTTCCGGCTGGCCAAGGTCAACTTGAGTTGTTTTTTGGGATCAATGACATCAAAAAACAGCGGTTTATCACCCTTAAAACTCTTAAGCTCTTTCTTCAACTGTTGTATGCTTTCGGATTCCAATTGGCGGATGTCCAACTGCAAGGTTAATTTTTTTGAATTTTTAGAAAGCGCATCGTGCAACATCTCAAAATTAATGAACTGTATTCTCGGATCTCCCAATCTACCTGTTTCTTGATTTCTCCAACCCTCTTTGATGTTGACTTTTATTCTTATGAACTGATTAACACCGATAAAATGTTTGAACTTGAGATACTCTTCTCCAAAAATTCTAAATTCAAACTGATCTGAAAAATCCTCTAAGGTGAATCGGCCCCAGCCTTTTCCATTTTTGGATTCTAAATGTTGAATTTCATTGACGATTCCTGCAACATTAAGGTTTTTATTGATCAGTGGTCTCAGGTCTTTGAGTTGAGACAAATTTGCGTTGGTAAACCATTGCATCTCCTTTTTAAAATCATCCAATGGATGACCTGAAATGTATATTCCCACAACTTCTCTCTCTTTCTTGAATTTACTCAAGTTGTCCCAAGCCTCTGAGGGGGGGATGACCAACTCTTGATAAACTTGATCTGTGTTCTCCCCAAAAAGACTGGTTTGAGCTGAATTTTGGCTTTCTTGAAACTTAGAACCAAATCGAATCACCTTCTCTAAAAAAATAACCCCATCTCCATCGGGATTAAAATACTGCGCCCTATGGGTTCCTTCAAAAGAATCAAACCCTCCCGCCAAGGCCAGGTTTTCAAACGCTTTTTTATTGGCAGCCCTCAAGTCTACTTTTTTGACCACGTCAAAAACACTTTCATAGGGGGCGTCTTTTCGGTGCTCAATAATGGTCTCTACGGCTCCTTTTCCAACCCCCTTGATCGCTCCCATTCCAAAACGGATGGCGTTCTCATCGTTTACATTAAACTTGTAAAAAGACTCATTGACATCGGGCCCCAATACTTTGACCCCCATCCTCCTGCACTCTTCCATAAAGAAGGTGACTTGTTTGATATCATTCATATTATTGGAAAGAACGGCCGCCATATACTCTGCCGGATAATGAGCCTTGAGATATGCTGTCTGATATCCAATCCACGCATAACATGTGGAGTGGGATTTATTAAAGGCATAGGATGCAAAAGCTTCCCAGTCCTTCCATATTTTATTTAAAACTTCCTTGGGATGATTGTTGGCCTCTCCTCCTTCAATGAACTTGGGTTTGAGTTTTTGCAGTAGCGCAAAAATCTTTTTTCCCATTGCTTTTCGCAGCAAGTCGGCCTCACCTTTGGAGAATCCCGCCAATTTTTGAGACAACAACATTACTTGCTCCTGATAGACTGTGATCCCATAGGTTTCTTTGAGGTACTCCTCCATCTCCGGCAAATCATACTTGATCGCTTCCTCTCCCTTTTTTCGGGCAACAAAGCTGGGGATGTATTCCAAAGGCCCCGGTCGGTACAGGGCATTCATGGCGATCAAATCTGCAAAAACGTTGGGTTTTAAATCTTTCAAATACTTTTGCATACCGACAGATTCATACTGAAAGATCCCCACCGTATCACCCCTTTGAAACAGCTCATAGGTCAATTGATCATCCAACGGAAATTCGTCCGGATCCAGATCAATCCCGTGGCGGTATTTTACCAGTTTGACGGTATCCTTGATCAATGTCAAGGTTTTTAATCCCAAAAAATCCATTTTTAGGAGTCCTGCCTCCTCAACCACAGCATTGTCAAACTGAGTCACATTCAACTCGGAGTCTTTGGCAGCAGCAATAGGAACAAAATTGGTAATGTCATCGGGCGTAATGATCACCCCACAAGCATGTGTACCGGTATTTCGCAAGGAACCTTCCAACACCTTGGCCTGCTGTAAGGTTTGCCCGGCCAAGTCGTCCCCTTCAAAAATTTCCTGTAATTCTTTGACTTGACTGAACTCCTCCGATCTGAGGTTTTCTTTGAGCTCCTTGTCCTCCAGGGAGAAAATTTTCGCCAGTTTGATGTTGGGAACCAGCTTTGCAATCCGGTCTGCATCCCCCAAGGAAAGATCCAAAACCCTTGCCGTATCTCTGATGGAAGACTTGGCCGCCATGGTTCCATAGGTGATGATTTGCGCCACTTGATTGGCACCGTATTTTTCGATCACATAGTCCATGACTTTTCCCCTTCCCTCATCGTCGAAGTCAATATCGATATCGGGCATGCTCACCCGATCGGGATTGAGAAAACGCTCAAAAAGCAAATCGTATTTGATGGGATCCAAATTGGTAATCCCAAGGCAGTAGGCCACAACCGATCCTGCCGCAGATCCCCTTCCGGGCCCAACGGAAACACCCATTTCACGCGCAGCAGCGATAAGGTCTTGCACAATCAAAAAATAACCGGGATAGCCTGTGTTGGCGATGACTTCCAACTCAAAATCCAAACGTTCACGAATCTCATCGCTGACGCTTCCATAACGTCTTTTGGCACCCTCCAAAGTCAAATGTCTCAAAAACTGATTTTCTCTGTCCTTGGGGTCATTCGATGCATCTGAAGAAAAATCATCGGGAATGTCGAATTTGGGGAGCAAAACCTCGCGGGCCAAATCAAAGGCCTCTACTTTGTCGATGACCTCCTCAACGTTGATAATGGCCTCAGGTAGATCCGCAAAAAGACTTTTCATCTCTGCCTGAGACTTAAAATAATACTCTTGATTGGGAAGGCCGAAACGAAAGCCCCTTCCTCTCCCTATGGGAGTTGCCTGTTTTTCTCCCTCTTTAACACAGAGCAAAATATCGTGGGCATTGGCCTCGGCTTTGGTCGTATAGTAGGAATTATTAGTCGCCAAGACCTTAATTTCGTGTTTTTGAGCGAACTGAATTAGAACCTGATTGGCGCGCTTTTCGTCCTCCTGCCCGTGCCGCATCAGTTCGATGTACAAATCTTTTCCAAACTGGGCCTTCCACCATTGCAAGGCCAACTCTGCTTGATTGTCTCCTACATTGAGAATTTTTGAAGGTACTTCTCCATACAAATTTCCCGTCAAGACCATCAAATCAGATTTGTACTGTTCGACGATTTTTTTGTCAATCCTCGGTACATAGTAAAATCCTTGAGTATAGGCAATCGAACTCATCTTGGAGAGGTTTTCATAACCCTTTTTATTTTTGGCAATGAAAACAATTTGATATCCATTGTCCCTTCTGGAACGATCTTGATGGTCTTCACAAACGTAGAACTCACAACCCAAAATGGGTTTAATGGGAGCAGTCCCCTCCGCTAAATCGGCATTGTGTTTTTTGATGGCTTTGATGAAGTGGAAGGCTCCCATCAAATTGGCGTGATCCGTCAGGGTCACTGCCGGCATTTGGTCACCAGCTGCGGCTTTGACCAAGTCGTCAATTCTGCTGGTAGATTGCAAAACGGAATACTGGGAATGGGTATGCAGGTGAACAAAAGTGGCGTTTTGCAAAATTTCCTCTTCCGCATCGGTAACTGTTTTTGAGGGTTCCTCTTCGGTCTTAGCCAACTCAACCAACCGTTCAGAGGCGGCTTTTAAATTGAGGTGCTTTAAACCGATACCTTTGACGGGTTCGTCCAAAACTTCAGTGAGATGTTGCAAAACCTCGACTCTGGTTTTTAAGACTTCGGGCTGGATCGCTCCTTGTCTAAAAAGCTCGAAAAAACAACGGGTGGTGGCCTCCACATCGGCGGTCGCATTGTGGGCTTCGTCGAAATGAACATCAAAAAGATGGGTGTGGAGTTCGCTCAGTGTGGGTAATTTAAATTTCCCCCCTCGGCCTCCGGGCAACTGGCAAAGTGTTGCGGTTTCCTCAGTACAAGTATCGATGATGGGAAAATTTTCCAAGGGATTCTGATCGCCCAATCGCAAGAATTCCGCCCCCATGATGTTGAGGTCAAATTTTACGTTGTGCCCCCCGATGAATTCACATTGATGCAGTGCCCGCTGAAATTTCTCCAGTACCTCCGCCAAGGGAATTCCCTCTTTTTCGGCCAGTGCGGTAGAAATACCATGAATTTTTTCGGCATCATAGGGAATCGTATAGCCATCGGGACGCACCAAATAATCCTCATGAGAAATACAGCTGCCGTCCTTATCATGCAATTGCCAGGCAATTTGTATGCACCGTGGCCAATTGTCAGCATCGGTTAAGGGAGCATTCCAGTCTCGAGGAAGACCCGTGGTTTCGGTATCGAAAATCAAAAACATGAAAAGCGATTTGAAACACTAAAATACTTTATTGTCCTTATAAATGGGTGTTGAATTATCAGTAGTTATCAACCAAAAAAAGGGTTTAAATCTTGGGTTTTTTAGGCTGATTAATGGGAATGAAAACTATATTTGTCAAAAAAAGTTATCGAACATCTGTTTGATAAAATTTCCCAAACCCCCAGTCAAAAGGCTTTTGAAACAGCACTTTTGCAGGAAGGCTGTTGCCAAATCAAAGGGTTGGTGGGCTCCGGCATGAATTTTAAGCTGGTTTCTGCCTTTAAGAATTTAGACCGTACTTTTTTGGTGGTGCTGGACAATGCCGAACAGGCAGCCTATCACCTCAATGACCTCGAACAACTGCTCTCCTCAAAAGAAGTGCTCTATTTCCCTGCCAGCTACAGAGAAGCATATAACCCCGAGGCTACAGACAATGCCAATGTACTATTGAGGTCCGAGGTGCTCAAAAAACTGAGCAATTCCAAAAAGAAAAAGATCATTGTCACCTACCCCCAAGCCCTTTTTGAAAAAGTCATTTCACAACACACCCTCAAGCGAAAAACACTGACCGTCAAAACGGGCGATGTCATCGGTTTGGATTTTGTCAACGAAACACTTTTTGAATATGGTTTTGATCGGGTCAACTTCGTCACCCAACCGGGAGAATTTTCGGTGAGAGGGGGGATCATAGATGTCTTTTCTTTTGCCCACCAACACCCCTATCGCATCGAGTTTTTTGACGACGAAATTGAAAGCCTCAGAAGTTTTGATGTCAATACCCAACTCTCCATCAGCCCCTTGGATCAAATCGATTTGTTGCCCAATACCTCCGAGGTTTCTTTTAGCAAAAAACGAAATTCACTGATCGACTCACTCCCCGAGCAAAGTACAGTGGTTTTTAACCAACTCGATGTTTGCTTGGATCGCATCAAAAAATTTGGGGCCAAAGCTGCCAAACAATTCGAGACTCTGGAGACCACAGTCCAATACCCTCCGGAAGTTTTGTTTTTGAATGCCCAAGAGCTCTTAGAGCGTCTGGCCAACCAAAGTACGGTTCTGATCAATAATTCAGACCACCTCAAACCCCAGGAGCGCATCAGTGTCAAACAAAGCCCCCAGCCTTCCATCAACAAGCAGTTCGACCGACTGGTTCAAATCCTGAACGTCAATCACGCCTCCGGTTTTGAGAATTATATTTTTTGCTCCAGCGAAGCCCAACGCAAGCGATTCAATGAAATATTAGAGGAGATGGAAACCGAGGTACATTACAAAACTCAGGTCTGCCCCCTTTTTGAGGGATTTGAAGATATCGAGGCTGGAGTTGCCTGTTTTACTGATCATCAAATTTTTGAACGCTACCACAAATACAAACTGCGCTCGGCTGCTGCCAAAAAAGATATATTAACCCTCAAAGAATTGACCCATCTGAAAATTGGGGATTTTGTTACCCATATCGACCACGGGATTGGGAAGTTTGGAGGGCTTCAAAAAATTGATGTAGATGGGGTAAAACAAGAGGCCATAAAGTTGAGTTATGGAGAAGGAGACATCCTCTACCTCAGCATTCATTCCCTGCATAAAATTGCTAAATTCAACGGCAAAGACGGTCATGTTCCCAAACTCCACAAACTGGGATCCAAGGCCTGGAAAGCGCTCAAACAAAAAACCAAAACCAGGGTCAAGGCCATTGCTTTTGACCTGATCAAACTCTACGCCAAAAGAAGAGAAAAAATTGGCCACGCCTTTCCTCCAGACAGTTATTTGCAGTTGGA
>JBESZM010000013.1:0-8007 GCA_041254175.1 Flavobacteriaceae bacterium | reverse complement strand
AGCTTTCCTGAAAAGAATTGTTCATCCATTTCATTTTTGTTGCAACTCAAAATGATTAGTAATGTCAAAAAGATGCCCTTTCTCATTGGACAAACATAAGAACATAAAACGATTAACTTAACACAATCTAAAATGAATTCATCGGATTTATAAATTGCTGACATTCAAAAATTAAATGTCATATCTGGTACTTCCAAATCCGAAGGAAATAAAAAAAACCCTCTAAGTCATCGACAAAGAAGGTTTTCATTTTATGACAAGGCATATTAATATCTAATCATATCAACCCGTTCTTTGATGAGGAAAAATGGTTCTAAACAAATCTTTAGGATTTTCAAAAACCCCTCTTTCCGTAATCACCTTAATGTGGATTTTTTTCTGAGAATGGATTTGCATAAAATCATTGATGATCTCTAAAATATCGAAATCCAAAAACTTCGTTTTTTGAACATCCAATTCCAATTGAGCCGACTCAGGAAGTCGCTCCAATTCTCTTAAAACAGGTTCTTTATTGATAAAAGTGACTTCTTCTGCAAAACTGATACGATATCTGTTTTGACCTTTGTCGCTGTGATCAACAATCAGGGCGTGAGAATTTTTGTAACTATCGATCAAAATAAAGCCTACGCCAACCACCAATCCGATAAAAATGCCCATCAGTAAATCCATTGTTACAATTCCGACAATAGTTGTAATAAAAGGCAAAAATTGTTTCCATCCCAGCTGATACATTGTTTTAAACAATTCCGGTTTTGTCAATTTATAACCTACTACCAACAAAATAGCAGCCAAAACCGAAAGAGGAATCATATTGAGTAACCCTGGGATAGACATGACGGAAATCAACAAAAGAAACCCGTGTAAAATAGCGGACAGTTTGGTTTTTCCTCCCGATTGAATATTGGCAGAACTTCTGACAATAACCTGAGTGATGGGCAAGCCGCCGATCAATCCCGAAAGCATATTACCGATGCCTTGAGCCACGAGTTCTCTGTTTTTTGGAGTAACTCTTTTTTGTCGGTCCAATTTATCAGTCGCTTCAGCACACAAGAGTGTTTCAAGACTGGCAACCAAAGCAATGGTAAAGGCAACCATCCAAACCTCTTGTTGGGAAATGGCAGAAAAATTGGGAAAAGTAAAATTGGAGAGTAAGCCCGACAAATCAGTGCTTTTAGGAACGTTTACAAGGTTTTCTTGGGCGATCCCCAATGTTTTTTTACCGCTGGTAAAATAGGTATAAATGATGCCAAAAACTACAGCGACCAATGGACCTTGAATCAAGGTAAAAATTTTGGCTTTTTTTGACAGCACTTTTTCCCAAATCAGTAATATGGCCATGCTGCTCATTGCGACTATCGTGGCACCAAGACTTATCTGACTGAGAAGGGATACTCCAAGCTCGTTCGATTCCCCGACTATTGTTTTGTTGTAGCCAAAAAAATAGGGCAGTTGTTTGATGATAATGATCAAACCAATTCCGGTTAGCATTCCACGAATAACAGAGCTCGGGAAATAATATCCAATGATCCCGGCCTTAAAAAGCCCCAATAAAAGTTGGATAACTCCGCCCAGTACAACGGCCAAAAGGAAGGTCTCAAAACTTCCCAAAGAAGTAATGGCAGTCAATACGATCGCGGCCAATCCGGCAGCAGGACCACTGACCCCTACCTGTGATCCGCTGATAAGCCCTACCACGATTCCACCAATAATTCCTGCAATCAGCCCCGAAAACAAGGGAGCACCGCTTGCCAACGCAATTCCCAAACAAAGGGGAATAGCAACAAAAAATACAACAACACTAGCAGGGAAGTCGTTTTTTAAGTTTTTATAAAATTCAATATTTTTCATAACAAATGTTTTTCATCGTATGAACGATGAGCAAATAAATTAACCTTAAGCTTTTTTAATTTTTTTAAAAAGTTTGGGGCGAAGTTGTTACGAAAAGTCTGGGGGAGGGAAAGGAATTTCTATAAAATTAATGTAAGTAGATAGGATTTGATGCTCTAGTTTTTCTGCCGCAAAATCATATGGTTTTGTGGACTGGGCATCATAATTGATTTTATCTTTTTGTTTTTCGACATCCTGTTCTTCAAAATCTCCTTCTACATCGAGATTGATATTGCTGTTTTGAAAAGATTTCATACTGAATAAATTCTCAATAGCACCACTGGACTGAAGCAATGTAGCCATTGTCAATAGGGTTGCGATAAGGTTGTTTATTCCTTTTGAAAACATGAGCGCAAAATTACTCAATTTTACACAAAAAAGAACGCATAAAATGACTATAATTTATGCAAGGTTGAGCAGGAATTTTTTTGCGGAAAAAGCATCTCCATTTTTGTGTGCCCACACAATTTTATAACGTATAGATTTAGAGTTATTTGAGGAGTTGAGTTGAAGCGTAATTCAATTGAGGGGAGGCCTCAATTAGCCTGAGAATAAAAGTCAAAATAAACCATAATACAGTCGTCCTAAGAGTTCTCTAAACCCAATTTCAGTTATTGAAAGTGAATTTGCATTTGGCAGAAAATCAATAAAGTTTAGTTTAACAACAGGAGGTGTTTTATAATCAACTTTAAAAGCCGTCACATTAAACCCCTTTTTTTCAAATAAGCCTTTTGCTCTTTTCATATGAAAAGCCGAAGTGACAAGTATGATATTTTTCTTTTCTCCGAGTAAGTCTAAAACAGCCACTGATTCTTCAAAAGTGTTTAAAACCTCCCCAGTCACAAAAATATCTTCAGCACTTACACCGTATTTAATGGCATACTTTTTTAAAATTTCACCTTCAGATAATTTAGTTCTATTGTATGGATTTTGAGCTCCTGTGAAAACCAATACATTTGATTTTTTAGCTTCATATAGTTCAATCCCTCCAAAAAATCTATCGGCATCACCCCACTCAACATTATGGTGATTTCCAAACTCATTGATTTCTATAATACCACCCAACACTACAATTGCATCTGCTCTATTTATAACTTCTAATGGTGTTGGGTTGTATTGCCCCTCAACGGTCTTAAAAAAATGTTCCGTAAAAAAAGGTGTAGAAATAATATAAAATATGACTAAGGTAAAATAGACAACTTTCTTTTTATTAAAATAAATACTCAAGAAAATTAATGAAATAAATGCCATTATTGGCATTACTAAAAGAGGCAATATTTTGTGGAGGTAAATCAATTTAAAAGTTTCTATAAAGCTAATGGTTTTTTATCATTTGCATCCCCCACAGCGGGCTTTGCTGCTTCTGAAGCTCTTCGATCTTTAGAGCGAACTTTAACAGCTGAGCGCCCAAATCGTAGATCTTACAGAAAAACCGCATCAGAGATACTGCATAAAGGAATACAGGCACCCATTACTGTGAATTAATGGTTAGTTTTTGGGTCTCCAAACTTGGGAACGACCCAATAATGAAAAGCCAAGGTATCCGCGCACATCAAGGTTTCCGTCATCCTTTAGAGAAATGTTACAACTGTAGCGTTTGCCATTTGCAGGATCCAGAATGGTTCCATCCACCCAGTTTTCTCCCTCTTTGATCAGACCCTGGACAATCACCAAACCAACGATGGGTTTCCCCTTTTCGCTTCCTTTGCACGCCTCACACATTTTACCTTGATCTTCTGGTAATAGAAGTGCATCAATTCGACCGTATAATTTTCCTCCTTCTACATAGAGACTGATTTCAGATTTTTCTTTACCGGTTTCGTCATCAATGCTGATCCATTGGCCTGTATAAGGATCCAGCTGATGAGTCAAAAAAACAAAACTCAAAATTAGTTTGAAAAGCATAGGGTTATTTTATAAAATCAAATGTAGAAATTTATTTGTTAAGCTTTGATGGCCAAAACCATACAGCATCCAAAAGCTCAAGTTAATTTTTACTGTTAATGGAATAATCCGAATATTTGTAAGGGGGAGTATTGGCTTCAGCGATTCTATCTTTAATGAGCAGGGTTTGCTCGAGATTAAGGCCTCTGATGGCATAGGCATGGAAAGTATTTACTTATTATATTAATAATTTATATCTTGTAATTTTAATTCATTTTTAATGAAAAAGCTGGTATTGCTTTTTGGAATTTGCCTAAGCGTTTTCGCTTGCAGTAAAAGTGATGATAATCCACCTGCAACTCCACTAAAGTATGACTTATCTGTTGAAGCTTCCGAAGGAGGAAGTGTCAGTTCAACTGGAGGCCAGTATGATCAGAACGCTTCCGTTTTGGTCACGGCAACCCCTGATAAAGGATATGAGTTTTCTGGATGGACTGGAACTTTCCTTTCAGGAACTTCAATATTGGTAAAACTGACTTCTAATTTAACAATCAAAGCCAATTTTATAAGGTCGAAATATACCTTGACCATTGACATGGTTGGAAGTGGAGCAGTGGACCAACAAGTAGTCAACTCAGCAAGAGGAACAACAGAGTACGAATCGGGGAAAACAATAAGATTAACAGCTACACCCCAAAGTGACTTTTTGTTTTATGATTGGCAACAGATGATAAATAATCTTGGTGAAAACACTTTCGAAAACCCTTTTGAGGTCGAAATGGATCAATCCAAAACCATTACGGCTACTTTTGAAGAAAAACTACCTCTTGTAAATCCGGACGATACCGATAAGAATAACACTGTAGGGAAATGGAGGATCAGAAAGAAACGTCCAGGTGACAAAGAGAGTTCATCGTCTGGCAGAGCAGTAGATTGCAAAATCGATGAGATCATATTGAGATCCGACAATTCATTTGCTCTGATCACTGAAACCTCAACCATAACAGGCCAGTATACAATCGATTCCGAAACTTCGATAAGCTTAAACCAGCGATGGATTGCACAGCGAGGAACAACAAATATTGGAACACTTTCAGAGATTGAATTAAGTAACAACTATTTGAGCTTTAATATTGAGTTAATAGGTGTGTGTGATGACCAATTAGAGGCTGACAGGGACCCAACCTATGACGAGGCAACCGACCCCACTGCTCCCGCCAATACCAAATCACAAACAACCGAAATAGAATCTTCCACTTTAGCTTTAAGCCAATGTGTTATTGAAACTGAACTCACATCCAACAATGCCAATCAAACGATAAGTCTTGGTGATGCCATTGAGAGAATAACCATAGATGTCACCCTTGGATCTGCCTGTACCGAAACACTTAGTGTCAGTTCCTCTAATCTTCCGGAGGGTGTTACGGTAAGTCTTGACAACAACCAAATTACGATTTCGGGCACTCCCTTGTCCAACTCGGTTGGATCGTTTGACTATGATATTATGCTCAGTGTAGCCAGTCCAACTATTATTGTAAGTGGACAAATAATCGTTGAACAAATTACAACTCAAACCAATCTCAATCAAGGTGAAGGGGGAACTAGTACTTCAACCACCACCTCTGGCACCACCGCAAGGAATTGCCAATTAGAGTTTACCTTCACTGCAAGCGATGGCGGCATGACTGTGGATGAAACAATTTCAAGAGACAGGCGTTATTTTTCAACAGGGATTCGATACACTGACAATTCTGGGTCTAATAGTGAAAATTGTCCAACAAATCTGGATTTTTTCAGTGCTGTTAAGGTGGATGTCAATGGACTACCTCCCGGAGTCTTTGGTGATTGGGACCCGGCAACACAAATTATTGTAGTTTTTGGCACCCCTGACTCTTCATCTATCGGGACTCATAATGTTGAGATGACCGCGACATATGGATCACAGTCAATTTCACATAACTTCACTTTGACAGTAGAATCAGTAACATCAACCAATACCGGAACTACCACCTCAACAACCTCCTCTGATACTTCTTCGGCTGAAACCTATACCATTAACGTCACCGCATCCAGTTCCAGTGACTACACCCTAAGTGGATCTGACAGAAACGGATCCGTTTCAGGTGCGGACCCATCAGTGACTGTCAAGGTTGGAGATACTGTAAACTTCGCTGTAAATGCGAGTGGACATCCTTTTTATCTGAAAACAGTTCAGGAAACCGGTACCGATAATTTAATCTCAGGGGCCTCAGGTAATGGAGCTACAAATGGAACGGTTTCTTGGACACCAACTGCTGCAGGAACCTATTACTATCAATGTTCGCTTCATAATGGTATGTATGGAACAATTATTGTAAATTAAGGTGAGGAATATTTACTTATCCCTCTCACATCATATATTACCCATAACCGAAGATGGAAATAAAGAGAATTTCAGCAAATGAAACCTACGCGGTTAGACATCCTGTTCTTCGTCCCGGAAGACCGATTGAGGATTGCTCTTTTGAGTACGATAATCATCCATTATCCATCCATCTCTGTGTAGAATTGGACGGGAAAGTCATATCTGTACTTTCAGCACTTCCTATCCAATCCTCTTGTTTTCCTGAATTAAATGCTATGAGAATAAGGGGTATTGCAACATTAGATTCATATCAAAGGCTGGGAAATGGATCTGAATTGATGAGATATGCTGAACAGGAGTTGAAGAATAACAGAATTGAACTTCTTTGGTTGAATGCCAGAATCAATGCATCAGAATTTTACTCAAAATTGGGATATGAACCTAAAGGGGATTTATTTAATATTGATGGAATCGGAATCCATCAAAAGTTCTTTAAATTTCTCAGCGGAAAAACAGGGGGTTAAAAAAAACCGTTTAGTTCCAATTGGTTTCAATCTTCCCCAAAAGATTTAGAATGATAATAATTAAACCGACCAGAAACAAAATCGTAAAACTCCAATAAAATGCTCCTTTTTCTATTAGGTTGAAAGCGCCATCAAACATTAAAACAATCCCATAGAAATATCAAAAAAATTTTCGGTACACTGTTTTTTTGGTTTCGGGAATTTTCATCATTTTCATGGAAATAAAATGGATCATTGCAACCACCACAAAAGTTCCGAGTAAAATTAAAAGACCCATTTCCACCCTCCAAAATTATAAAATCAATTCGAGTAAAAAAGCCCTGGTTTTTTGATTAGTTTTGTTATGTCAATATGAAACAGTTACTACTAACTATATCTATAGTATTAATTTTCTTTAAGTCCGCTGCTCAATCGGACAAAATCAAAGTTTTTCTCAGCTGTCGTTGTGATGACGATTTTATCAAACAGAATACACTTGTATTTGACTATGTAAGAGACAGAACCCTCTCTGATATTGAAGTTTTTGTTTTTGAAATTACCAATGCCGGTGGGGGAAGAAATTATTCTTTTGAATACAAGGGTAAAAATGATTTCCAAAATATGGATAATGAGATCAGTATTGATATTCCGAGCAATCTCACTTTTGTCGAGTCCCGAGAACAGTTGTTGAAAACATTTAAACTGGGTATGGTTTACTTTTTACAGAACACCACTTTTCAAAACCAACTGGAAGTGACCTTCCACAATGAAAAAGACCAACCCGGGGAATTGTCATTGGATCAATGGAAAAATTGGGTTTTTGAAGTTTCGGGTTCCTTTAATTTCGAAAACGAAAGAAGTATAAAGGAGGAGGAATACAACTTGGGCTTGGAAGTGGATCGGGTTACGGAAATGTGGCGGATTCGGTCGGATTTTGGAATGCGTCGATCGGTAAAGTTTTTTTCCGGAGACGAGGAGAGCTATAACAGTGAGCGAAAAAGAACCTTTTTCTCGGGGAGTGTTGTCAAAAGTCTTTCCAATCATTTTTCAACGGGTGTTTTCGGATACTACCTCAATGATACCTTCAGAAACTATAGATCCTTTGTTAATTTTTCTCCTGCTTTGGAATATAATTTTATTCCCTACTCTGAGGTGTTAACCCGAGAGATCACTTTGGCTTATAAAGTGGGATATAATTTTTATGAATATTTTGAAAAAACCATTTATGGGTTTCTAAATCAAAAAATGTTTAATCAATCACTGACCCTCAATTTGAGGTACAGAGAGAAATGGGGGAGTATCTATTCTTATCTGGTGGCTTCTCAGTTTTTGGATCAGCCGGATCAAAATAGATTGACGCTCAACAACAACATTAACCTGAGAATCGTT
>JBESZM010000012.1:0-3056 GCA_041254175.1 Flavobacteriaceae bacterium | reverse complement strand
CCGATCAAGACTGAATTGAAAAGGGAGGCTCTTGTTGCAAAACCGGCCATTTCGAGAATCTCCGGAGCATAATAAAGTATAAAATTGATCCCGGACAATTGATTAAAAAAAGAAATCAAAAAAGCAAGAATCACAATTTTACGATTGGCATTATTGATCAATTTTTCTTGATCTGCCGCATCATTATCAGCAGATTTGATTTGGTTGAAAACGCTTTCAGCTTCTTGATCGTCACCGTATATTTCTTTTAGTGTTTTGGCAGCAGCACTATCATTGTTTTGAAAAATGATTTGCCACCGGGGAGTATTTGGAATGGAGAGGGTCATTAGCATATACAACAGGGCGGGAAGTGCCTCTATCCCCAACATCCATCTCCAATCGTGACTTCCTTGGAAACCGGTAAACAAGTAGTTGGAAAAAAAAGCGATGAGTATTCCGAAAACCAGACTGAATTGATACAAAACCCCAAGGCTCCCTCGATTTTTGGAAGTGGAAATCTCTGTGATATATATCGGAGCAGCAATGGAAGAAACACCAACTGCGATTCCACCAATGAATCTGAAAAAGGAAAAAGTATAGGGGTCCATGGCCAACGCCGATCCCAAAGCAGAAATGATAAAGAAAAAACCTATCCAGGTGAGGGTTTTTTTACGACCCAACTTATTGGTAGGATAAGCCCCGAACAAGGCGCCCAACACAGTTCCCCAAAGGGCCATGGACATGATAAAAAAACCATGAAAAAAAGGACTGGTTGACCACAGTTCCTTTATGGGAAGATTGGCTCCAGAAATAACAACCGTATCAAATCCGAACAAAAAGCCCGATAAAGCTGCTACAAGTATCCACCTGAATGATTTAGGCATACAATTAATTTCGTGTGCGTACACTATCTTCACAAATATAGAGAATCCGTTTTAAAATTAAACCTGAAAAAGTTGATATTATTTTAAATAATTTAAGAAAAAAATGATTAAAGATTTGGACAGAAGATAGTATATTTAGGCCAAACTAATATTCATTGATAACCATAAAGGATATTGCAAAGGAAGCCAATGTATCAGCGGGGACTGTAGACAGGGTTTTGCATAACCGTGGTGGCGTATCTCCCAAAACCGAGACCAAGATCAGAAAGATTTTAAAACAGAAAAAATTTAAAATCAATTTGATTGCAAGTTCATTGGCGATGAAAAAACACCACAATCTGGCTACTTTGATCCCCAAGTATGACGAACAGAATCTTTTTTGGAAGTCTCCCTACTCAGGAATTCAAAAAGCAAGCCAGGAAGTCAGTGCCTACGGGATTGAAAATCATGTATTTCTTTTTGACCAATTTGACCCTAAAAGTTACTTAAAAGCTTTTCGAAAACTTATCAAAACAGAACCGGATGCTGTGGTGATGGTACCCATGTTTGTTAAAGAGTCCAGTGAAATCATCGAAGTTCTTAATGACAAAAAAATCCCCTATCTCTTTTTAAACGCGGATTTAAAGGGTTATAAAAACCTTTGTTATATCGGTCAAAAATCATTCGAGGCAGGTATTTTATCGGGAAAACTTTCTCATTTATGTTCCAAAAACAAAGATGAGTTTTTGATTGTTCTGACCCGAAAAAACATACATGATTACGAGGCCAACAATGAACGTGTAAAAGGATTCAATAGCTATTTCCGGCATAACGTTCCCGATGCTCATATACATCAGCTAAAATTTGATCAATCAGATGGATTTGAAAAAGTCAAGAAAAAAATCAATGATTATTTAACCAACAACCCTCTGGTGAAAGTGATTATGGTTCCTTCCAGTAGAGTTTCCAACATCTGTAAAGCCATTGAAAAGGATAAATTATCAGAACTAAAAGTCATTGGCTTTGATACCACACCCCAAAACGTAGAGGCTCTAAAGAAAGGTATTGTTGCATTTTTGATTTCTCAGAAATCATTCAATCAAGGCTATAAATCAATTACAACCATAGCCAGCTACTTGGTTCATAAGGAGATGCCTACCAACGAAATTCCCACGCCTTTGGAGATCATTACCAAAGAAAATTATAAATACAGTCACTCAGAGGAGCGTAAATATTACAACGAAAATTAAAAGCTGACCTCATTCACCGGATTACCTTCTACATCGTGGTGGGTAAACTCAATACTTGGTAGGTTTCCACTACTTACAGAAACCGACAAAAAACCACCTTTAACTCTTAGAAATTGATGCTCTGGTCGAAGATCCTCTTGTTTCCATCCGCCAGCATGGACATCGGCTCCCGCTCCACATCCAAACTCCCAAAGCTTGGTGTTCTTGATATGGGTGACATACTGCCAGTGGCGATCTCCATTGACGATAAATAGATTGTTTTGTTTTTTTATAAAATTGAGAATCTCTTCTTGTTCATAAGAATAACCACTATTGCTCAGGTTATCATTTTTATTTTTTCGATCTGGACCCAAAATAGGAGAAGAAGTAATCAATATTTTAAATGTTGCCTCTGAAGCGTTAACGGTATCATAAAACCATTGCTTTTGTGTTGCACCCCAAATGGTTTTATCCGGCCCATCCTCCAAATAGTTTTGATTCCTGTAATTTCTCCCCTCAACGATCCAAATCTGAAGATCTTTTCCCCAGCGGATGGTTTTGTACCTTTTGGAGTAGGTGGGAAATTGCTCCTCATCGAATATCTCCAAGCCCCGCTCAAAAGTAACCGTTCCATAATCCTTTCCGGGGTAACTGTCATCATAGCCCACATCGTGATCATCCTTCATAAAATAGGAGGTGTGATTGTTGTAGAATGAACGCTGAAAAGGGAGGGCAAACAAACGATTCCACTTAAAACGCATCAACTCCTCTGTCATGGCATAAGGAAAGGGCTTATCCATGTACTCTATATCTCCGGTATGCACATAAAAATCGGGTTGTAATTTCGACATACTGGGGTATATTTTGTGTCCGTTTTCCATGTCGTCACGACGGTTGTAGTCATGACATGACACGACACAAAATTTGATGTCTTTAGCAGTATTTTCATCTGCCGGTAAAAGAAATTGTCCGAAAATACTATCGG
>JBESZM010000011.1:0-22648 GCA_041254175.1 Flavobacteriaceae bacterium | reverse complement strand
TTTGCCGGCGGATTTACCGGATATTTGACCCAAACGGGAGATATTTCTTTTAATAACATGAAATTGGCTGTCATATACGGATCAGCCATGGCTTCTTTTACTGTTGAAAAATTCGGAACGGAAAACTTGGTCAATTACACCCCCGCCATGATGGCAGCTCGCCTCAAAGCTTTCAAGGAATTAACTACATTTGAGATTGAGATTGAATAAAGCAAACCATTATATAATATGAGTGACGCCATAAAGCACGAGTGTGGAATCGCAATGATCCATTTAAAAAAAGACCTTCATTACTTTAAAGAAAAGTATGGTACTGCTATGTATGGCATCAATAAAATGTATTTGATGATGGAAAAACAGCACAATCGGGGGCAAGATGGTGCTGGTTTGGCTTGTGTTAAATTAAATATGAGTCCCGGCCAACGCTATATTGCCAGGGTGCGTTCCAACGGTCAACAACCCATTCAAGATATTTTCCATAAGGTTAATAAAGGCGTAAAACAAGCGAGTAAACAACATCCAGATTTGTTGGAAAATGTCGATCAGTTCAAACAAGATGTTCCTTTTGCGGGAGAGTTACTGCTCGGTCATCTGCGCTATGGAACTTTTGGAAAGAACAGCATTGAAAGTGTGCATCCTTTTTTGAGACAGAACAATTGGATGCATCGAAATTTGATCGTTGCTGGGAATTTTAACTTGACCAATGTTACTGAACTTTTTGATACTTTGGTAGAACTGGGACAACATCCCAAAGAAAAAGCCGATACCATCACTGTAATGGAAAAAATTGGACATTTTTTGGATGATGCTGTGGCCAAAATATATAAGAAACTTAAGAAAGAAGGTTTTACAAAAGCAGATGCTTCCCCTCAGATTGCAGAGCGCCTCAGTATGAAAAAGGTGTTGCGTAAAGCTTCTAAGAAATGGGATGGGGGCTATACCATTGCAGGGCTATTGGGACATGGCGAATCTTTTGTTTTCAGAGATCCTGCTGGGATCCGACCTGCCTTCTACTACGACGATGATGAAATATTGGTGGTTGCATCCGAAAGGCCTGCCATTCAAACGGTTTTTAATGTAGCTTTTGAGGATATTCAGGAACTGCCTCCGGGCTGTGCCTTACTGACCAAAAAATCTGGGGCTGTAAAATTGAGCCAAATTCAGGAAGCTGTGGCACCCAAGTCCTGTTCTTTTGAGCGAATTTATTTCTCCCGAGGAAGTGATGCTGAAATTTACAAAGAGCGTAAAAAATTGGGAAGATTGCTGTTTCCTCAAATCCAAAAAGTCATTGACAACGATCTAGAAAATACGGTATTCTCCTTTATCCCCAATACCGCCGAAACCTCTTTCTACGGTCTTTTGGGTGCTGTTCAAGACAATATTGTCCAATTGCTGAAAAACAGTATACAAAACAAAAAAAATCTCCAAAACGGGGAGCTTGAAAAGCTGTTTTCCTTGCGTCCCAGAATTGAAAAAATAGCCATCAAAGATGCCAAACTGAGAACTTTTATTACCGAAGATGCCAGTAGGGATGATCTTGTGGCTCACGTATATGACGTGACCTATGGGGTCATCAAACCTACAGACAACTTGGTGATCATCGACGACAGTATTGTTAGGGGAACCACATTAGAAAAGAGTATTTTGAAAATGTTGGATCGGCTCAACCCCAAGAAAATCATTATTGTTTCCAGTGCACCTCAGATCCGTTATCCCGATTGTTATGGAATAGACATGGCCAAAATTGACAACTTTATTGTTTTCAAGGCCACCCTCAAGCTTCACGAAGACCAGAATACTTTAGAACAAACTTTGGACAGCATTTACAACAATTGCAAACGCAATCAAGATTATCCATTGGAGAAGGTCGAAAATTGTGTTAAAGCGCTTTATGAACCTTTTTCCAATGAGCAAATTTCAGCCAAAATTGCACAAATGCTTAAAGGGGACAGTATCAAGGCCGAGGTAGAAGTCATTTTCCAAACCATAGAAGGTTTGCATCAAGCCTGTCCCAAAAATCTCGGTGATTGGTATTTCTCCGGCGACTATCCAACACCCGGGGGTAATAGGGTCGTCAACCGCGCTTTTATGAATTTTTACGAAGGAAAATCTGTAAGAGCCTATTAATGAGAGGGATAATTTTTTTTAAAGAAAGAAAAAAATTATTTACCTATATAAATGAATTTTACCCGAACTCCAGTTATCAGAAAAAAGTGCATTTTAACGTTTTATTATTCGCTCCCTGAGCCTTTAAGCTACTTTTACATCACCAGAACATAAGTAGGTTAAGTTCATGGTAAGATTTGGGGCAAAAAGGGAGGATTTATCCTCCCTTTTTATTTTTACCCTTTTAATGAGTATTCTTTTTTATTTATTCTGCTCATATAATTCACTCACTTTTTCCCAGTTGATCACATTGAAAAATGCGTTGATGTAATCCGGTCTTCTGTTTTGGTAGTTTAAGTAATAAGCGTGCTCCCAAACATCAAGACCAAGGATAGGAGTTCCTCCACATCCGATACCTGGCATCAAGGGATTGTCTTGGTTGGCAGATGAACAAACTTCTACTTCACCTCCTTTTTGGACACAAAGCCAAGCCCAGCCCGAACCAAATTGGGTAGCGGCTGCATTTGAAAAAGCCGTTTTAAAATCTTCAAATGATCCATAAGCTGTATCGATGGCCTGTGCTAAGGCACCCGAAGGAGTTCCCCCTCCATTGGGGCCCATCACTTCCCAAAACAAACAGTGGTTGTAATAACCCCCTCCGTTGTTTCTCAGAGCAGCATTATTCATGTCTAAGTTTTCCAAAATGGATTCGATGGTATTGGACTCCATTCCCGATCCCTCAAGCGCAGCGTTGAGTTTTGTTGTGTAACCATTGTGGTGTTTACCGTGGTGAATCTCCATGGTTTTTGCATCGATATGCGGTTCTAATGCGTTGTTTGCATAAGGTAATTGTGGTAATTCGAAAGCCATAATAATTTTTTAATTTTTTACAAAAGTAGAATTTCTTTTATTCATTTGGTAAGTGATGATGGCTAAAAAACCTAATTTTAAGAATTATATCAGTATATGAAATCGAGTCCTTTTCAAATCATAAATGCGGCTGCAGGCTCTGGAAAGACATATACATTGGTTTACGCCTACCTTAAAAAATTACTCTGCACACATCACGATGACGGCTATCGAAAGATGCTGGCACTCACTTTTACCAATAAGGCTGTCAATGAGATGAAATTCAGAATTTTGAACAATCTCTATCTGCTTGCCCATCATTTAGAGGATGATAAAATCAAAGATATTCGCTCCAGTTTGATTATTGATCTGAAAATAGACTTGCCATCACTGCAACAAAAAGCGCAGAGGGTATTGAACAAAATCCTTCACGAGTATGCCGCTTTTGAAGTCATTACGCTAGATCGTTTTACCCACAAAATCATCAAGAGTTTTGCCAAAGATTTAAAAATACCCGCCAGCTTTGAGGTTACCCTCGACAGTGATTTGTTATTGGAAGAAATGACAGAAAATATTCTGGATCAAGCCGGGATAGACAAACCCTTGACCGAAACCCTGGTCACTTTTAGTTTAAGTAAAATTGAAGAACTCAAGAGTTGGAACATTGGTCAGGATTTATTCGATTTCTCAAAACTGCTGCTCAATGAAAACGATCGGCAACCCCTCTCTGAATTAAAAAAAATAGATCAAAAAGATTTTAAAGCACAAAAAAAAGCCTTCAAAAAACTTCTCAGATCCCTAGAGGATGAACTCAGAGCCCTAGGAGTCGGTACACTTAAATTACTGAACGATCAGGGATTGACCGAAGATGATTTCAATCGAAAAATCCTTTACAAACATTTTGAAAAAATAGCCAATGGAACAATTGATGGACTTTATAAAAACCAATTGGAAAAAAACCTCGCAGAAGGACAACGTCTGTACAACCAATCTCTTTCCGAGAACAAAAAAACCACCATCGATGCCTTGATTCCTCAGCTGTTTGAAAGTTTTACCCAAGCCAAATCCAAGGTAGGTAGGATTTTGCTTTTGAGGAGTATCATCAGTCAATGGACTCCCTCGTCGTTGATTGGCCGGATGGAAAAAGGTCTTGAAGAACTACAACTTCCTGAAAACCGGTTGCTTCTCAGCCGATTTAACGAGATGATTGACGACGAAATTTCGGGCCTTGACGCTCCATACATATACGAACGTATGGGAGAAAAATACCGTTATTACTTTATCGACGAATTTCAGGACACCTCCCGATTGCAATGGAAAAATCTCATTCCTTTAATTTCCAACGCCTTACAGGGCCTGGATGATGACCATCAATTGGGGTCCCTGCTACTGGTGGGCGATCCCAAACAAGCAATATACAGATGGAGGGGTGGAGACAACGAACAATTTTTGAGCCTTTTAAATAAAGAGAGCCCCTTTCAGCAATTGCTGCCCGAGATCACCCTTTTACCCAAAAATTACCGGAGCCGAAAGGCCATTGTAGATTTCAACAATCAGTTTTTTGCTTGGGTGGGTTCCAAATGTGAAGACCCCGAGCAAAAGCAAATGTTTGAGCAACAAACCCAACAAGAATTTAATCCCAAAAAGGGGGGGCAAGTAGTGGTACGGTTTATCGAAAAGAGTAGGAAAAAAGAAAGTAGTAATCCCCTCTATCAGGAACAAACTGTCAGCTCACTCAAAGCTGCACGATCCAGTGGTTTTTTGTGGAAAGACATGGCTGTTTTGGTCAGAAAAAAAGAGCAGGCAGCTCTGATAGCCCAAGCACTTCAGACACAAGACGTCCCCATGATCTCCTCAGAGTCATTATCACTGGGAAGTTCTCTTAAAGTAAATTTCCTTATCGCACTCATTCGTTTGGCAGTAGATTCCGATGATGTTGAACAAAGAAAAAATATCATTGAATTTTTGTATCACAACAAGGGTACAAAAATGGACTTGGATCAAAGCCTGAGTTCATCTATTTTTCTTCCCATTTTTGCCTTTGAAAAAGAAATTAAAAAACAATTTGAAGTTTCATTTGATTTTCAGTTTTTTTCAAAAAAATCTCTTTACAATGCGATTGAGTATGCCATTGCCGCTTTCCAACTGATTGAAAATATGGAGGCGCATTTGAACGCTTTTTTGGATGATATCTTTGAGTTCAGTAGTCAAGACGAAGGAAGCTTTATGAGTTACCTTCACTATTGGGAGCAAAAGGGAAAGGATCAAACAATTGTCATCCCTGAGGGAACGAATGCTGTAAAAATTTTGACCATTCACAAGGCTAAGGGACTTGAGTTTCCCGTAGTGGTTCTCCCTTTTGCCTCAGAAGAATTGGTCTCTTCCAGAAGTCGAAAAGTATGGTACCCCATCAAAAATCATTTTGACACTCCCTTCAGTTGGGGAAGAATTCATTTTTCAAATAAATTAAAATACTTGGGTGAAGAAGCCATTGCATTTTATGAACGACAGCTTTTGGCAGAGCGAGGAGATGCCCTCAACACCCTCTATGTGGCTTTGACCCGAGCGGTTTCTCAAATGTATTTGATATGCACTTTGGAAGAAGAAACCACTCCTGTCGATAAAAGTTATGCCACTTTGCTCAACCATTTTGTGAGAAGTCAAAATCAAACCCCTGAAATAGAACACCCTTTTAGGTGGGTTACTGCCGAGAGGGAGGAGATCGAGGAAGAAGAAGAAACTCCTGTTAAAACCCTCAAACCCGATTTCAAAGTTCAGCCCAATTGGCAAAAAAGACTTTGGGTGCAAATGCACGCAAAGCAGGACGATTCGGCCATTGCCGCCCGAAAAGAAGGCCTGTTGGTTCACGATTTAATGGCCGAAGTATCCAGCACCAAGGATGTTTCCACTGTGGTGACCGATGCCCTTCATCACGGAAATATCAACAAAGAGGAATACGATCACTATCTGCAAATGGTAAAAGACATTGTGGATCATCCACAACTTTCACCCTTCTATCAAGAAGACATCGAAGTCTATAATGAAAAGGATATTTTGATTCCTCAAAAATCCTTTGTTCGCCCCGACCGGGTGGTGAAAAATAAAGACGGCTGGGTAATTATTGATTATAAAACTGGAAAAGAACAACCCCATCACTTCTCACAAATTAGACATTATGCCGAATTGCTTGAGGAGATGACCCAAGAGAAATCAAAATGCTTTCTGGTTTACATTGGGAAAAAGACAGTAGTAAAAACAGTAGTATGATGTTCCATTTCAAGATTGAAAAATAAGGATGAAAACCTTTTTGGATGAAATAGCGGAAGAAATTGTCAATTCAAAATATCCCTTTGAATCTGTCAAAGTTGTAGTACCCAGTCGTCGGGCAAGTTTGTTTTTAAAGAACGCATTGGCCCGTCAAATTCAAAAACCGGCTTTTGCTCCCGAAATCCTAAGTATCGAAAACTTTGTAGAGGAACTTTCTGCCCTTACAAAGGTTTCTCCCGTTGATTTGATCTTTGAATTTTACGCGGCCTACCAAGGAGTGTCCGATGAAAAACACCGGGATTCGTTCGATCAATTTCTGGGTTGGGCCTCTGTCATTTTATCCGACTTTAATGAGATGGATGCCCATTTGGTGGATGTCAAAACTTTTTTTGATTTCCAATTTTCGCTCCAGGAAATGACCCAATGGACCAAAAGTGAAGATCAAACTAATATCATCCAAAACCATTTGGAATTTTGGAGACTCATGCCTGCGCTTTATGAGGGATTAAATCAAAGGCTACAACAAAAGCAGCAAGGAACCCTGGGTTTGATTTTTAGAGAGGCGGTTGCCAATTTGGAGTTTTATTTAAACCAGACGAACAAATACCATTATTTTGTCGGTTTCAATGCCCTTAATGAATCCGAAGCCCAGATCATTCAGGAATTTATATCCAGGAATAAGGGAAAAGTCTGTTGGGACATTGATAACCATTTCTTTCATGACAAGGCTCATGCCGCCGGGAAATTCATTCGTCAATATCATGCGGATTGGAAATCCTTACGCTCCCAACCCACTTCATTTCAAAAGTACTACACCCATCCTAAAAAAATTGAAATCATTGGCGTGAGTAAAAATATTGCTCAAGCCAAATATGCTGGTCAATTGGCGGTTCAACTGGCAACAGATCATCCCGATGAAAAAACAGCAGTGGTGTTGGGCAACGAATCCCTTTTGACCCCGGCACTTTCTGCCATAGATGATATTGCTTTGACTTGGAATGTCACCATGGGCTACCCCTTAAAGGAAACCCCGACAGCCGATTTTTTCGAACTATTTTTTCAGTTGCACCTCAACACCAAGAAGGGTTCTTTCTTTTATAAAAACTTCATAAGTTTATTGTCCACCCCTTGGTGCCTTTCACTGCTCCAATTTCATGATTTGAATTTCAAGGAGTTTTTAAAAGAGATTGAGTCCAAAAATCTGTTTCGTTTTGCCCAAAACCAACTCTATGCATCGGATAACATCCAGTCCATCGACCATTGCTTTTTTGCTCCGGTTGATTCCATTGACGATTTCCTCATCCGACTGATTCGCATATGCGACTATCATATTGACTTTTTGGAACAGACACAAGAAACAGATGCTGCACTCCATATGGCCTATTTTCAAAAATTCAAAACCCTTTTTAATCAGTTGGAAGCCATGCATCAAAAACACGCTTTCATTGAAAACCTTCCCTTGTTGCTTTTGGTTTTTAGAGCGCTTGTCAAAGGGGAGAAAATCGATTTTTTGGGAGAACCACTGGAAGGCATTCAGTTTATGGGTTTACTGGAAACCCGTTTGTTGGATTTTGATAATTTGGTGATCACCAATCTCAATGAGGGCATTTTACCTGCAGGTAAAAAGAACCATTCTTTCCTGCCCTTTGATCTCAAGAAAAAATTCAACTTGCCCACTTTTTTGGAAAACGACGCCATCTATACTTATCACTTTTACCGTCTCCTTCAAAGGGCCAAAAGGATTTATTTACTCTATAACACCCAAAGTGATGGACTCAATTCTGGTGAAATGAGTCGCTTTTTGTATCAGTTAAAATACCAACCTCAGCCCGATCATCAAATCGAAGAAAAACGGCTGGTCTTGAATTACAAAACCCCACCCAGTGGTGATTATTCAATCGAAAAAACCGAAAACATTCAGCAGCGTTTGCGCGCCATTGCCGAAAAAGGGTTTTCACCTTCCTCCCTTTCTCTATACCTGAGGAACCCTTTGGAATTTTATTACCAAAGAGTGCTTAAGATCAAAGAAAAAACTACTGTGGAGTCTACGATCAATCATATGGACAAAGGAAATTTGGTGCATGAGGTGGTTGAGCAACTCTACTTGCCCTATCGGAATCAAATGCTTACACCTGCCGATTTTAAACAAATGAAAGAGCGCCTTCTGCTCCTGATGGAAGAACGCTACCAATCCATATATCACGGTGCTGAAAACAGAACCGGACGGAACCATATCATTTTTGAAGTACTGAAAAAATCCATTTTAGATTTTTTAACCATTGAAGAAAAATGTGTTCAGCAGGGTAATCGCATCGAGATACTGCATCTGGAACATCCATTTGAGCAAAGTATTCAACTGCCAGGAATTGATTTCCCCATCAAACTGGTAGGTGTGGTGGATCGTATCGACCTATACAACGATACCCTCAGAATTATCGATTATAAAACAGGGATGATTCAACCCAGACAACTCAAATTACCTCATTGGGAAGTGTTTGATGAACAGACTGACTTCGCCTATCTGTTTCAGATTCTACTCTATTCTTATGTCCAAAAATCCCTTTTGTCCAAACATCAAAAAACAGCTGCAGGGATCATTTCGTTCAGAAATCTACCACAATATTTTATGTCTTTTTCTCACGGGAACAATCGAGATCAAGCCCTCAATGCGGAAAACCTAGATCATTTTGAAGCAACTTTATTTAAAATCATCAGTGAAATTTTTGATCCCAAAGTAAATTTTAAGAACAAAGGTTGATTAATTTAAAAATCAAATTTATATTCAATATATTTAAAAAAATAATTTCCCATGGGAGACCAATTCGAAAAAAATCAAAAAGAAAAAGGGATAAAGAAGGAACAACTCAACTGGTTGTTGCGGATCATTACCTTGGGAGACCGGTTTTCTCTGCAAGACTTTTATGATCGAATCAAAAAAGGCTTTGTAGAATTCCTTATCGTATTTTTTGGGGTATTGGTTTCTTTTGGGGTCGAAAGACAAGGGGAAGAATTTGGAGACAGAGAGTCCAATATCGATAACCTTGTTGGCCTCAGGGATGAAATGATCGACATCCGAGAGTACACCCAAATATACATGGAAGAAAATCAATGGATTCGGAGGTTGTACAACCGATTATACGAACAATGGGATCAAGACAGAGACAGTGTCTTTTTGTTTATAGACGAGGCCGATGGATTGCCTTATTCCCCCCTTTCCTTTTACAACAACTACAATCCCTTCAATCCTCCAAGGGTTGTATATGAAGCCATAAAACTGGACGGAACATTTAGGTTTTTGGGATCAGAGGTAGGGCGATTTGTCAACAATACCTACGATGGAACCGATCTGAAATATTTAATGCTCAACACAGACCGAGAAGAAAAAGTCTATGTAGACCAGTTCGAAGCACAGGTAGCCAATAAGTGGATTTTTGAGTTGGACAAAATAGATTTATATGATACCGACTTTTGGGTAAAACACCGAAAATATTTTCAAAAAGAGAAATATTTGAAATACAATCTATTCAAGCGCTTGGGATTGTGGGAACAAATATCCGAGCAATTGGTAGAATACGAATCATCAGTTGGCGCCAATATCAAAAAACTCGACAGTGTAATCCAGCTTAAAGAGGAAGAATTTGTATTCATCTATTGGTGGTTCTAAGCTTTTTCAATCAGTCCCGCCACCAGTTTACCTGAGATCAGGGCAGGGGGTACCCCGGGACCGGGGACAGTCAGTTGTCCTGTAAAATAGAGGTTTTTTACTTTTTTACTTTTCAATTTAGGTCTCAAAAATGCCGTTTGTAACAGCGTATTGGCCATACCATAAGCATTCCCTTTGTAAGAATTGTAAACCGAAATAAAATCATTCACACAAAAAGACTCCCTAAAGAGAATGTGATCTTTTATACTTTGGTCAGTCAGTGATTCCAAGCGGTCTATTACGATTTCAAAATAACGATTCCTCAGTTCCTCAGTATCTTCTAATCCCGGTGCAATGGGAATCAAAATAAAACAAGCCTCTTTGCCTTCGGGAGCCATATTGGGATCAGAGATCGATGGAAAATTAGCGTAAAATAAAGGTTCCTCTGGCCATTGGGCAGTATCGTATATCGTTTGGGCGTGGGTGTCGAAGTCCACATCAAAAAACAAAGTGTGGTGGGAGACATTTTTTACCTTTTTGTTCAATCCCACATAAAATAGCAAAGAAGAGGGTGCGAATGTTTTTTTATCCCAGTATGCCTCGCTGTAGGCTCTTAAATCTTTCGGAAGTAAGGTTTCGGTGTGGTGATAATCAGCTCCACTTAAAACTATATCGGAGAAGATGCTTTTCCCGTTTATTTTTACCCCCACCGCTTTTTTGTTTTCCAATAAAATTTCCTCCACAGGGCTGTCAAGGTGAATTTTAACTCCAAGGCTTTCGGCCAGTTTAACCATGCCCTTAACGATGCTGTACATACCATCTTTGGGATGCCAGGTTCCCAAACCAAAATCGGCAAAATTCATAAAATTGTAAAAAGCAGGAGTATCTGCTGGTTTGGCTCCCAAAAACAATACGGGAAATTGAAGGATCTGTGCCAATTTTGGATTTTTAAATTCTCGGGTGACTTCTCTTTTTACGTTCGAAAAAAAGTAACCTAATTTTTTGAGGGTATCCGGCGTGACCAGTTCCAAAGGAGAAATACCAGGGCGGTAAACCAACTCGTCTATTGCAATTTTATAATTGTCGGCAGCTTTACCGATGAATTTTTTCAGTTTGGCTGCGCTTCCTTTTTCTTCAGCCTCGAAAGCTGAATAGATCTTTTCCAAAGAATCTCCGATCAATATGGAATCGTTTTTACCAAAATAAACCTGATAGCCCGGATCCAATCGTTCCAACGCATAATAGTCACTGACCTTTTTTCCAAAATCCCCAAAAAACTTTTCAAAAACATCCGGCATCCAATACCAGGAAGGTCCAATATCAAAAACAAATCCGTCTTTTTTAAGCTGCCGGGCTCGCCCTCCGGGCGTACTGTTTTTCTCAAAAATTTCGACTTGATCTCCCAACTGTGCCAAATAGCAAGCTGCCGACAAAGAAGAAAAACCGGAACCGATGATGCTGATGCGCTTTTTCATTTAGTTACAAAGCTATCAATAAACTAAATGATTTGGAGAATTTTATTTCTTTTTTGAAAATCTCCAAAAAATGGAAACATCTACAGATTGGAAGCCTTGACCATTTTGAATTGTAATTAGAAGAACAGAGATAAAATAAACCTATGATTCCGCAAAAGTTAAAATATATGGATCAAAGACGAATTGATTTGGTAAAAAATTAAAAATAAGGGTAACAATCATTCCCTACACGGTCAAATAAAATACAATAACGAACTAAATTTTAACCCTCTCTTTTTCTTCTTACCAAATAGATTTCCTCCACAAAAGAGGCGGAGATGATGCCCGTGGGGATGGCTACAATTCCGATCCCGATCAAAGAAATGATGGAGGCAAAAATCTTACCCCCCGCAGTGATGGGATAAACATCACCATAACCCACTGTGGCCAAAGAGACCGTAGCCCACCAAATGGATTCCGTAATGCTGGAAAACTTGTCGGGTTGAGCCTCATTTTCCAAATAATAGATGGCAGAAGCCGAGAACAAAATGGCCAATGCAGAGAGAAACAGCGTGAACCTCAATTCGTTTTTTACACCCCTCAATGCTTTAACGAATAGCTTCAGGGAACTACTGTCGCGTCCCAGCTTAAATATTCGAGTCAGGCGGAACAATCTAAGTATTCTGAGGAATCTTCCATCTACCCTTATGACTTGGTTGAGGTAAAAGGGCAAAATGGAGATCAAATCAATCAACCCATAGGTACTGAAGATATATTTTGAAATGCCTTTCAAACGATTGTCCATGTAGGCCAGTCGTATGCGATACAGGTATTCAAAAGAGAAAATATAAATTGATATCGCCTCAAAAATGGTGAAAAAATTACCATAAACATTTCGTATGGAGACATGAGATTCCAATATCATGGCCACCACATTGGCAATGATCAACAAATAAATGAATTTATCAAAAAGAACAGGAGACCTCAAGACTGATTATTTTTTAGAGAGGTCAATGAAAATTCCGATCAATACCCCTATGGTAGAGGCGATGACCACAAAGGCTACAAAAGAAGGTGTCATATAATAATAAATATAGTGGTTCAAATATAGTCAATTTGTAACATCCACTAAAACGGTATGAACAACTGAATTTAATTTTTTTTTGTTTAATCTTTTTTGTTTGAGTTTTTTTATATATCTTTAAACAGTTTAAATTCAATTTGGTTTATTAGCGCCTCTGCAACTACTATCTCCTAAAGTCAAATTCTAAAATCCTAGCAGAGGCGTTTTTTTTAACCCCTTATTTTTTCAAGTCTTTTGACAGTTTTTCCCTAATTTAGTATCATAGGATGATCAGGATTTAGATGGAAGGATTGACGACAATTACATTTTTTAAATTTCGCAAAAACAAAGGCTGGGCTTTCGCCCAAATGGGCCTTGTTCCGTCTAAACTTCAACAAAAAGGTGGTTTGAGGTTCTTCAAACTCATGGGTACCGGTGGTGGAAATGGCTTCAGTCTTTGGCCGGATTTTGGCACTTATGCCTTTTTAGGGGTTTGGGATAACCAAAAATCGGCAGATGATTTTTTGAGTGAAAACGATTTAATTAAAACCTATTATCAAAAATCCTCTTCCATCAGAACCATTAAAATGTTGCCTGTAAAAAGTCACGGTTTATGGAGTGGTCAAAACCCATTTCAAGAGCAGAAATTACAGACCCATGATTCTGAACTGCCTGTGGCGGTTATTACCAGAGCCACTTTGCGTCTCTCACGGCTCTTAGCCTTTTGGAGATCAGTACCCTCTGCCAGTAAGGCCATAGAAAATGCTAAGGGTGTTCAATACTTCAAAGGGATCGGGGAGTGGCCCTTTGTGCAACAGGCAACCCTCAGCCTTTGGGACAGTTTTGAGGCTGTCAAACAATTTGCCTACCGTGATAATACCCATGCATCCATCATCAAAAAAACAAGAAGCCAGCATTGGTACAGTGAGGATCTCTTTGCACGATTTTATGTACTCTCTGACACCGGATTCATCAAATCTCCTACCTCTAAAAAATGAAAACAGCAGTTGTTATAGGAGCAGGGATTGGTGGCATTGCTGCGGCCCTACGTTTGTCCAAAAAAGGTTATCAGGTTACCGTTTTTGAAGCCAACAACTATCCGGGAGGAAAACTCAGTGCTTTCAGTTTGGGAGACTATCGTTTCGATGCCGGGCCTTCGCTTTTTACCATGCCACATTACGTCAACGAATTATTTGAACTTCACAATGAGAAAGCCAGCGATTTTTTTACTTATCAAAAGAAAAAAATCGCCTGTCAGTATTTTTGGGAGGATCAAACCCAAGTCACCGCCTATGCCGACTCAAAACTTTTTCTGGAAGAGATCCAAAACAAGTTGGGGGTAAAAGCTGAGGTATTGGAAAAATACCTCAAACGCGCCAAAAAAAAATTTGATTTGACCGCCCCCTTGTTTTTGGAGCAATCCCTTCACAAACTCAATGGGTTTTTGAACGTAAAAACCTTGAGGGCCCTGGTCAATCTAAGCCTCTACGAAATCAATCAAAACCTGCACGCTGTCAATGCAGCTCAGCTCAAAGAACCCCATTTGGTCCAGATGTACGACCGTTATGCCACCTACAATGGCTCTTCACCTTACCAAACCCCCGGCATCATGACACTGGTACAGCACTTGGAACAAGAGTATGGAACTTTTGTGCCCGATGGTGGAATGGAACAGATTTGCCGATCCCTTTTTGAATTGGCAAAAACTAAGGGCATCACCTTTCATCTGGGGCAGAAAGTCAATCAAATCCTTGTGGAAAGAGGAAAGGCCACTGGAGTCAAAACCAAGGATCAAACCCTCCTGGCAGATATTGTCCTTTCCAATATGGATGTTTTCCCCACCTACAAAAACCTTCTTAAAGAAACCCAACCCCCAGAGAGGATTTTAGCTCAAGAACGTTCCAGTTCGGCGGTCATCTTTTATTGGGGCATCAATAGGATTTTTGATCAGCTCGATTTACACAACATATTTTTTTCTCAGGATTACAAATCAGAATTTGAAGCCATCTTCAATCAAAAAAAACCCAGCGACGATTTTACGGTCTATGTCAACATTACTTCTAAAGATGTTCCAACAGATGCTCCTAAAGGAGGAGAGAACTGGTTTGTGATGATCAACACTCCTGCAGACTACGGTCAGGATTGGGATCAAATCAAAAATGAGCTGAAAGAAAAAACCATTGCCAAACTCAACCGCATTCTCAAAGTAGACTTAAATGCTTTGATTCAGGAAGAAGAAGTTTTGACCCCCCCCTTGATTGAACAAAAAACATCCTCTCACTTAGGAGCCTTGTACGGGAGCTCTAGCAACGATAAAATGGCCGCTTTCTTGAGGCATCCCAATTTCAGTTCCAAAATCAAAAATTTATATTTTTGTGGGGGGAGTGTACATCCTGGCGGTGGCATACCTTTGTGTTTGCTCTCCGCCAAAATTGCCACTGATTTAATACCCTGAAGCTTGAGATGATTCCAATCAAATTAAACCGTGAAAACATTTCTATCGCCATCATTTGGTTGTTCCATATCAGTGGAATTTTGGGAATACTTTACGGCAATTCAGAATGGTTTATTTCGGCCACTCCTCTCAATTTATCAATCAATTTTGTACTGTTATTGATCAATTGTAACAGTCATAAATGGTTTTTTCCAATGGTTCTTTTAGGTTTTTTGACGGGGATGATTACCGAAATTTTGGGCGTACAATGGGGTTGGATTTTTGGGAATTACCAATATGGAGATGCACTGGGGTATAAGGTTTTGGGGGTTCCACTGCTCATAGGGGTCAATTGGGCTTTGTTAACCATTATTACAGGAGCCATAGCCCAGCAGTTTTATCAAAACCTATTTATGCGAATCGTCATTGGTGTCGGTTTGATGATTTTCCTCGACCTGTTGATCGAGCCCATTGCACCGGTATTGGACTTCTGGGTTTTTGATGGAGGAGAAGCACCGTTTCAAAACTACATCGGTTGGACAGCCGTTGCCCTGTTCTTACAATCAATTTTTCACTATTTTCGGATAACAGTAAAGGGATGGTTTCCCCATCAGTTGTATCTTTTACAAATCATTTTCTTTGCCGTATTATTGATAAAGCAAACTACTATTGGTATTTAAAATTCTAATTTTTTATTCATGCTGCGATATTTTTCTTTAGTTCTGATGATCATTTGTCTTTTTTCTTGCAAAGAAAAAAAATCCGACACCCAACAAGTCATTGATAAAACCGAAGATAAGTTGACCATTGATACTCCGGACCATGCTACTGAACTCAATCAACTCACCCCTGAGTTTATAGCGGAAAATAAAATCGACCAGTGGACTCAATTCAAAAAATTTAAAGATGCGATGGAAGACATGACTCAGCTCAATCCGGCCGGTATCATGACATTTATTTCTGAGCTATACAAAATTACCAGCTCACTGTTAAAATCTCCTTTTCCAGAAAAATTTGATAAACTTCCAATCTACAGCAGAATAAAAGTGGTACAAACCCAAATCATCAAATGTCATTTTTATGCAGCCAATAAACAAAATGAAAAACTCAACCAATCACTGGATGAACTCTATTTAGAATACAACATTTTGTTGAAAAGAATGATCAGTATGGCGGAAGAAAATAAAATACAACTTGACAGTATTGGAGTGGGTCAACCTACTTTTCAGGATTCTAAAATGAAACCTGCATTTTCCAGAAAATAAATACCCTCAGAAACAGATTCAGAAATTTTATCTCGATGGGCTTTCAAAACCGAGGCTCCGGGATCAAGTGCAAGAGCTTCATCGTATAGGGATAAGAGATTTTGATCGAATTTAATGGATTTATGAAGGTGGGTATGATTGGGTTTCTTGATGGAAGAAATAACCATTTGTTCAAAGTTGAGCCGATGAATAACCAGGTTTTCCACCTCTACATTAAGAGACCTAAGCAACTTGGTTACATCCTGAAAATAGCGATTTCTCAATGTAGATTGTAAATTAAAATATCGCTTGTCCTTTGTGGAATTGGACTCGTCTGAAGCCTTTAAATATTCCAGTTTTGAATTCTTGAGAAGGGTAAGAATTTTTGTGAGTAAAGCAATAAATTCAGATGAACCAGACAAAATCTAATTTTTGTAAACTTAAACAGAATTAAGACCAAGTCTAATTTGTTCATTAATTTAATATTAACAAGTTTTTCACTGTGAATTGACAATTCAATTCAAAAACCACTTTTTCGGAACTGATGATTCCTCTTATTGTTCCCGTTTCTTCAAATTTTGGTGGACTGAGCTGGGCCATTTTTGCCATCTGTGTATAATATTCTTTTCGGCTAGGATGAAAAGGTGTTACGGCATTGTAAGTTTGGTTTCCTTTCCAATTTTCAACTATTTGTAATAGAATGGCTGTGGCATCTTCCCGGTGAATAAAGTTGATCGGGGACAGAGGGTTGGGGAGATTTTTTTTACCACTTAAGGTGAAAATGGGATGACGTTCAGGCCCCATCAATCCTCCCAATCGGACAATACAGCTTTCGAAATTTTTATTTTTCAAGAGCTTTTGCTCCACATCGATGATCTGTTTTGCCGATGGGGTAGCTCCCAATAATTCACTGGTTTCGGTAATGATCCCTTTTTGAAAACCATATACCGAAGTACTGCTGGTAAACAATACCCTTTGAATTTTGTAAGATTCTGTTTTTTCAATGATTTGCTCGATCAGGGCTACATAGTTGCGTTGTGGATTTTTTCTCAAACCCGGAGGGATGGTAATCACCAGTGTATCGATGTCATTGAAAAAATCAAGTGTTCCTTCTAGGGTTGATTCGCTTAGCCTCAAAAACTGTGCATGGAATCCTTTGTTTTGGAGTGTGTTTACCTTACCCTCAGTGGTTGTTGTTACCCATATCTCATGGCCTTTTTTTTGTGCTTTTTCTGCCAAGGCTGAACCCAACCATCCACTGCCTAATATCCCAATTTTATTCATCACATCTTGGTTTTTGTTTGAGGTTTTAAAATAATATTTGTCAAAAATATTAAATGATATTCTAAAAATCATTATCTTAAGAGGTACAAAAACAATGAGTTATGCCAATAAAAAGCTTTCAAGGAGAACGAGCGACACGCTCCAAAAAATCAAACAAAACTTTATTGGTGTCTGACATCATGAGCCGTGATTTGGTGGTCTTTACTCAAGAACAATCCATTCATGAAGTAATGAAAAAATTCATCAAATACCGTATCTCCGGGGGCCCTGTAGTGGACGACACGGGCAAATTGATTGGGGTAATCTCAGAGGCAGACTGTATGAAAGAAATTTCGGATAGTCGTTATTTTAACCTACCCATACTCGACAAAACCGTCGCTCATTTTATGACTTCCCAGGTGGACACCATCGATGCCAACAAGACCATTTTTGAGGCGGCATCAATGTTTTTTAAAACCACAAGAAGACGTTTTCCTGTTTTAGACAAAAATCGTTTGGTAGGGCAGATCAGTCGAAAAGACATCGTAGTGGCTACGCTCAATATGAAAAGCCAGACTTGGCGTTAAAAGATCTGTCGTGCCACCCGGTAGGTATTGGCATGTGCCTCAATGATCAGCTTAATGTCTTTGGAATAACCTCCGCCCATACTACATTGAACGGGTACCGACCGTTTGTGGCAAAATTTCAGCACCTGCTCATCCCTTTTTTTACACCCCTCTTGGCTCAAGCCCAATCGGCCCAATCGATCTGTGGCCACCACATCCACCCCCGAAAGGTAAAAAACAAAGTCAGGATCTACTCGCTCAAAAAGTCGGGGCAGTGCATCGTTCAGTACATTCAAATAAATGTCATCTCCGGTCTTGTCCTCAAGTGCAATGTCCCAATCGCTTTGTTCTTTCCTAAAGGGGTAGTTTTTTTGGCCGTGCATCGAAAAAGTAAATACCCGATCTTCTTTTTTAAAGATTTCTGCGGTGCCATTGCCTTGATGAACATCCAAATCAATGATCAAGACTTTTTTAGCATGTTGGTGATCCAAAAGGTATCGCCCTGCGATGGCTTGGTCATTGAGCATACAAAAAGCTTCACCATGGGTTGAATAAGCATGATGCGTTCCTCCGGCAATGTTAAAAGAGAGCCCTAATTCCAGTGATTTCATAGCTCCTTCAACGGTTCCGCCAGCAATGATGAATTCTCTTTCCACCAATTGTTGGGAGATGGGAAAGCCTATTTTTCTGACTTCTGATCGATCCAGATTCAGATGCTTCAAACGGTCCACATACTCCTTTTGGTGAATGACTTTTACGACTTCCTCATCTAAGGCTTGCGGTGAAAAAAAATCTTCAGGGTCACAAGTGCCCTCATGCATCAATTGTTTGGGCAACAGGTCATATTTTTCCATAGGAAACCTATGGTTTTCGGGAAGGGGCAACACATAAATGGGATCAAAGGCAACAGGTATCACAGGGTGTACTTACCTGATGGTTAATCCGCTGGGAGTGTTTTCGTCCTCCGGTGAAATGAAAATCAATCGCCCGTCCTGATCCTCTGCCATCAAAAGCATTCCTTGGCTTTCCACACCGCGGATGGCTCTGGTTTGAAGGTTGGTCAAGACCGTCACCTTTTTGCCCACCACCTCTTCCGGACGATAACTTTCGGCAATGCCAGATACTATGGTTCTTTGTTCCTGACCCAAGTCTACTTTCAACACCAAAAGCTTTTTGGTTTTTGCCATTTTTTCTGCTTCGAGTATGGTGCCCGTTCTAAGATCCAATTGTGTAAAATCATCAAAAGAAATCATCTTTTTGTGTGCCTCCTCCACTTCATTTTTTTCGTTTTCATGAGATAGATTGTTCTTTAATTTTTGCAATTGTTTTTCTATGTCCTCGTCCTCAATTTTTTCAAAAAGTAATTCGGATTGAGAGAGCAGGTGTCCGTTAGCCAAAAGGGGCTGATCGCCAATTACATCTTTCCAGGAAGCTTTAAGTAAAAGCATCTTCTTCAACTTTTGGGCCGTAAAAGGAAGTAAAGGTTCGCTGAGAATACTCAGTCCAGCGGCGATTTGTAGGGCAGTAAACATGATGGTTTCCACCCTCTTAGGATCTGTTTTAATCAATTTCCAAGGCTCTTGCTCAGCCAAATATTTATTTCCCAACCGGGCTAGATTCATCACTTCCTGGCTGTAAGCTCTGAAATGGTAATGCTCAATTTCCTTTTCCATCAGGGATGGAAATTCTTTCATTTTTGTCAAAGCTGCTTGATCAGCCTCATTCAACTCACCCATCGAAGGGACTTTTCCGTCGTAGTATTTTTGGGTCAGCACCATCACCCGATTGATAAAATTACCAAAAATGGCTACCAACTCACTGTTGTTTCGGGCTTGGAATTCTTTCCACGTAAAATCGTTGTCTTTGGTTTCGGGAGCATTGGCGGTCAATACATAACGCAGAACATCCTGTTTGTTGGGAAAGTCCTCCAAATATTCGTGCAACCAAACTGCCCAATTTTTGGAAGTAGAAATTTTGTTGCCCTCCAGGTTGAGGAACTCATTGGCTGGGACATTTTCAGGAAGGATATAAGTTCCCGTATTTTTGAGAATGATGGGGAAAATAATACAATGAAAAACAATATTGTCTTTTCCGATAAAGTGAACCAATTGGGTGTCTTCAGATTTCCAATAAGGCTCCCAGTCAATGCCCTTCTTTTGGGCCCATTCCTTGGTGGAGGAAATATAGCCAATGGGAGCATCAAACCAAACATAGAGCACTTTTCCTGCTCCCCCCTCAACAGGTACAGGGATACCCCAGTCCAGATCTCGGGTAACTGCACGGGCTTGTAAACCGTTGTCGACCCAAGATTTAACCTGACCGTAAACATTGGGTTTCCAATCCTCTTTATGCCCTTTCAGTATCCATTCCTTGATGAATTTCTCGTGATGATCGAGGGGCAAAAACCAATGTTTGGTTTTTTTAAATTCAGGAACACTGCCGGAAAGGGTAGATTTAGGTTTTATAAGATCGGTAGCATTTAGAGAGCTTCCACAGGACTCGCACTGGTCGCCGTAGGCCTCTGTATTTTGACAAACCGGACAGGTCCCGGTGACAAATCGGTCGGCCAAAAAGGCTTTGGCCTCTGGATCATACAATTGCTCAGTTTCTTTGACCAAAAATTGACCCTGTTCATCCAATTGTTTGAAAATTTCTCCTGCCGTTTGGTGGTGTACTGCCCTCGAAGTACGGGAGTAATTGTCAAATGATATCCCGAAACGGTCGAAAGCTTTACGGATGATTTGATCGTAATGATCAATTACCTCTTGCGGTGTTTTTCCTTCTTTTTTGGCTTTGATGGCTATCGCTACCCCGTGTTCGTCACTCCCACAGATAAAGGCCACATCCTTTTTTATCAACCTGAGGTAGCGGGTGTATATATCGGCAGGAACATAAACCCCGGCCAGATGGCCAATATGGATAGGACCGTTGGTGTAGGGTAAAGCAGCAGTAACAGTATATCTTTTTGGCTGCGAGGACATTTATATTTTTTGGCAAAAATAAGGATTTTATTGCCCAGCTAAGAATTTAATTTTAACTTGTATATAAAACCCACCTACTTATGACATTAGCCCACGACCTTGGAAAAAAGGCAGAAAAGCTTGCCGCCACTTATTTAATAAACTCAGGATACACTCTTCTGGAGAGGAACTACCGCTATTTAAAAGCAGAGGTAGATTTGATCGTTCAAAAACAAAACACATTAGTTGCTGTTGAGGTCAAAGCCCGTTCAATCGATTTTTTATTGCCACCAGAGGAGTCTGTTTCCTCCAATAAAATCAAATTATTGGTTACTGCTGTTGATCATTATGTTCAGTCGAAGGGACTGGATGTAGCCGTACGTTTTGACTTGATCACCTACGTATTTGATGGTGCTGATTGGGAACAGGATCACATAATGGAAGCGTTTTATCCCTTTGGATAAAATGTTGTAAAACAAACATTATGTTTAATATTCTTAACTTTGCATAGAAATAAAACATAGCAAGTTGAAAACTATTGCTTCGCAAGTATCAGAATACGTCAAGACCAAGCCCTATTTGTCTACAGCCCTATCGCAAGGAATTATCAACCTGACCTCTTTGGCGCGAGAGATTCAGCCCGAAATTGAAAAAGCATTGCGCAAGCCAGCCAGAAGTGGAGCCATCGTGATGGCACTAAAGCGAATATCTGATAACGAGGAGTTTCTTTCCACCCACAAGATTGTGAGTGTTTTGAGAAATTTGGGAGACATTACCGTGCGATCCTCTTTGACTGACTATTGCTTTAAACTTTCTGAAACCCTCTTGTTGGCTCAGGCGGAATTCCTTACGGCGATCAAAGACAAAAAAGATATTTTCTACACCTCCTCCAGAGGAGTAGGAGAATCCAATATCGTTGTCAGCAGTAATCTGGCTCCCTTGATTGAAGATTTGTTTCGGGATGAAATCTGCATCGACAAAATCGATAACCTATCCGCTATAACGGTCAAACTACCCAACGATAATGTGAAAATTCCCGGTATTTATTACTTTATTTTCCAAAGGCTCTCCTGGGAGGGGGTCAACATCAATGAGGTCATTTCTACTTCCAACGAATTTACCATACTGATGGATGAAGATTCGGTCAATGTTGCTTTTGAGGTTATCAAAAACCTCAAATCACTTTAGTTACTGACTAGGTTGTTGAGTTGCTCCAGTAGCCTTTCTACCGTATGCACCTGATCCAAAACCAATAAAAGCCGCAGACCATTTCGCGTTTGCTTTTCTTTCATACTGTATTTTTTGGGCTGTTTTTGAACCCCAAGCAGTATTTGATTAAATACCGGACTTTGGTAGAAATCACTTTGTTGATCAGACAAAAAGTAACCCACACATTTTTTGTTTTTAATGATGAGTCTTTCCAATCCCATTTTGGAGGCAAGCCATTTGAGGCGAAGGGTACTCAAAAGCTCTTCTCCCTCGGGAGGAATTTTACCAAAGCGATCCTCCAGATTTTTTTGGAATTGCATCAATGTCTCCTCGTCCTTTATCGCACTCAACTGATTGTAAAGAACCAACCTCTCATTTACTATATTTATATAGTCATCCGGAAATAAAATTTCCAAATCTGTGTCAATTTGTACCTCTTTGACATAGTTTTTTTCCAATGATTTATCTTGGTCTTCGAATAGGGTTTTGAACTCATTTTCTTTCAATTCCTCTATGGCTTCCTCCAAAATTTTCTGGTAGGTTTCGAAACCTATTTCGTTGATGAAGCCACTTTGTTCTCCACCCAAAAG
>JBESZM010000010.1:0-3459 GCA_041254175.1 Flavobacteriaceae bacterium | reverse complement strand
AGTTCGGTCAAGGCCTGGCGGTGTCCGTTTTTGACCCGGTAGCCTTTACGACGTTTTTTCTTAAAAACGATGACTTTGTCCCCTTTGAGGTGACCCACGATTTTTGCCTCTACGGCAGCACCGCTTATAGCCGGGGCGCCAACAGTCACTTTTTTTCCATCGTCGAGCAAATAGACTTTATCAAAGGAAACTTTGCTCCCTTCTTTGTCCTGCAAACGATGTACGAAAAGCTTTTGGTCTTTCGCAACTTTAAATTGCTGCCCTGCTATCTCTACAATTGCGTACATAGTTGTTAATTTTGGATTGCAAAGATAATTATTTTGACTTCAAAAACAAGTTTGAAAAACTATATTTAAAACATCAAATAAGCCCTAATCAAAGACTTAGGGCAGGGCCTTGAGGTGTTTTAAATACCAGAGTACGGTTTTGTCAATTCCTATATCAAAGGTAGTCTTGGACTCCCAGTTGAGGTCATTTTTGATTTTGGAGGCGTCGATGGCGTAGCGGAAATCATGTCCCAGGCGATCAGTAACATAATTTATCAGCTTTTGAGAGTAGCCTTCAGGCCGGCCCAAGTATTTGTCGGCTATGGAGATGAGTTGTTGGACGATGTCTATGTTTTTGATCTCGTTGTTGCCCCCAATGTTATAGGTTTCTCCGACTTTTCCCTGACTAAAAATCAAATCTATGGCCTCTGCATGGTCTTCGACATACAGCCAATCCCTGACGTTCTGGCCATCACCATATACGGGCAGTGGTTTTTGCTGAACAATATTCTGGATGAATAGGGGGATGAGTTTTTCGGGGTATTGATCGGGGCCGTAATTGTTGGAACAATTGGACAGGACTACTGGAAGCCCATAGGTATGATAATAGGCCCTAACAAAGTGATCTGAGGCGGCTTTGGAAGCGGAGTAGGGCGATCGGGGATCATAGGCGGTGGTTTCGGTGAATTTGCCCTCTGTGCCCAAGCTGCCATAAACCTCATCGGTTGAAATGTGATAGAATCGTTTTCCTTCAAATGATCCCTCCCAGGCCCTTCGGGCAGTTTCCAATAGTGTCAGGGTACCCATTACGTTGGTTTGGGCAAAATTTAATGGGTTTTTGATGGATTGATCTACATGAGATTCTGCCGCAAGGTGGATGACCCCATCAAAATCATACTGTGTAAAAAGCTTTTTGACGAGTGCCGCGTCGGTGATGTCGCCATGAACGAATTGATAATGGGGTTGGGAGGCAATGTCTTTGAGTTTTGCCGTGTCTCCGGCATAGGTCAGGGCATCGAGATTGACGAATTGGGTATTTGGATATCGGTTGACCATCCGGCGAACTAGGTGTGACCCGATGAATCCGGCCCCTCCGGTAATTAAAATTGCTTTTTTATTCATCCTATTTTTTTTAGGCAGTCTTTAAGCGCTGATTCCCAAGGTTGGGGGTTTAAGTTAAATTCCTTTTTTATTTTCTCACAGCTTAAGACAGAATATTTTGGTCTTTGGGCTTTGGTGGGATAGGCGGCAGTATCCACGGGGTGGATCTTGCAATGGGTATTGATTTGCTTTTGTATGGCAGTGGCTAAGCCATACCAAGTGGTATGCCCACTGTTGGTAAGATGATAGATCTTAACCCCATTGAATTTGGGATTTTGATCCAATCCTTTAAGGGTGGCAGCTGCCAGGTCTAGAGCATAGGTGGGGCTTCCGGTTTGGTCGGCCACCACATTGATTTCGGCTTTGTTTTGCAATAAAGAAAAAATGGTTTTGACGAAGTTTTTCCCGTAAGGGCTGAATAACCATGAGGTGCGAATGATCCAGCCATCGATCCCTGTGGAGCGCATCACGGCCTCTCCCTCGGCTTTGGTTTGGCCATATACTCCTATGGGTTTTAGGGGATCACTCTCTCTGTAGGGCTCAGAGGCTGTTCCGTCAAAAACATAGTCGGTGGAAAAATGAATGAGCTTAAAACCAAAGGTTTTGGACAATTGACAGAGGAATTCAATGGCTACAGCATTGAGCTGTTGGGCCATTTTGGGTTCGTCCTCCGCCTGATCTACTGCAGTATAGGCCGCACAATTGATTACTATATTTATGGAAGTTGATGTAAAATATTGCTCCAGCTGTTCGAGTTCCAAAAAGTTGAATTCCGGAAGGTCTTTAAAGAAGAATTCAAAATCGGGGAAGTGCGGGGCCCAATATTGAAAAGATTGTCCCAATTGACCTTTTGCTCCTATTACTAAAATCTTAGTCATAGCGTGGCTGATTGTAGTCGAAATGCTGTGCTGACTCAAAAGTGGGGTGCTGAAGATCTTTTGGAGAGAGCTTTTGGAGCTGATGGGGGATTTGCCAATCGATGGCCAATTGAGGGTCATCAAAAGCGATGCTGGCCTCAGCGGCTTTGTTATAATAACTGTCTACCTTATAGGATAAAAGTGCCATTTGGCTCAAACAGGCATAGCCGTGGGCAAAACCTCGGGGGATAAAAAGTTGCTTTTGGTTTTCGCTGCTCAATTCTATGGCCAAGTGCTTGCCAAAGCGGGGAGAACCTTTTCGGATGTCCACCACTACGTCCAGAACCTCTCCTTGGGGGACGGAAACCAGTTTGGATTGGGCATGGGGAGGCATTTGGTAGTGCAAGCCACGAATCACCCCATGGGTGGATTGGGCTTGGTTGTCTTGACAAAAATGTAGGGCATGGCCCACTGCTTTTTCCAATAGATCCTTTCTAAAGCTTTCCATAAACCAGCCTCTGTTATCCTCAAACTTATTGGGCTGTATCAATAGTACTTCGGGAAGTGCTGTGGGGGTAATGGTCATCTACTGCTTATTTTTGATAGCGATCCAAGAGGTACTGACCATATTCGGTTTGGGACAATTCTTGTGCCAAGGTGAGGAGTTGATCGTGACTGATCCATCCCTTTTTAAAGGCGATCTCTTCCAGACAGGCGACTTTGAGTCCTTGTCTTTTTTCGATGGTATGGATGAATTGTCCTGCTTCAATCAGGGATTCATGGGTACCCGTATCGAGCCAGGCAAAACCCCTGCCAAGGATTTTTACCTGTAGTTTTCCGCTTTTAAGAAAGGCTTGGTTGATGGCGGTGATCTCTAATTCACCCCGAGCACTGGGTTTTATATTTTTTGCAATTTCAACCACCTCATTGGGATAAAAATACAGCCCAACAACAGCTTTGTTGCTTTTGGGTTGTTGGGGTTTTTCTTGAATGGACAGGGCTTTGCCGGTTTGGTCAAAATCGATGACACCGTAGCGTTGGGGGTCTTTGACAGTATAGCCGAAAACGGTGGCCCTTTGAGGTTGATTTACCGCTTCTTGCATCAAATCATTGAGTCCATCCCCATAGAAAATGTTGTCGCCCAATACCAAACAAATAGTGTCTTGACCGATAAATTTCTCCCCTATCAGAAAAGCTTCTGCCAGACCGTTGGGGGCTTTTTGTTCGGCATATTG
>JBESZM010000009.1:0-49378 GCA_041254175.1 Flavobacteriaceae bacterium | reverse complement strand
TGATCGGGGACTGGTTGTAATTTCCAATTATTTTCTGACAAATGACAATCTGCTCGGCTAGATCGTTTCTGATGTCGAATTTCACCGTGCTTGGAATACTTACTATATTTATGAATGTTTGATTTGAATAATTATTCTTGTATGTCCATGGCGTGATATACGTTTTGTACATCATCGTCTTCTTCGATCTTTTCGATCAGTTTGAGCACTTCTTCTTGCTGGTCTGCCGGAAGTTGTTTGCTGGTCTGTGGAATGCGATCAAATCCTGAGGAGAGTATTTCTATGGATCGACTTTCCAATTCTTTTTGAATGGCCCCAAAGTTTTCAAAGGGGGCATAGAGCAATATCCCATCTTCATCTTCAAAGACTTCTTCCACTCCAAAGTCGATGAATTCCAATTCCAATTCTTCAACATCCACACCTTCAGCCGGGATTCTAAAATTGCAACTTCGGTCAAACATAAACTCCACGGAGCCTGAGGTGCCTAGGTTGCCATTGCATTTGTTAAAATAACTCCTGACGTTGGCAACTGTACGGTTGTTGTTGTCGGTTGCAGTTTCGACCAATATGGCGATCCCATGTGGCGCATAGCCTTCAAACAAGACTTCTTTATAGTTTTCGGTGTTTTTATCGGATGCTTTTTTGATGGCACGTTCGACATTGTCCTTGGGCATGTTGGCGGCTTTGGCATTTTGTATGACCGCTCGAAGTCGAGAATTGTTATCAGGATCCGGTCCCCCATCTTTGACTGCCATAACAATATCTTTACCGATGCGGGTAAAGGTTTTGGCCATGGCCGACCATCTTTTCATTTTTCTGGCTTTTCGGAATTCAAAGGCTCTTCCCATGATATTTATTGGTTGTTGATCACAAATATAAAAACAATTAAAAATCCTTTTTGATCAAGGTCAAATCGTCCAAAATTTCTGTGTATGAAAACAGAAGGTTGTTGGGCAATTTATTTTCTTTGGCCAAAACAGCCAAGTAGCGCATCTGATTGGTGGTGTACACCTGTTTGTAAACGGCTTTTCGTTGGTACCTCTTTTGAATCATTAATTTGATAAAATCAAAATGATGGATCAAATCTGTACTGCCCAAATGAAAAATCCCTGTCAGTTGTTGATTGATGATGTAATGTATTTGTTGACTGAGTTTGATGTCATTGTTGACATTGATGATGGTATTGGGGAAAACTTCGATGGGTTGGTTTGTGTTCATGGCCTGATCCAACTCCTGAATTCTGGGCGAATGATTTCCAAAGACCATAGGCAGACGTGCCAAAACAAATTTGGCCGGGGGTAGGCGCAAGAGGTCGTTTTCGATTTTGATCTTGAATCGACCGTAGATGCTTTCCGACAGGGTCTTGTCGTATTCGTATGACGGGAAATGTTCGAAGGTGTCGAACACATTGGCAGAGGAAAGAAAGAATAACCTGCAATTGGATCGATCGATCAAGTTAATTAAAAACTCATGGGTTTCGATCAAGCCCTCAAAAGGGCCCCTCAAAGCGGATATGATGAGTTTTGGTTTGACTTCTTTGATGATGCGCTCCAGTCCACCCTCTTCCATATCAAAATGAAAGAAATGATGGTTTTGGCCAAAGCCCTTTTTGGTAAAATAGGTCCCAAAAGTATCGTAGTAGGAATTTAACTCCTTGTAGAGGGTGTTTCCTATGAATCCACTGGCGCCAAGAATCAAGATCCTTTTCATCTGTTTAAATGCCCTTTATGAAGGTTTTACAAAGGGAAGTTTTACAACGGTAGCGGGTACAAATTTTTCTCTGATCTTCACCGATATTTTTTGTCCGGGTTTGGAATAATCGGTTTTGACATAGCCCAAACCGATGCCTTTGTTGAGGGAGGGAGACTGGGTTCCGGAGGTAACTCTGCCAATGGGATTTTCGTCGGTGTCAAAAAGAAGATATCCCGAACGAGGAATGCCTCTTTCATCAATTTGAAAACCTATGAGTTTTTCTGATGTGCCTTCTTGCATTGATCTTTGGTGGAGTGCTGCATTCAAAAAACCGGTAAGTGGTTTGGAGACCCATCCGAGTCCTGCGCTTATGGGTGAGCTTTGGTCGTCGATTTCGTTTCCATAGAGACAATATCCCATCTCCAAACGCAGCGTGTCTCTGGCGGCCAATCCCACGGGCAATATGCCAAAATCGGCACCGGCCTCCATCACAGCCTTCCATATTTTTTCAGCCTCGGCAACATCAAAATAGATTTCGATTCCTCCCGCACCGGTGTAGCCTGTGGTGGCCACCAAAACGTTTTTGACCCCTGCAAAAGTGGTGGTGGTATGGCTGTAGTAGGACAATTGATCGAGCTGGGCATCACAAATGGACTGCATAGCAGCCATAGCTTTGGGGCCTTGAATGGCCAATAAAGCTGTTTTTTCTGATGCATTTTCGAGCTTTGCCTTAAATTTTTGATTCTGTTTTAGGATATGATTCCAGTCTTTTTCAATATTGGAAGCATTGACCACCAGCAGGTATTTTTCGGCATGGAGTTGGTAAACGATCAGGTCGTCGACCACTCCGCCTTCTTCATTGGGCATGTAATTGTATTGTGCTTTTCCGGGAATGAGTTTGGAAATATCATTACTGCAAACGAACTGTAACAGGTCAAATGCATGGGGTCCTTCGACCCAAAATTCTCCCATGTGAGAAACATCAAAAACACCCAGACTATGTCTGATGGCCAAATGCTCTTGTTTGACTCCGCTATACTGTATGGGCATCTGATACCCCCCGAAAAGGGATATTTTGGCACCCAACTGGGTGTGAATGTCAAAAAATGGGGTTTTCTTCATGGAGTTCTTTTAAACAAAAATATTACTTTTAGGTCATAAGTGAATAGAATCGATAGCCTAAAACCCCTTAAAACGGTCCTTATTAAATTCTCATAGCGGGAACTAAAACAGCCAAAATAAATCCTTCAACAAAAGAAAATGATTAAATATCATCTAACAAACTCAAATTTAGATATATGAAAAAAATTATTGTATTGACTGTTTTGCTCTCTTTCTTTTTTGGACATGGTCAAAAATCAAAGTTATCTGCCGAACATTATCAAAATGTAAGGAAGGCCTTCCGTCAAAAGATGCCGGACAACAGTGTTGCGGTTCTGTTCAGTGCACCAATAAGAAATCGCGCCAATGATGTGGATTATATTTATCATCAAGATCCCAATTTTTTCTATTTGACCGGATGGCATCAGCCTCATTCTGTTTTGATGATCTATAAAAATCCACAAACAGACAGCGAGGGGGTTTATTACGAAAAGATTTATGTTCCGGAGCGCGATGATTATATGGAAATGTGGAATGGAAAACGATACGATTTGGAACAGGTAAAACAGCTGGGGTATGAGCGGGTTGCCGAGCGGCTTGATTTCAAGAACGATTGCGGTAACTTGGGTCGTTTTGATCAGGTTTTGATGTTTGAGTTTAAGAACGACATTCGAAATCAAAAGACCTATGTTTTTAGAGACAATGTTCGCTTCAAAGTAGACGATCCCCATGATTTATTTGATCTCAAAGCGACCTTTAGAGAAGCCATCAATTTTCCCAATGATTTCAATCCTTTGGCCCATACGGCCTACCAAAGAATTATGGAAGCCGACCAGGAAAGTTATGAGAAGATAAGGGATGAGGTTGAGTACCTGGTAAAGCGCGACAGTTTGTTGATGGAAGATGAAATCATCAGAGATTTTCTTAAAGAACCTGACCAGGATTTTTACAGAGAAGTCAAGAGAAAAACTGCTTTTGCCCTACGGAATTACAATTTTGATTTGGAAACCCTGCCCATGATTATGGGAGATATGAGAGAGATCAAAACCAAAAATGAAATAGATCTCTTAAAAAAAGCGGTTGCCATTTCTGTAGTGGGACAAATTGAAGTGATGAAAGCGATGCATCCTGAGATGGGTGAAAGAGAGATTCAAGGTATCCATGAGTTTGTGTATCGCAAATACGGGGCTGCCGATGAGGGTTACCCCTCCATAGTCGGGGCAGGCGAAAACGGTTGTGTTTTGCACTATATCGAAAATGACAAAGAAGAGATTCACAATCAGTTGGTTTTGATGGACTTGGGTGCAGAGTTTTACGGTTATACGGCCGATGTTACCCGAACCATTCCTGCCAACGGTGTCTTCAGTCCGGAGCAAAAAGCTTTATATCAAATTGTTTACGATTCACAGCAAGCGGCCATAAGTGCTTCACAGGTGGGAAATAGTTTTAGATCGATTTACCTATTGTCCTATGATATTGTAGCTAAGGGATTACTGCAATTGGGGATCATCAGCGAGGCCTCAGAGGCCAGAAAATATTATCCCCATGGTCTTTCACACCACATTGGACTGGATGTTCATGACCCGGGAAATTATCAGGATTTGGAGGCGGATATGGTCATTACAATAGAGCCCGGTATCTACATTCCGGAGAACAGCCCCTGTGACCCCAAATGGTGGAATATTGGTATCCGTATCGAAGATGATGTCTTGATCACCAATGATGGCCCGGTCAACTTGTCGGCCGGAGCACCTAGGGATTGGAAAGGCATTGAGGAATTGATGAAGGAAGGGAGTGCTTTAAAAGATTTTATTTTACCGGATATCAATAGCTTAGTCCAGTAAATAAGCTTTGAGTTCACTGTAATCCTTGATTGGAACACTGACTTTTTCTTTAGCGAGGGTATCCTTGAGTCTTTCGGGTATTTCAACTTCCAATTTAAGGGTTTTGTTGACCGAGTCCAAAAATTTGACGGGATGGGCGGTTTCCAGGAAAACTCCGTAAAGATCCTCTTTTTGTTCGTTCAAATATTCCTTCAGTCCCAAATAACCCACGGCACCATGCGGATCAGCAATATAGTTTTTGAGGTCGTAAATTTCCTTTAAGGCCTTTCTGGTTTCTTGATCTGTATAACGATAGCCAGAAAGATTTTTTTTCATTTTTACAGCGTCGTTGTTGAATATTTTTTGAATTCTGACGAAGTTACTGGGGTTACCTACATCCATGGCATTGGAGATGGTTTGTATGGTTGGCATGGGATCATAAGTACCCGTTTCCAAATAACGCGGAACAGCGTCATTTACATTGGTACTGGCAATAAAGTGATCTATGGGCAATCCCATTTGCTGTCCCATGATACCGGCACAGATATTTCCAAAGTTTCCGCTGGGAACGGAAAACACCAATCTTTTGTTTTTGCTTTTAAGGGCCCTGTAGGCTATAAAATAATAGAACATCTGGGGGAGCCACCGAGCGACATTGATAGAGTTGGCAGAGGTGAGGTTTACACTGGATAAACCTGGATCCAAAAAAGCGGTTTTGACCATTTCTTGACAATCGTCAAATACACCGTCAACCTCCAAAGCAGTGATGTTTTGTCCCAGAGTGGTCAGCTGTTTTTCTTGAATTTCACTGACTTTACCCTTGGGATACAAGATGACAACATTGATGCCCTCAACGCCCAGAAAGCCATTGGCAACAGCTCCTCCTGTATCCCCGGAGGTAGCGACCAAGACGGTTATTTTCTCATTACTGTCCCGATTGAGATGTCCCAAAGATCGCGCCATAAATCGCGCTCCAACATCTTTAAAGGCAAGGGTTGGACCCTGAAATAATTCCAAGGCAGCAATATTATCGGTAATTGCTATGATGGGAAAGTCAAAATCCAATGTCTCTGAAACAATTTCCATCAGTTTTTCTTTCAAAATTTGATTCCCAACATAGGGTTTGATGACCCGGTATGCCATTTCGGGAATACTCATTTTTTCGATGCCATCAAAAAAACTTTGGGGGAGTTGGGGGATGGTTTCAGGGAAATATAGACCTCTGTCGGGGGCTAAACCTCTCTTTACTGCATCGTGAAAAAGTGTACTTTTTGAGTTATGGTTAAGACTGAAGTACTTCATTAATTGGGTAAGATTTTGATTCCTTGATCGTTGATTTTAGATAGGTGTATCTCAAAATCTATACCAATCGATGAAATTATTTCATCAATGGCCTTAGAAACTTTTTGGGCAGTTTCCATTCCTTTGGTTAGGGCATAGACTGATGGGCCGGAACCCGAGATTCCAAACCCCAATGCACCTGCATCTGTGGAGGCTTTTTTGAGCGATTCGAACTCAGGGATCAAAAGTGATCGCATGGGTTCTACAATTTCATCTTTTAAGCTTCTCGACATCAACCCGTAATCTTCATTGAACAAGGCAGAGACGAAAGCCCCTAAATTTCCCCATTGTTGTATGGCTTTTTCCATGGTAACGTTTTTTTTGATTATTTCACGTGCGTGCATGGTTTTTAATTCAATCTTGGGATGTAAGATCACGGCAGTCAACTCCTTGGGTGTCGGCAGCTGGATCACATCGATAGGATCAATAGATCTGACCAAAGTGATTCCTCCCATAAGGACGGGAGCCACATTGTCGGCATGGGCCGATCCACTTGCCAGAGCTTCGCCCTGCATTGCAAAAGCAATCAATTGGTGGGCCGTAAAAGGTTTGCCCAGTAATTCATTGATACCAAAAACAGCCCCGGCAGCACTGGCAGCACTGCTTCCAATACCACTACCGGCTTTGATGTTTTTGTAAATTTCTATTTCAAACCCTGCTTTTTGCGGATGGGCTTTGAGCAGGGCTTCGGCGGCTGCGCCAGCAACATTTTTTTTTACATCCAGCGGTAGACTTTGACCTACGATTTTGGTAATTTTTAAGCCCGAGGATTCTGTTTTGCGAATGACCATTTCGTCGCCCACAGGGTCGAGACAAAATCCCAACACATCAAATCCGCAAGATACATTGGCCACACTGGCAGGAGCAAAAATCTTAACTTGATCCATAATTATTGCTTTCCAATTCTGATGATATCGGCAAAAATACCCGAGGCAGTGACATCTGCTCCGGCTCCCGCTCCCTTTACAATAAGGGGTTGTTCTTTGTAACGATTGGTGTAGAAAAGGATGATGTTGTCACTCCCTTCGAGATTGTAAAAGTCGTGTCCTTCTTTGACCAGTTGTATACCTACTTTGGCTTTTCCGTTTTCCAATTGCGCAACATATTTCATTTTGGCGCCCTCCTTTTCGGCATTTTCCAACATTTTTTCAAAATGATCACTGTGTTTTACCAGGGATTCAAAAAATGATTTATTGTCTTGGGTATCCAAACATTCTTGAGGCAGGAAGGATTCATTTTGAATTTCCTCCAATTCGATTTTCATTCCACTTTCACGGGCCAAGATCAATATTTTTCGGGCAACATCAATACCGCTGAGGTCGATTTTGGGATCAGGCTCCGTATAACCTTCTTGTTGTGCTTCTAAAACCACATCGTGGAAAGAGGCTCCCTTTTTGAAGTTGTTGAATACAAAATTCAGACTTCCGGATAAAACGGCTTGTATTTTGATGATTTGATCTCCGGAAGCGATCAGGTTGTTCAGTGTATCAATGATGGGTAGTCCAGCTCCCACATTGGTTTCGAACAAGTATGGGCTTCCAAATTTTCTGGATATCTTTTTGAGGTTGAGGTAGTTGTTCAACTCATCGGCAGCAGCAATTTTGTTACAAGTAACGACACCAATGTTGTTGTTTAAATACCGAGCATATTCCTTGGCAATGATCTCACTGGCCGTATTGTCTACAAAAATACTATTCCTAAGATTGAGTTTTTTGGCATGTTTAAAAAACACATCTCTACTGGCCTTGGTTTGACTTTCTTCTAATTTTGATTTCCATTGGGTCAAATCCAAAGCATCTTCTCCCAAAACCATTTTTTTGGAATTGGATAGGGCAATGACACGAATTTTTAACCTTAGATTTTCAATCAAATATTCGGTTTGCTTTTCAATTTGTTCCAAAAGTTTACTGCCCACATTTCCCACACCTGTGACAAAAAGGTTCAATTCTTTGATCTGGGCTTCAAAGAAACTCTCGTGTAGGGTGTTGATGGCTTTGATAACATTCTTTTTGTCAATGATGATAGATATGTTTCTTTCGGATGCGCCTTGAGCAATGGCCCTGATGTTGATGTTGTTGGCCCCAAGACTGCTGAATAGTTTTCCACTGATGCCCTGGTGATCTTTCATTTTTTCGCCTACAACAGCGATGTTGACCATGTTTTTTTCAATTTGAGCAGGGGCAACTTTGTTGATGGATATTTCAAAGGCAAATTTTTCATCGATCACCTTTTTGGCCTTCATTGCTTCGTTTTCTTTTACTCCAATACAGATGGAGTGCTCTGAGGAAGCCTGGGTTATCATGATCACATTTATGTTTTGGTCAGACAAGGCCTCAAAGAATCTCTTGGAAAAACCGGTGATTCCAATCATACCACTTCCTTCCAAATTGATTAGGGCAACGTTGTCAATATGACTGATTCCCTTGACGATTTCCCCATTTTCAAGGGCAGGGGTGTCATCGATGAGTGTACCCGGATCTTCGGGTGCAAAAGTGTTTTTGATGACAATTGGAATTTTTTTCTCAATGATGGGTTGGAGGGTAGGGGGGTAAATTACTTTGGCTCCAAAATGGGAAAGTTCCATCGCTTCGTAATAGCTCAACTTTTCGATCGGCTTGGCCTGGGCTACGATTTTGGGATGAGCAGTGTACATGCCACTGACATCGGTCCAGATTTCCAAAACCTCTGAATCAGTGGCATTGGCAATGATGGCTGCTGAGTAGTCCGATCCTCCTCTGCCCAGGGTAGTGGTTTCTCCCAATGCGTTGCTGGCGATAAAACCGGGGAGTAAGACAACATCGGAAGTGTTTTTTTTGAAATAACTCTGAATGAGGTTCTCGGTAATTTTCTGATCTACTATGTCTCTTCCATTGTGGGAGGATGTTTTGATGAGCTCCCGGCTGTCTTTAAGAACAGAATTGACTTTGTTGAAACTAAAGATTTCCTGGATGATATTACTGGAGAGTATTTCTCCATAGGAGGATATGGTGGAATTGTTTTTGGGGGTGGCCTCCTCTAAAAGATGTATGGCATCGAGTCGTGATTCGAGTTCATTGAGGTGTTTTTTCAAAAAACTGATGATGGCACTTTGGTGCTGAATGGGAACGCAATTTTTGATGGTCTCTAAATGGCGTTTTTCAATTACCGTAAGATCGTCTTTGTAATGATCGTCTCCGGATTGTGCCAATGAAAGCATTTCCATGAGGAGGTCAGTAACCCCTCCCAAAGCTGATACGACTACTGCAATAGGACCTTTTTGATTTTGAATAATTTTGAGAACACGCGATAGGCTTTCTGAGTTTGCTACCGATGTTCCTCCAAATTTTAAAACTTTCATTTTATATGTTTTTCATTTTTAACCCTGCACTTTGATGTGTCTGGGGTAATTGATTTGAGATGATTGTAATGATTTGAATCTAAATCTGAAGATTTGAGGACATTTGGCCATGGCGTTATATGTAATGATCTACCCCCATAGGGGTAGTCATTGTTGAGATGGAAGTGGTAACAACAATAACTTTTGACCTGAAACCGGATGTACGGATATTTAAATTATTCATATGATCCAAGATGTAGGCAAAAATATTACAAAACCATCAGCTTTAAAATTTTTTGGAAACAATTTTAGCTTTGGACCTCACGTAAAAAAAAAGCCATCCGATCAGGATGGCTTTGATGAGGATTGATATTTACTTTTCTTTCACCTCCGTAGCCGATTTGATATGGAGCTCTTCATCACCTTTTTTTTGATCAAGGGTGATGTGGGTTCCTTCCTCAATGTTGTTGTTGACCACATTTTCGGCCAATAGATCCTCTATGTATTTCTGAATGGCTCTGTTGAGGGGTCGGGCTCCGTATTTCTTGTCAAAACCTTTGTCACTTATGAAAGCTTTTGCAGCTTTAGTGAGGGATACGCCATAGCCGAGTTTTTCTACTCTTTTGGTGAGTTTGATTAATTCAATATCGACAATTTGCTCAATGTCTTCCTTTTCGAGTGTGTTAAAAATGACTACATCGTCGATACGATTCAAAAATTCGGGTGCGAATGTTTTCTTTAAGGCATTCTGAATAACGCTTTTCTCGATATCGCTGGCTTGAGATTTCATGTTGGAGGTTTCAAATCCTACACCGGTTCCAAAATCTTTAACTTGTCTTGCTCCAATATTGGAGGTCATGATGATGATGGTGTTTTGAAAATTGATTTTCCTTCCCAAACTGTCGGTCAAGAAACCGTCGTCCAGTACTTGGAGTAGCATGTTAAAGACATCGGGATGTGCTTTTTCAACTTCATCCAGCAAAATCACGGAATAGGGCCGACGTCTTACTTTTTCACTCAATTGTCCGCCTTCCTCATATCCAACATAGCCGGGAGGGGCTCCGATCAATCTGGAGATCGCAAATTTTTCCATGTATTCGCTCATGTCAATACGAATGAGGTTTTCTTCGGAGTCAAAAATTTCTTTGGCCAGGATTTTGGCCAGTTGTGTTTTACCAACTCCGGTTTGTCCAAGGAAAATAAATGAACCGATGGGTCGATCGGGATCTTTGAGACCAGCTCTGTTTCGTTGGATGGCCTTGACTACTTTTTCAACGGCCTCTTTTTGTCCGATGATTTTTTCGCCAATGATGTCGGTCAGGTGTGCCAATTTATTTTTCTCGCTTTTCACGATTTTGTTGACCGGTATGTTGGTCATCATGGACACCACATCTGCGATATGGGTTTCGTTTACGGTAACCCTGTTGAGTTTGGATTCTTCCTGCCACCTTTCCTGAGCTTCATTCAGGGTCCTTTCAACCCTTTTCTCGTCATCTCTGAGCTTGGCAGCTTCCTCGTATTTTTGTTTTTTTACGACAGAATTTTTTAATTCTTTCACCTTTTCGAGTTCCTCCTCAAGTTTTAGGATTTCGTCGGGGACGTTCATGTTGTTGATGTGGACTCTGGATCCGGCTTCATCAAGTGCGTCAATGGCCTTGTCCGGAAGGTAACGGTCGGTCATGTACCTCGAGGTGAGTTCTGCACAGGCTTTGAGGGCCTCATCGGTATACATGACATTGTGATGATTCTCGTATCTGTCTTTGATGTTCCTCAATATCTCAAGGGTTTCTTCTTCGGTGGTTTCCTCGATCAAGACTTTTTGGAAACGTCTTTCCAATGCCCCGTCTTTCTCAATGTTTTGTCGATACTCGTCCAAGGTTGTTGCACCAATACATTGAATTTCTCCACGGGCCAAGGCAGGCTTAAACATATTGGAGGCATCGAGGCTTCCCGTGGCTCCACCTGCACCAACTATGGTGTGAATTTCGTCAATGAACAGGATGATGTTGTCATTTTTTTCCAGTTCATTCATCACGGCTTTCATGCGCTCTTCGAATTGACCTCGGTATTTGGTTCCTGCGACCAAGCTGGCTAAGTCGAGGGAAACAACACGTTTGCCGTAGAGTACTCTGGAAACCTTTTTTTGGATGATGCGCAATGCGAGTCCCTCTGCAATGGCGGATTTACCCACTCCGGGCTCGCCTATCAAAAGGGGATTATTTTTCTTTCTTCTGCTGAGGATTTGTGAAACCCTTTCGATTTCTTTTTCTCTTCCTACTACAGGATCTAATTTATTTTTTTCGGCCAGGGCAGTAACATCACGACCAAAATTATCCAAAACAGGGGTTTTGGACTTGACATTGACCCTGGATTCGGTAGTGGGAACAAAAGGATTCTCTTTACCGGATTCATTTTCATCATCTTTTTCTTCGGGAAATGAGGAAGAGGAAGATATGTCCATGTAGTTTTGGTCATCACTGGCGATCATCAATTTGAATTGTTCTTTGACAATGTCATAATCAATGTTGAGTTTAAGCAATAGCTTGGTTGTGGGGTCATTTTCATTTCTTAGAATGCACAGCAACAGGTGAGCCGTATTGATGATGTCACTCTGAAAAAGTTTTGCTTCCAGGAATGTTGTCTTTAATGCGCGTTCTGCTTGACGGGTAAGGTGTAGGTTTTTCTTGTTGTTGATCACACCCGAATTTTCAATAACGGCAGGGTTGAGTATTTCAACCTTTCGCCTGAGTTCATTCAGGTCAACTTCAATAGATTTGAGAATTGATACCGCTTTACCTTCACCGTCACGCAATATCCCCAACATTAGATGTTCTGTTCCTATGGAGCCATGGCCCAACCTGAGGGCTTCTTCTTTGCTGTAGGAAATTACATCTTTTACTCTAGGTGAAAAGTTATCATCCATATTTGAAAGTTAATATTCTGAGTTAGGAATGATCAAAAAGCATTCCAGTTGTCTTTCTATAGCTAAGAGACAAAAAAATTATCATTTAGCAAAATAGCAAAAGCAAAATTTTATGAGCAAAATGCAATATTATCATGTTGATAAATTCATTAAAAAATATTGCGGAAATCCCAATAAAACACTACCGATAAAGTATTTTAGCTATTACACTAAATAAATTTAAATGGTTGACGGAGAAAAGTTAATTCCCATTAATATAGAGGATGAAATGAAGTCGGCTTACATTGATTATTCAATGTCTGTCATTGTGTCACGTGCCCTTCCTGATGTGCGTGATGGATTAAAGCCTGTGCACCGCAGGGTGCTCTACGGAATGCATGAATTGGGTATTAGGGCCAATACTGCCTACAAGAAATCGGCCCGTATTGTCGGTGAGGTTTTGGGAAAGTATCACCCCCACGGTGACAGCTCTGTTTATGATACGATGGTTCGTATGGCTCAGGAATGGAGCCTGCGTTACCTTTTGGTAGACGGGCAAGGAAACTTTGGTTCTATAGACGGAGACAGCCCTGCTGCCATGCGGTATACAGAGGCAAGAATGAAGAAAATGTCGGAAGATTTATTGGCCGATATTGAAAAAGATACCGTAGATCATCAACTCAATTTTGACGATACCCTAAAAGAGCCGACCGTATTGCCCACCCGGGTTCCCAATTTGTTGATCAACGGGACCTCTGGAATTGCGGTGGGAATGGCAACCAATATGCCTCCCCACAACCTAACTGAGGTGGTTGACGGTACCATAAGATACATCGACAACCACGAGATCACCATAGAGGAACTGATTCAGACCATCAAAGCCCCTGATTTCCCCACCGGAGGTACCATTTATGGTTATGATGGGGTGAAAGAAGCTTTTATGACCGGCAGGGGACGTGTGGTCATGAGAGGGAATGCAAATATCGAAATGGTCAAGGATCGGGAGTGTATTGTTGTGACAGAAATACCTTACCAGGTCAACAAAGCAGAAATGATCAGAAAAACTGCCGAGTTGGTCAATGACAAAAAAATAGAGGGGATCAGCAACATCAGAGACGAATCGGACAGAAACGGTATGCGTGTCGTTTATGTTCTCAAGCGAGATGCCATTCCCAACATTGTTCTGAATAAATTGTACAAGTACACTGCCCTGCAGTCCTCCTTCAGTGTGAATAACATTGCTTTGGTGGAGGGACGCCCTCAGTTGCTGAATCTCAAACAATTGATTCACTATTTTGTGGAACACCGTCATGAGGTGGTGGTGCGCAGAACAAAATTTGAGCTGAGGAAAGCCGAAGAGCGGGCGCATATACTGGAGGGCTTGATCATCGCATCGGACAACATCGACGAGGTAATAGCGATCATACGCGGATCGGCCAATGCCGAAGAAGCCAGAGAAAATTTGATGGCCAAATTCGAACTTTCCGAAATTCAGGCCAAAGCCATCGTGGAAATGCGATTGAGACAGTTGACCGGATTGGAACAAGACAAACTTCGCAACGAATACGATGAACTGTTGAAAACCATTACCGATCTCAAAGACATACTGGATAAAAAAGATCGCAGGATGGATATCATCAAAACCGAATTGCTTGAGATCAAGGAAAAATACGGTGACGAAAGGAGATCCAAAATCGAATATGCAGGGGGGAATTTCAGTATAGAAGATATGATTCCCGATGACAAAATGGTCATCACCATTTCTCATGCAGGATACATCAAAAGAACACCCTTGTCGGATTATAAGACCCAAAACAGGGGAGGGGTTGGACAAAAAGCCTCTACCACCAGGAATGAAGATTTCCTCGAAAACCTTTTTGTGGGTACCAATCACCAATACATGTTGTTTTTCACCCAAAAAGGAAAATGTTTTTGGATGCGTGTTTATGAAATTCCGGAAGGATCGAGAACTTCCAAGGGTCGCGCCATTCAGAACTTGATCAACATCGAGCAAGACGATCGGGTGAAGGCCTTTATTTGTACGCAAGATCTGAAAGATGAAGACTACATCAACAGTCACTATGTGATTATGGCCACCAAAAAAGGTCAGGTGAAAAAAACCAGTTTGGAGCAGTACTCCCGTCCACGTGCCAATGGAATCAATGCCATTACCATCAAAGAGGAAGATGAATTGCTGGAGGCCAAGTTGACAAACGGCAACAGTCAAATCTTGTTGGCGGTGAAATCCGGAAAAGCGATTCGATTTGAAGAGAGCAAAACCCGACCCATGGGCCGGGGCGCCTCGGGTGTGAGGGGGATTACCCTGGCCGATGCCAAAGATGAGGTGGTCGGAATGGTATCGGTTAACGATATGGATACCAACATCCTGGTGGTTTCTGAAAATGGTTTTGGTAAACGTTCTGACTTGGAGGACTACAGAATCACCAACAGAGGTGGGAAAGGCGTAAAAACCATTTCCATCACTGACAAAACCGGCTCACTGGTTACCTTAAAAAATGTTACCGATCAAGACGACTTGATGATCATCAACAAATCCGGGATCGCCATCCGAATGGCAGTGTCAGATTTGAGGGTAATGGGACGTGCCACTCAAGGGGTAAAACTGATCAACCTCAGAGAAGACGATTCCATTGCAGCAGTGGCCAAAGTGATGAAAGATGACGATGAGGTTGAGGATATTTCAGATATTGATGTAGAAGGTGGCACTGTTGTTGAGTAATTCATAACAAATGTTATTTTTGCTTCGCAAAACCATTATTAGAATAATTAATTGAATAAAAACAATGAAACGAATTGCTTTACTTACTTTATTACTCCTTTTCAATTTTTCTTTCTCCCAAAAAAAGGAGTTGAGAAAAGCCCAAAAGCTTTATGATGCGGGAGATGTTGCAGCTGCCTCACAAATTTTGGCAGATAATCAATCCATTTTAGAAAACGCAGATCAAAAAGTTAAGCCGAACTACGAGTTTTTAAAAGGGAAAATAGCCCAAAACAACAAGGAATTTCAAACTGCATTTGATCTTTTTAATTCTGTCAAGGATGTAGCATCCATCAAAGATGAGGTCATTCAACAATTGAACCTTTTGTCTGCGGATATTGTCAACAGTGCCATTGACGACAATGGTAGCGGTGATTTTAAATCTTCTACGGAGAAATTGTATATGGCCTATATGATCGATCCCGAACTCAATAAAGACTATCTTTATTTTGCGGCTTCCAGTGCTGTAAATGCCGAGATGTTTGATGTTGCCCTGGATTATTACATTCAGTTAAAGGAAATGGGGTATACCGGTGTGGTAACCAAGTATTTTGTGACTGAGATTGATTCGGGAGTTGAAACAGAAGTGACTGAATCCGAGTACAATTTGTATCAAAAATCCAAGTCTTATGAAAATCACAGAGAAGAGGACACCCCTTCGAGATTTCCTGAGATCGTCAAAAATATTGCCTTAATTCACGCTCAGATGGGCGATAATGACAAAGCCATGGCTGCTGTTCAAGAAGCCAGAAAGAGCAATCCCAGCGACCTGAATTTGATTCTAACCGAAGCCAATATCTATATTGAATTGGGTGAAAAAGAAAAATTTCAGAGTTTGATGAGTGAGGCCATTGCCCAAGACCCTAACAATGCAAACCTTTATTATAACCTTGCGGTGGTTACTTCCGATTTGGGAGAGAAAGACGCGGCCAGAGGTTATTACGAAAAAGCCATTGAAATTGATCCCAACTATGAGAATGCTTATTTAAACCTCGTTGCATTGATCCTGGAGGGTGAACAAACCATCGTTGAACAAATGAACAGTCTGGGCACCTCGGCGGCTGATAATGCCAAATACGATGCCTTAAAGTCAGACCGTGAGGAACTTTACAAAGAATGTGTTCCGATCCTTAAATCTTTGATCGGAATCGGAGAAAATGAAAATGCGATCAAAACTCTGATGAATATTTATGGTACCCTTGGCGACAATGAGGGCTATAAAGAAATGAAAGCCCTTTTAGATAAATAGGATAAAGTACTGAAAGTCCTTATGGGGGAGTGGTAAATCCTTTTAACGCTCTTTGATAAGGACTTTTTTATTTCTAAACCGTTGATTTATTAATCCTTACGGTTTGGCTAAACTGCGTTTTAATGCAGTTTAGGTTTTGTTGGCATTTCGTTTTTTATTTCATTCGGTAATAAATTTCTCCTGTTTGAGATGCGTGTCTTCGTTTAATTAAAATCAATTCGTTTAACCTTATTCGTCCTTCTAAAACTTGTATTAAGTCTATTCCGTCCATTAAAATCATACTTTTAGTTATTGGACTTCCTGTTTCAGTGCAATCTTTTGAATAAGGACCGAGTGAAATAAAAAGGCCTAAAGTGTTTTTTAGTTTTCCTGAAATTTTACCACCAAATGTATATAAATCAGCAGCGTTGATTTCGCTTTTTTCCTGCCATTTTGCTTCTAATAAATAATCATTATTGTCAAATGTAAATGCTCCATCTATTTGTTCGCCTGTAACTTTAAAAGCTGATTTTGGGTCAAGGTCAAAAAAAATAAATAGTTCGTTTAAAAATTTCTCAAATTGAAACCCTTTTTTCTGTGCTTTTGGATTAGATGCTATTTTGTAGAAATTCAGTTTCAAGCCATCTAATTTTTGTTGATAAGATATGTTCGACTTTAATTTCTCTTGATTAGCTTCTCGTCTTTCTTCTGCTTTTTTTAGTTCTGAAATAGTGTCAAAATATCCTTTTGCTTGGTTTCTTAATTTAGTTACAGAGGCTTTTGCTTTTTTTATTTTCGTTTTAGAATCATCCCAATATTCCAAGTGTGAAAAGTCGTTTATATTTCCAACTTCTTGAACGAGTTTCAACAAGTCAGTTTGGTACATATCTTGTCTTTTAGTCATTCTGTCAATTAGTTGGGAAACACTTTCATATTTTGTGTTTTCATTCCAATCTATTGTAGAAACTATTAGAGGATTTTCAAGAGTCAATTCAATAAATTGTCTTAAATCCTTTTTTCTCCAATATATTGCGACTAAAGCTTCTTTCAAAGCTAAAATTGCTGAAGCCGATATTTTCTTATTTAAGCTCAAATATTTGTTGTGTTAAATGAATGCCAACTTGTATATATCCACAAATTGCGTTTATTTTCGTTATATATTTTTATGTTTTATCTGTTTTAAAATATTGTTTTTCAGTAAGTTGACCCTTGATAATTCAATCAAGAGGGTTTTTGTTTTTACAAGAGATTTTTACGAATATGGATAAAAACCTCAGCAGTTTTTAAACTCTCGTGTCCCGATAACTTTTGTATATGGCAAAAGCTTAGCCCATGATGTTTTTTGATTTTAATCAACAAATCCTGGTCAGAGGGAAAACGGTATTTGCAAATGTCCTTATGGGGATGCTTTTTGGGAAAAAGTCGTAGGCTTTTCATGGCAGTAGTGGTTTGGGGTACTCTAAAAGTTGGAAAAACCAATCAAAGCACAAAAAACCCTACCGGAGGTTTTATATCATCTTTTTGATAAAGCGTAGCTTGTGGGTGTGGCTTTGGGTTTCTGAATTGAATATCCCGGACTGGTCGATTCGATCGATTCTTACGGTGCCGGAGGCATGGATGATGTGGTGGTTTTCCAACAGTAAGCCTACGTGAGTGATCTTGCCTTCGGCATTGTCGAAAAACGCCAAATCTCCGGCTTCACTTTCTTCAATAAAACTAAGGGTTTGTCCTTGAAGGGCTTGTTGGTGAGCATCGCGATTCAATTTGACGCCATTGATCTTATAGACCATTTGGGTAAAAGCCGAACAATCGATCCCCAACAGTGTTTTTCCGCCCCACAGATAGGGCGCATTGAGAAAAAGGTAGGCAGTGGAGATCAGGGCTTTTTTTGATTTTTTGGGTCGGTCAGACTCCCCTTCAAACTGGTGTTTCAGGATTTTTAAAGCCCTCAGGTCACTGCCGATCAAAACCGGGAATAACAAATCCTCTTTGGTGGTGATGTAATGGACCAAATCTGTAGAGATTTTGAGCGTGGATTGGGTGATTTTGTCAAAATCTTCGCGAGAGATTTGATGTACCTGGTTTTGATCGATCCATCCCTCATAACCGTCCCATTCCAGACGTATTTTGGCCCAGTTTTTTCTCTTTTCAATCAGCTTGTAACACTCGCCGTAAAGCAGTTGAGAGACCATTTCACTTTGGTGGCTGTTTTCTTTTCTCATGGGAATGATTCCCAAATGGCAGATACCGTATTCCAAATTGGTTAGTTTAAAAAAGGGTGTATTGTTGCCAAGAAATGGTCATTTATATTGACAAAAATAATCAAATTGACGTCATATGTTTGGAAATACATTTTTAAATTCACAACCAAAGCCTCATATTTCCTTAAATTTGAAATTCTGATTCGTTTGGTATTGAAAAAATTTTGGCGCTTTATATTGACCAATCAAAACCTTATTTACAAAGGGATCTTGTTGGTGGTATGCAGTTTCTTGATTGTCTACCTTTTTCCCAAAGGGGCCAAATTCAAATACGAGTTTCAAAAGGGAAAGCCTTGGCAATATGCCAGTCTGTATGCTCCTTTTGATTTTTCAATCATAAAATCACCTGCTGAGCTTGAAGCTGAAAAACAAGCCATATTGGACTCCCAATTCCCTTATTACAGGGCAGATCCAACGGTCTACGAAGCAGTAAAGAATTCCTACGCCTCCCAATTTTCCAATTTCTTTAGCCTACCTGCATCCAGTAAAGAATACCAAGATTTATATGATTTTGGTCTTTCGCTTTTGGAACAAACCTATCTCAATGGGGTTTTGCCGCCGGGCTTTGAACAAAAAGGAGGAGCGCGTGTTTTTTTGATCAAAGGCAATGTTGAATCTACCGTAGATCAGGATCAGTTTATCAAAATCGAAACCCTTCAAGAAAATATTGACCAGCGCCTGCAGAAAACCGCGTATTCCAATTATAGTGTAGCGTATTACAAGCTTTTTTTTGAAATTGTTTTGCCCAACATAAGCTTGGATGAAAAGTTTACCTCCAATGCCATCAATCAATCCCTGGGTGATATTTCTCCCTATCGGGGATTGGTCCAAGAAAATTCGATCATCATCAAACAAGGTGAAGTGGTGGAGGGGGAAAAATTCCAAATGTTGATCTCCCTCAGAGAGGAGTTTGAATCCCAATTGTGGAATGAGTTGAACTATTATTGGATCATTTTTGGATATGCAATTTTGGTGGTTTTGACTTTTATGTCACTGATATTATTCATCAACAATTACCGGCCTTCTATTTTTGAGGACAACCGAGAAATCACCTTTATTTTTCTCAACATGGTCGGTATGATTGCCCTAACGACCATAGTGGTGAATTTTGATGTAAGGTTTTTATACGCTGTGCCGATTTGTATACTTCCTTTGATTTTAAAAACATTCTTTGATCCCAGGTTGGGTCTTTTTACACATGTCATTACGGTGTTGAATTTGGGTTTTGTTGTCCCCAATAGTTTTGAATTTGTTTTTCTTCAAATGATGGTGGGTATCGTTACGATCTTGTCCACAACCCAGTTACAGAACCGCGCCAACCTTTTTATCACGGTGGGTAGAATTGTATTGGTTTATTTGGTGGGATATATTGCCTTTACGATCACCCATGAGGGGGGTATAGGAAAAATTGATTTTCTGGTAATAGGCTTGTTCTTGTTGAATGGTTTGTTGACTTTGTTTGCCCAACCGTTGATTTATCTGTACGAGCGATTGTTTAAATTGGTTTCCGACGTTTCTCTGCTTGAACTGTCAGACACCAATGCCAAATTACTAAAGGAATTGTCTGACCGTGCTCCGGGAACTTTTCACCATTCGCTACAGGTGGCCAATTTGGCAGAAACGGCTGCCAATGAAATCGGTGCAAATACCTTGTTGGTTCGGGTTGGAGCCTTGTATCACGACATCGGAAAAATGAATGCTCCGACCTACTTTTCGGAAAATCAAACCGGCAGTGTTTCCCCCCACGAGGAGATGCCTCCGGATCAAAGTGCCAAAATCATCATCAATCATGTGGCAGAAGGGATTGAGATGGCGAAGAAGTTTAAATTACCGGACCGTATCATTGATTTTATTCGAACCCACCACGGAAATTCATGGGTCTATTTTTTCTATAAAAAAGCCCAAGAACTGGGAGAGGATGTGGATGAAAAAGATTTTCGATATCCCGGCCCCAGACCTTTTTCTAAAGAAACGGCCATTTTGATGATGGCCGATGCCGTAGAGGCTGCATCAAAGAGTCTGAGGGAACCCACTGTAGATAAAATCCAACAGTTTGTGGACAGCATTGTCAATAAGCAAATCGATGAAAAACAATTTAACGATTGTAACATTACCCTTTCGGAGATAGAAACGGTCAAAAAAGTACTCTCCAAAAAGTTGATCAACATCTACCACCTCAGGGTTGAATATCCTGAATAGGTTTTTTTAAATTTAAATAAAACTATTGTTTTGTTGATTCTTAACAATTACATTTGCATTCCCATTACAGGAGAGGTGCCAGAGTGGTAATGGAGCAGATTGCTAATCTGTCAACGGGTAACCGTTGCCAGGGTTCGAATCCCTGTCTCTCCGCTAAAAGCTTTGCAAACCCCTAAATTGTTTAAATCAATTTCTTAGGGGTTTTTTTGTTACTTTGTAATGCATATGCCCGATTCCTGATGTATTTTTAGATTGAGTGTACCAACAGAAAAACAAGATTAAAACGGATATTAATCAGATACAAAAACAAACAATTATGATGAGAACAGTATTTATAGTTTTTACAATTTGGATTGCATCCGGTCTTTCAACACCCTTGTTGTCACAATCACACGAAAATCACCATACCCATGGTAATGGTTCCCACCACCATCACGAGTCAGAAAAGGCGACATCTGCTGATAAAGTAAAATTAGTGACTGGACAGGGCAACTTTATTTTTTCATGGGATCAGGAACTTACTGCTGCATTTCCAAAGGATGCCATTATGTTCGAATCAAGAATGCATGGTGGTTTTAATGAAGATCCTGAGACAGGAATTGTTTACACAGGCATCCCAGGATATGGACTTTGTTCGATTAGCCCTGATTTGAGAAAATGGGCTACCATTGGAACCGATGAAAGATTAAAGGATAATATCCATGGCATCGTTTTTTTTGTTCACAGAGGAGAAAAATACCTGGCTGTGGCTCAGGAAGGAAAGAGAGTACTTGTCTTAACATTGGACGGCAAGATTGTTAGCGAAATATTAAAGCCCACCGGAAATGAATTCAAGTTTGCGGAGGCCAACAAATTTTTTGCATCAAAGGATAGTAATTTTGGTGTTACTGATGTAACCTATTTGGAAGGAACCCTCTACGTCGCTCACGGATATTCTAAGGGTGATTTTATTCTTACCATTGAGGAGAATAATGGCACCTGGACCTGGGGTGATCTTGCCTGGGGAGGAAAAGGAGACAATCCGGGACAGTTCAAAACAGCGCATGGTGTTTATGCTCATAAAAACCACATTTTTGTTGCAAACCGTGCGGCGGGACAGGTGGTGAAGTATACAAAAAAGGGGGTATATGTTGATATTTTTGATGATATTCCAGAGGGAAGTCTGGTTTGTAATCTTTCTTATAAGTCAGAACATTATTTTTTGAATGCCTTGCAAGCCATTGGAAACCAAAAATCAGCGCCCATCTATGTGCATACCAGTAAGAACCTTACATCGACCATTGTACCGGGAGACTTGGAAATTCCAGATTTAACCAATATCCATCAGGTTTGGCCACATATAATTACTGCTATGGACGGTTCAAAACAATTGTATCTTTTGATCCATGGATGGAATAAAGGCAAGTATGCCGTTTTAAAGTTGGAGATATAATCCACTGCTTAGCGATTGTAATTTTCTTTTTCAGAATCAAAGGATAATTTTTTGCATTGTGGGTAGTATTTCATTATTAATGAAATAACCAAACTGCTTTGAAAACCACCGATCCAATCGTTCCCTATCTTCCCGGTATCCGGGAAACGGTATTAATCTAGGAGAGTAAATCTTTTACCACATTTCCATGAACGTCGGTAAGCCTGTAACGTCTTCCTTGATGTTTAAAAATAAGGCGTTCGTGATCTACACCAAATAAATGCATCAGTGTAGCATGAAAATCGTGAACATGGACAGGGTCTTTGACTACATTGTACCCGAAATCATCCGTTTGGCCGTGGATATGCCCGGGTTTTACTCCTGCACCAGCCATCCACATTGTAAAAGCTTTAGGGTGGTGGTCTCGACCGTAGTTGGTTTCGGTCAATTCTCCTTGGGAATATACCGTCCGGCCAAATTCACCTCCCCACACCACCAAGGTATCCTCGAGCATACCCCTTTGTTTTAAATCTTTAATTAGGGCCGCATTCGCCTGATCGGTCAGTTTATTCTGACTTTTTAATCCTCCGGGACATCCAATATGCTGATCCCATCCTTGATGGTACAACTGAACAAATTTCACTCCTTTCTCCAATAATTTTCGCGCCATCATGCAGTTGGCGGCGTAGGTGCCCGGATCACGACTGTCTTCGCCATACATGTCAAAGATATAGTCAGGTTCGTCAGAGACATCAGTTACTTCGGGAACAGAAGTTTGCATTCGAAATGCCATCTCGTACTGTGTCATACGAGCATTGATTTCGGGGTCACCATAGGCATCGTGTTGCAGTGAATTCAATTGACCTAAATAATCGAGCATTTTTCTTCGATCGTTGCCATCATAATTTTCCGGATTACTTAAGTAAAGAACAGGATCCTTGCCCGAACGGAATTGAACACCCTGGTGTTCGGTGGGTAAAAAACCATTCCCCCAAAGTCGGGAATAAAGCGGTTGCCCTCCCATATTCTTTGTAATCAGGGTGATAAAAGTGGGTAGGTTTTCATTATCTGACCCAAAACCATAACTCAACCAGGAACCTATTGATGGTCTTCCGGGAAGTTGATTCCCAGTTTGCATAAACGTAATGGCAGGATCGTGATTGATCTGATCGGTCTGCATCGATTTTATAAAACACAAATCGTCGACCACTTCGGAGGTATGAGGAAGTAATTCGCTTGCCCATGCACCGGATTGCCCATGCTGCTTAAAATTGAAAAGTGAAGGTGCTATCGGATAGATGGATTGTTCTGCACTCATAGCAGTCAGCCGCTGCCCTTGACGAACAGAATCGGGTAAATGCTTTCCGAACATACTTTTTAACTTAGGCTTGTAATCCCACATGTCAAGTTGTGAAGGGCCTCCACTTTGAAACAGATAAACGATGCGTTTTGCTTTTGGCAAATGATGGGGCAATCCCAATCTATTCTTGTTGTATGATTTAAGCAGGGCATCGGACTGAGTTGCATCAATATTTATGTTTTTTGGGGACGCAAAAGCCTTTTCTGCGTTCAACAGGGATCCCAATGCGATGGCACCCAAACCCATGGAAGTTTTTGTCAAAAAATTTCTCCGGTCCAACTGTTTTTCAACCGCTTGAAGATCTTTGTTGTTCGATCTTAAGTTATCGTGATTGTGACACATAGTTTTAGTCTCTTTTTTTTAATCCTCACCACAGCTTTTTCTCAAGAGGGCAAGGTGTATTTTTATCTTTTTGTTATGGCAGCATCAGAATTGATAATTGTACTGGCCACGATTGCATTGGCCGCGACCATGGCTTTATTGTTGTTATCAGAGATTCGAAACTCCCCGGTATTCATCCAACCTTTGGTTTTATATTTCCTCGACTTGAACTTTTTATATTCCTCCAATCGCAGGGCCAACAACAGGTTCAATTCTTCTTCCTTGATGCTTCTTCCGGTTAACCTTTTGAATATATCTGTAATCCCAGCTTTGGGATCGCTAAATGACAACATTTGATACCCCAAAACACGAGAAGCCTCTATATAGGTTGGATCGTTCATCATGACCAAGGCTTGCAAGGGGGTGTTTGTTTCTTGTCTGCGCACAGAGCAAAAAGAGCGACCGGGAGTGTCAAAGGTTGCGATTGTTGGGTGGGGGACGGAACGTTTCCACAGGGTATACATGCTCCTGCGGTAGAGCTTTTCCCCTTTGTCTTGTTGGTAAGACCCGCGATTGATTTTCCACAAATCTTTTGGTTGATAGGGCTTTACACTCTTTCCTCCAATCGCTCTATTGAGAAGGCCCGATGCGGCCAAAACATTATCTCGCAACATTTCACCCGATAACCTTTTTGAAGGGCCACGCGCCAAAAACCGGTTCTTTTTATCGCGTTTTAAATCTTCTTCACTGGTGATGGAGGATTGCCGGTAGGTATTTGACATCACCATTAATTTGAGTAAGTTTTTAACGTCCCAACCCGATTCCATGAATTGGATCGCCAACCAATCCAAAAGTGCGGGGTGACTTGGCAATTCACCTTGGTTACCAAAATCTTCAACAGTTTTTACGATGCCTGTTCCAAAAATGTTCTTCCAATAACGGTTAACCGCTACACGGGCAGTTAGGGGATTGTCTTTACTGGTTACCCATTTTGCCAATCCAAGTCTGTTTTTTTCAAGACTGTCGGGAAATGCGAGTATCTTTTCGGGCATATTAGGATATACTCTTTCACCGTATTGATCGTATTGTCCTCGCTTTAGCAAATATGTTTCCCGAGGTTCCTCCATTTCCTTCATGACCATAATTACCTGAATACGTTCCATACTGTCTACTTGAACCTTTCGCGTATTGGCCAATTCAGCCATTGAAAATTGATGTTTTTTGGAGTGATTATTGACATAATAAGTCTTCAGCATTTCTTTTTCAGCCGGGTTCAACTCCTTCGCTGGCTTGTTTACAATCGATCGAAATTTATCAGCATTGGAAATTTGAACAACTTCAAGGGCAGTCAGTTCTTTAGTAAATACCAATACGTCATCAACGACTGCTCCTCCAATACCTTTACCGCGCCATCTCGCACCAATTTGTAAACCCGGTTCAGTGGCCTGTTTATAAATAATATCTTTATACAGATTGTCTACCTTGATCTTGGTTTTAAGTTCTTCACCATCCATATAAACTTTTAGACCTTTTGCTTTGCTGGTGCCATCATATGTCATTGTAAGTTGCAACCACTTATTTTTTGGTATTTCTTGGGTACTTAATTCTACAATGGCATTATCAGGCCAGACATGTGCCAACATTGCTTCAAGTTTATTATCCTTCAGTGCCAGGTGGAAACCTCGGTAATTGTATATCCTTGTGCCAATGTTTTTGTGGAAAATGACACCATTCTCTATTGCTTCAGGAATTTTCACCCGTATACCGATACTAAAAGTTTGATTTCTTTTAAAAACGCCTATACGATCTAAATCTAACCAAGCATCACCATCAAGTTCAAGTCCCTTACCCGAATAGCCATCTACTATTTTAGGAAATTGTTTTGGCGAGTGTTGCCTTTTCATTTTTCCTATTTCTGATGGGTTGAGTGAATTATTCAAACTACCGTTTACAAAATCTACTTTGGCAATGAGTTTATTGGGCCATGCTTTAGCTTTAAGTTTTTGATATCCTTCATTCTCCAACCATTGGTCTGCATTCTTGGATTCGCTGATGACTACATTCTCAATTTCCTTTTCCTTATTTTCAACAAGCCCGTTGACATAGTTCATGAATTCTTCTTGCTCAGGAGTTGGGAGTAGCATATTGGGAACTGGCATAGACGAATCAAATGAAATTTGACCAGATTCATTTACATTATTGAAGAAGCTGTACATCTCGTAATAATTCTTCTGAGAAATGGGGTCGTACTTGTGATCATGGCATTTGGCACATGCCATGGTCAACCCCAAAAACCCTTCGCCTACAATGTTTGTGCGGTCGGCGACATACTCTGAGCGAAATTCCTCATCTATGATGCCACCTTCTTGATTTTGGGGGTGTAGCCGATTGAAGGTGGTGGCTAAAATTTGTTCTTTACTGGGGTTTTTCATCATATCACCTGCCAATTGCCAACGAATAAATTTGTCATAGGGCATATTTTGGTCAAATGTCTTGATCACCCAATCGCGATAGGGCGAAACATCGCGATAGCGATCTACGGTATACCCATGGGTGTCTGCATATCGCGAAAGATCCATCCAGTCCAGGGTCATATGCTCGGCATAATGGGGAGAAGCCAGCAATCGATCCACTTGTTTTTCATAGGCATCAGGGGAACTGTCGTTGATAAAAGTTTCTATATCGAGTAGCGAGGGCGGCAAACCCGTTAAATCAAAACTTAACCTCCTTAATAAAACCTCTTTATTGGCTTTATCGCTGGGTTGTAGGTTTTCTTGCTCCAATTTGGCTAAAATAAAATTATCGATGGGGTTGGCTACTTTTTTCTTTAATTTGACATGGGGTATCTGTGGGGTTTGAGGTGCGAGAAACGCCCAGTGCTCTTTGTATTCTGCTCCTTGGTTGATCCATTTGATTAACAATGCCTTTTCTTGATCCGAAAGCTTTAAATGGGATTCTGGTTCGGGCATGACAACATCAGGATCGTCAGATAAGATTCGGTGAATGAGCTGGCTTTGATTTAAGTTACCGGGCTTGATGGCATATTTTCCCGGAGATCCCTTTAATTCGGTAAAGGCAAGTTCGGGAAGGTGCAATTGTAAGGCAGCCTTTACCTTTGCTTTGTCGGGCCCGTGACAGATAAAACACTTATCAGAAAGGATGGGCTTAATATCTTGATTAAAATCAACCTCTTGAGGCAACTTCTCATAAGCTTGTTGAACTGATTCGGGAATTTCAAGGTCTTTACACGAAAAGAATATTCCCGTAAGATTTATCAATATCAGTAGTAATCGGTATCTCCTCATACCGTTATAAACTTTTCGATTTTTGTAAAAATAGAATCTGCATTTATGATTAATGTATTATTGAAATACATATTATTATTAATTTCAGAAATTTCAAAACAAATGAATCTATAAATCATTAGTTTTTATAAAAAAACATTGATTGAATCCGAAAAATATGAGTGGGAGCCAAGAAATAACAGGCTTTGAGTCTTGGTATTGATAATTGTAGTTTTTCTTGGTTTTTTATTTTAATTAAGGCATAAATAATATTATGTTTGCGGGCTTATAAATTAATCAAAATATCCATAAGTTTTTGCCTCTGCAATCCCGATTTTTTCACTTTTAAAATTTATTAATCCCCCTTTTAACTGCTAATGAAGAAGTTTTTCAATTTATTTGATTTTAAACAAAAAGTAGATTATAAAATAGAACTTTTATCCGGCCTGACGGTTGCTTTGGCCTTGGTGCCGGAGGCAGTTGCTTTTGCATTGATTGCAGGCTTGTCCCCTTTGACAGGGCTTTATTCGGCCTTTGTTATGGGTTTGGTTACCTCAGTTTTGGGTGGTCGACCGGGAATGATTTCCGGGGCTACGGGTGCTGTTGCCATAGTGATAGTGAGCCTGGCCATTTCGCACGGGCCGGAATATGTGTTTGCTACGGTCATTTTGGCAGGGATCATTCAGTTGTTGGCCGGTTTTTTGAAAATGGGAAAGCTCATGCGATTGGTGCCTCATCCTGTCATTTTTGGATTTGTCAATGGCTTGGCCATCATTATTTTCATTTCACAGTTGGAACAATTTAAGGATTCAGAAGGAGCATGGTTGACAGGCCAATCTTTAAGTATTTTATTGGCTTTGGTATTTTTAACCCTATTGATCATCTGGGGTTTACCCAAGCTGACCAAGGTGATCCCTGCTTCTCTGGTGGCCATTATAACTGTTTTTGGGATTGTTTATTTTTTTGAAATAGAAACCAAGACTGTGGGAGATATCGCCGCCATTCAAGGTGGGTTCCCTCCATTTCACCTGCCCAATATCCCTCTGAGTTTAGAGACCTTATCACTTATTTTCCCCTACGCCATTATCGTTGCAGGTGTAGGCTTGATAGAGAGTCTATTGACCTTGAACATCATTGATGAAATTACCGAAACCCGTGGGAGTGGAAACAAAGAAGCGGTGGCACAGGGATTTGCCAATGTGTTGTCTGGAATGTTTTCGGGCATGGGAGGATGTGCCATGATTGGTCAAAGTTTAATCAATATCTCTAATGGGGCACGAGCGCGACTTTCGGGTTTTGTAGCCTCGGTGGTTTTGCTCTTTTTTGTCATGTTTGGGGCCAATTTGATAGAACAAGTACCCATGGCAGCTCTTACCGGTTTGATGATTATGGTATCCATTGGAACATTTGAGTGGTCGAGTCTGAGGACATTCAATAAAATGCCAAAATCGGACATATTTGTAATGATTACCGTAACCTTGGTCACTGTTTTGTTGCATAATCTTGCTTTGGCTGTGATTCTGGGGGTGATCATCGCTGCTTTGGTTTTTGCGTGGGACAATGCCAAACGAATCCGAGCGCGAAAATCCATAGATGAACAAGGTGTTAAACATTACGAAATTTATGGCCCTTTGTTCTTTGGTTCGATCACGGCATTCAATGAAAAATTTGATTTTATAAACGACCCTCAAGAGGTAATTATTGATTTTAGAGAAAGTAGGGTGGTGGACATGTCTGCCATCGAAGCCTTGAATAAAATAACGGAACGATACCTCAAAATGGGTAAAAAACTTCATTTACGTCATTTGAGTAAAGATTGTCAAATCTTACTTAAAAACGCAGATAAAATAATTGATGTCAACGTTTTGGAAGATCCAAATTACAAGGTTCTTGTTGATGAGATTTAAACTTACTGCCTCTGATTCTCAACATCTATGAGGCATGAATTTTAGAAAACAGTATTATTAGATGCTCAAGGGATACACAATTGTTATCCCAATATGAAATGTTTTCGAGCTTTTTATTTTTAAAGAATGGTAGTGGACAATTTCCCTGTGCTGTCCGAAAAACTTTCTGTTTCTATGTCCAATCTATTGAGCATATTTACGTAGAGATTTGACAATCTTTCCTTGTTTTCATCGAACTTTGTGAAGGCTCCATGTTCAACACCTAACTTAGAACCACCGGCCAAAATGAGCGGGTAATTTCTTGCGTTATGAGTTGTACTACAGGCACTGCCATAGAGTATGAGTGTATTGTCCAACAATGAGCCGTGGACATCTTTGGTGTTTTTCATCTTTTGGATAAAATAAGCGAATTGCTTGGCATACCATCGGTCCAATCGTCCCCAATCTTCCCAGTGTCCGGTAGCTTTATCGTGAGAAATGGTGTGATGTCCTTGTAGTCCTAACACAATTTTCGGAAAATTATCACCAAACCCCATTCCATCCTCACGTGCCATCAGATAACTGATGACCCTGGTAGCGTCGGTTTGAAAGCCCAGTATCATCAAATCCATCATAGAACGGACGTAATCCTCGGGAGCTGTAGTAGGATCTACATCGAGGTTGATTAAACTGGCATCAAATTCCTTCATCGGTACGTCCAACCATCTTTCATTTCTGTTCAGCTGTTCTTCTACCTGGTTCAGAGATGACAGATATTCATCTAGTTTGACTTTGTCATTTGATCCGAGTCGTTTTTTTAGGGTTTTACTGTCTTCCAAAACCAAATCGACGATTTTTTTCCCTTGGTTGATGCTTTTTCTTCTTTGGTGCGTTGGAGCCCCACCGTCGGGTGAAAAATAGCGTTCAAAGATTTCACGTTGTCGGTGTTCTGAGGGGATTGGTGTTCCCGATGAATTAAATGAAAGGGTGGAGGTTCTTGACTTGTAGCCCACACCACCATCTGTTGACAAGGTCAGTGATGGGAAACGGGTATATCGGCTTAATTTTTCTGCAGCGACTTGATCAACCGAAATACTGTTTTTGTATTCACCCCGTAAATCTCCTCCTGTTAAAAAAGAATCTCCTGCCATATGGCCCAGTACATTGCGACTGTAGGGGTGGCTGAGTCCTCCCATTATAGACATATCGCTTCTGTAGGGGGACAAAGGAGATAAAGACTTTGTTAGTTTATAATGGGTTCCTTCACCCATAGGAAACCAATGCCATTTTTTGTGGTAAACACTTTCTTTGGGTGGCAATCCCACACCATTTGGGAAGTACAAAAAACACAGACGTTTGGGAGAGACAGGCTCCGCAAACTTTGAAAAACTAGTCATTGCCATACCTTCAAAAAAAGGCAACATGCAAGTCACCCCCAATCCTCTGATAAAGGTACGACGGTCTAAATGCCAAGATTTTTTACTCATCTTCCAACTATTTTGTTAAACCAACTTTGTTCTTTTTTGTAAAAGGACGGACTTAGAATGATTTGTTCAATAACGGTTCTAAATCGGTAATCATCATCAATAACTTCCTCTACAATATTATTAATTTCTTGCTCATCGGCAAAACCAACATCACGTCCAAGGGCATAAGCGAAGAGATTTTCAACCAACGATTTTGTAAAATTGTCTTTTTTTAATTCTAATATATAATCCTTAATCCCCTGAATCCCGTCTATTTCCGTGCCATCAGGTAATTTTGATTTGGCATCAATGGGCTTTTCTTTTGCGGTTAATCGAAACCGTCCAACAGCATCGTAATTTTCGAATACAACACCGTAAGGATCGATTTTTTGATGACAATCCATGCAAGAGACTTTATTTCTGTGTAAGAATAACTGTTCTTTTAGTGTGAGATTTTCAAAACCCGGTGTTTCGGGATCCAATTCGGGAACATTGGGAGGTGGTGCAGGGGGGTGGTCTCCCAGTATTTTTTCTTTTAGCCACACTGCTCTTTTGATGGGATGAGCTTGAACACCATCGGAATGTCCACTCAAAAAAGAACCTTGGGAAAGTAGGCCACCTCTCTTTTGATTTTTGTTGAGGGTCACCGGCCTAAATTCATTCCCTTCCACGCCTTCTATACCATAGAACTCAGCGAGATTCTGATTGAGCATGGCAAAATCTGAATCGATGAAATTCATAATACTCAAATTGTTTTTTAAAACATATTGAACGAAGTGGTAGGTTTCTTCAAACATGTCTTCTTTTACAAATCGCGTAAAATCTTCGTAGGCTTCAACATCAACGTCCATACTTTTGTGTCGATCCAAACGCAACCACTCGTAGGTGAAGGAATTGACCAGCTCTGCAATTTTAGGGCTGTCGATCATACGATCAATTTGTTCTGACAACTCATCTACTAAATCCCCTTCTGAGGCCAAATCGGTCAGTGTTTTATCCGGCGGAGAATTCCAGAGGAAGTAGGAGAGTTGTGAGGCCAAGTAAAATTGATCCTCAGCTTCTTCCAATTTAGGAATTTCGGGTTCAAAAAGGTATATGAAATTGGGAGAACACAGCACTGCGATGAGTACTTCCTTGACCCCGTCTTCGAAACGGTCAAAATCGTCTTTAATATTTTCCCAAAAACTCATGTAGCGATTCAATTCGCCGGGATTAAGAGGTCTCCTGAAGGCGCGTTGCATGAAACGACTGATGACTTCCTTGGCATAGGTTTTGGTGAGGGTTTTGTTGGGAGAATCAAAAAATATATTGGTATGGCTTTGGGGAGGCCAAACGGGATAGTAGGGCGCTTCAAACTCCACCGATTTGATGAGCAGCGGCGGTCCTTTCAGACTGCTTTCTTTGACCAAGTGATTGTTCCAAAGACCAACAGTAAAAATATTGGCCAGATCACCACTGACATCATCGCTGCCCAAAGGAATGGGAAGGTTCTCTAACCTGCCGGTAAACTCAAAATTCTGAACTTCCCCCAGTGGTGCTGTAACTTTTATAGATTCCGAAAAGGTCTTGTAATCCATTCCGTCATCTGTCCGCGAACCGGCAAACACCTGAATGGATGGGTCGATGGCGGCATATCTTGAATTGTCTTTGATGGCTTCTTTTTCGAGTATTTTGGGCAAGGGATCATCTTCTGCTAATGGGGTGATTGCAATATGGCTGAATCCAACAAAAAATTTCCCTCCTATGGTTCCTTGATGTTCTCCCTCAGCCAGATAGACCAAGGTAACCGGTGTTGTAATTTTTTTATGATACTTCATGGCCACATCCATATTGATGCGCTTTCCTATGATTCCTTCTTTTTTCCGCCCCAAAAGACTCATCCTGTAGGATGGGGTCGAATCATCAGAAACATAGGGGTGGATCAAATCAATTTGATAAATACCGGACTTGGGAATGTGGTAGGTGAATTTTACATCAACATATTGAGCAACATCTTTGGGCATCAACCAATACTTGTTTTTTAAAACAAAATCGTTGTTGTATTGAAGATTCTTGGCTACTATATTTATGGTTTTTGATGATGTGATGGCCGGCTGATCATTTCTCAGATCAATCAACCGCTCAATGGCCGTAGAATGATACCCTTTTGAAGCTTCCACTCTGAAAGCAAAATCACCTGTCCTTGGAAAATCTTCTTTGATTAATAATTTTAAATTGGGGGAGGGACCTTGCCACGACTTTGGTGTTACCTCCTTGGCAGGTAGTGCCGAATTCAACACCATACCTTCTTTGACAATATTGTAACGATTACTGGCAGAGCCTCTCATACCAATTCCAATTTTATTCTTGATCCGGGTCAATGGATCGTTTTCGGACTCGATAGTAGTTTGGATGGGATCTCCGTCCCCATTGAGGATTTCTACTACCAAATCTTCATTATTGACAGGAGCTGTCTGATAGCCACCAAACTCAGCCCCTGATTCTCCACATCCCAGATTTTTACCCAATGTGACCTTATATCTTTTCGACTGAGGTTTGGATCCAAAAACAATGGCCTTATCCAGGGCCTCTCGAGCTATTTTTTGATAGTAATCAATGTGCAGGGCAGAGGTTTGGAGGATGTTACCGTTGTTGCTGAATCCCATTTTTGATTTTCCGTCGTTGGGTAAAACGTCTCCAAAATTCACCGATACCTCCAACAACTCATTCAAACTGTTGGTGTATTGGGCTTTGGTCAACCTGCGCATTACACTTTTATTATCCTTTCGTTTGGCTATGGCGGCTTTTTGAAGATTGTCTGACAACCAACTGACCAGTTCGCGACGCTCTTCGTCTTTTAATTGTGGCTTTTTTTTCGGAGGCATTTCTCCCAAGTTGATCACATTCAGAGCAGAGTGCCATCTTTCGGCATCACGTCCATTCATCATGTTCCAGTGCAATGTGTCCAGTCGCATGTCTCCCTTTTGTTTCTCCTCCCCATGGCATTCGAAGCAATAGGTTTCCACAATGGGTCTGATGTTGTTTTTATAGTGTAATGCTTCTTTGGAAGTAGAATCAAGCACAGTGTTGATGACCAGATACTCATGGTCTATCTTGTCAATGTTCAAGAAGTTTTTCATGGCCGAAGGCATGTATTTGGTCAAATAGTCTTCCCCATGGGTTAGATAACCTCCATAATGACCGGCCAAGGATAACAGTGCTACATTGATGGACAAAAAGAAATAGTAAAAACGAGACTGCCCGTCGGACGGGGTCGATTTTTTTTGACGAAACACCACCAGCCAAACACAAATCAAAGCCGTAAACCAACCGAGCCACTTGTGAAAGTTCAACAATTCGTCATCATAACTTCCACTTGAGGCCAAAAGAAAACCCAATGTGATGGTGGGTATGATACTGAATACCGAAAACCAAAGTAAAATTTTACAAGCAGCATCTAAATTCAGTTCGGGGCGAAACTTGTTGATGATTTCCATCAAAAGTAGAACCATCAATGCACCAATGGGTAGGTGGAGAATGATGGGGTGAAACCTTCCAAGGAAAAACAAAAAAGTGTTGTCTGTATTACCATCCAGAGGAATCAGAAGCAGCCCAAATAATAAAATAGTGAAAGTAATTGCAATTCCCAAGCTCCGCTTCATGATCTACTTACATTAATTTTTTTATCGGTTAATTATAATTCGTGTTATAAATTTAAAAATTATGTTCCTTCTTTCCAAGTGGGCATAGGATCGGAAGATACATCAATGTGTGTTAAAAACCTTTTGAAAGTCCCCCCCCTGATTATTTTTGGACCAATTCCGTATAATTCAAAAAACTTACATTCCCGTTGGAGTCGATGTGATAACCCTTTGGTGTTTCCGATTTCCATTTGAGTTCGGGTAGCATCTCCAAAAGTACTTTTCTGTGGCTTTTAATGATTTTTTTATGCTCTTTTTTATAGGCAATATTGTGCCACTCGTTGGGGTCAGTTTGATGGTCGTACAACTCCTCAAGACCGATGTCGGGGTAATAGATATATCGATAGTTTTTGCTCCTTACGGCATGACCTGCAAAAGGCTTATTTGTCCAAGTAAACTGATAGCTACTGATGACAGGCGTCTTTGAGGCATTTGGATTTTTGATTTGAGGAACCAAACTCTGGCCATCCAAATGGCTAGGCTTTTCAAAACCGGTCAGTTCCACCAGGGTAGGGTAAATGTCCATCAAACTCACAGGTTGGTCACAGCTTGTCTGAGCCGGTATGACACCGGGATAGGATATGATGAGTGGTACACGGGTGGATCGTTCCCAAAGTGTAAATTTTTCAATGTTTTCCTTTTCTCCCATATGCATCCCATGATCCGACCACAGTACAATGATTGTATTGTCAGCATATTTTGATTCTTTTAGTTGATCCAACAACCTGCCAATCATTGCATCGGAGAAAGTGATGGCTGCTGCATAGGATTGTACCACTTTTTTCCACTGCTTGTTTTTTACCACCCATTCTTGAATCCAACGTCTGCCGTGATCAAAGGCATCCTTGAGGTCATTGTCTTTATGAAGCGGGAGAACGATGTCTTGTAATGGATATAGATCGAAGTACTTTTGAGGGACTTCCCAGGGGTCATGTGGTTTCCATGTACCTACGGCGAGAAAAAAAGGTTTTTTGTGATCTGCCTTGAGTTGATGGTTGGCCCAATCGACTATGTGATAGTCGGCCATTTTTTGATCTTCAACAGCTAGGGGACCCCAAGTCCACCAACTGCTTTTGCCGCTTCCGTCATGTTCACCCGGTCGGCTTTTGTTGTCTACTTCCTTTGGATAGATTACCTCTTCGGGCGCACGAATCTGATAGGGGTGGGAGATGTAGGGGCTGGGATAATAGAAATCCCAGTTTTCGGGTTCTACCTGACTGGTAGGTGTCCAGGGAGGGGCCTGACTGTGGTATATTTTACCGGCTCCAAGGGTCTTATAGCCTCTGTTTTTAAAAAATTGTTCGAGGGTTTCTACGTTTTTCAGTTGGGGGAACTTTCTCCATTTGGGGCCGTCGCCCCAGTGGGTGTTTTGAATGCCGGAACGGGCATGATGTACTCCAGATAGAATGGCTGCACGTGCCGGTGCACAAGCAGGAGAGGGGGTATGAGCGTTGGTAAAAACCATGGAGTTACGCGCCAGTTTGTCTATGTTGGGGGTATGGATTTTCATTCCTTCATGTCCATTCAGATAGCCTACCCAATCGTTCATGTCGTCTACCGCGATGAAAAGAATATTGGGTTTGTCTTTTTCAAAGTTTGTTTTTGACTTTGATGAATTGGTTTTGATTGGTTTAGGTTGTTGATCCGTGGTCGTAACCGAAGTTAGGCCCATTACAACCATTGAAACAATTGACAGTGTTAGGATTCTTTTTTTCATAAAAAAAGCTTTGTAGATCAAATATATCAAACTGGATTGAGGCGCTAAAAAAAACCCTTCTGTAGAGAAGGGCTTTGTTTTATCGGTTTATGAATTGATTATTCAGTTTTCATCGCAGCTGCCATTACACCGGAGGCATCAAAAAAATCTCTTGTTTCATGAATTTGATTTTTTTCATTGAATTCAAAAGTGTGAAAGGCATTGATGCTGATCACATTGCCTGTAGCAGTATTTTTGGCCGTCCATTTTCCCATGGTCATCACAGAACCATCGGGCTTTCCTGACTCATCTGTTCCGGGGAACCATTTTGGATCGTTATAAGTTATTTCATCAAAGTTGTCCATCCATGCTTTACTGGAAGCCAAAAATCCTTCCATTTTAGAGGGTTCACTTCCATAAAAGGGAGAATAATGAGTGATGCCAGGACACAATAGTGGTTTTTGACTTTCGATATCTTCGGTCGAAAAACTGGCGAAGAGTTTTTGGGCGGTAGCTAAATTGAGATTGTATGTGGTTAAATCAATTTCCGGTGCTGATTCCACTGCCGGTTGGCATGAAAAGAGTAGTGTGGTGACTAGAACGAGTGTTGAAATTATTAAGGTTTTCATAAAAATAGTATCAGTTAATATTAATGTGAATGTATGATTTTTTTCTGTAAACCCATAATTATGAGGGTTTTAATCAATGATTGATAACTTAATGATCCACTCAAAAAACCTTTTAAATTAATCCGATCAAAAATCATTATGATTCTTAAATTTACCAATGGGATTTAGTATGCGAAGTTTTAAAAAGGAGTATTGATTCAATGGACAAACCGAGAAATGACAACCAGGGAATTGTTCTTCCCTCAGCTTTTATATATTCATTGAGGATCTTAGAATTTCTGCATCCCTACCTTGGGATGCGTTTGGCGGCTTTTTTCTTTGCCAGACCCTTTAGGTACAAATTAATGGAGCGAGAAATCCCTGTATTGTCTCAGGCTCAAAAATCATCAGTCAATATCAAAAAGCTCGGTAAAAGTGTCTTTTGTTATCATTGGGAAGGAAAGGGTCCCAAGATCATGCTGATGCATGGGTGGAGTGGAAGAGCCACCAATTTTTATAAAATCATTGAAGCACTCATGCGATTGGATTATGACATTTATGCTTTTGATGCTCCTGCTCACGGCAAATCTCGCGGATTGACCACCAATCTTCCGGAGTTTATTCTTACCCTGGATTCATTGTTGAGCCGATGGGGTCCTTTTGAGGCAATTTTGGGGCACTCCGGGGGTGGATTTTCAAGTTCTTATGTTTGTGCTGACCGTCCTGAAATCAAAAAACTAATATTGATTAGTCCTTTTGATCAGTCAATTGATCTATTTGAAAAATATTATGAGTTGATAGGGTTGGGGGAAAAATCTCGAAAGTTGATGTTGGATTATTTTTTTCGAAAAACAAACAAAAATATTTCAGCCTTTTCAAGTTCAATCTCAGCCCAATCCATTAATGCCAAGTGCATGATAATCCATGATGAAAATGACAGGGAAGTAGAGCTGTACAATGCCATCAATATTGAAAAAAACCTCAAGAAAGGTAAACTGATTGTTACCCAGGGACTTGGGCACCGGAGGATTTTGAGGGACGACAGTGTGATTGATCAAATCGTCAGCTTTTTGAAGCCCCACTAGTTTTTAAATTTTTTGCTCAAGTATCTTTACAATTTCTAGATAAATCATTAAATTTATTGGTGTAATCTTTTCAAGATGGATCTTTTTTTGAAATATACATTTTTGGCATTTTTACTCGCCCTACCCCTTAGCATTCATTCACAAAGAGGTAAAACCGGGGACAAGACCTTTGCGGATCGTTTTCCTCCGGATGTTGTCGCTCCCATATCCAATACTTTTTTGTTGGTTAAAAATACTGTAGATCACGATATCATTGTTTGCGTTCGAGATCAGTACAAAAAATACTTGAACCATGTTTATATCCGTAACAATGAGGAATATTTGTTTACCGGATTACCCATTTCCAGAGTTTATTTGCAGTATAAATCAAAGGAGTTTTATTTTGAAGACCTTCAAAAAACCGTCATCAATTACGGAGAACGTCACACCTTTACCTTCTTCTACGACGCATCCATGGAAGGGAACTTTATGGTCATTGAGGAAGATGATTTTTTTAAACCCTAGCAATAAGCTAAGGCTTAAAACCAATAGGTTATTTTTAAGTTTAGACTTCTCATGCGGGGAGATATAGGGCCAGTTTCTCTAACCAGGTAATTGTCGTTGTAAACCAGGAAAAGGTTGGAGAGTCCATTGAATCTCCATTGTAAGCGTGAGTTGATACCGAGGTTTTCGGACTGTGAGTTGAATTGTATCAAGGTGGCCCAATAGAGTTTTTTGGTAAAAGAAAAATCAAATTTTGGACCCACCAGCCAAAGTTGTGCTGTCTTCTCAAGGTGGTTTAATTTGATAGCATCGTAGTTTAACTTTACGCTGGCCAATAGCTTGGGTTGGAACCTGAAGAAAATACTGTTTTCAAAAGAATATTTTGTTCCGTTGTAGAATTTTCCATAGTTCTGTGCAGCAATAAAATAAAAATCCTTAGCAGGATTGGAGGAATAACTTATTTCAAAGATGTTGGTGTGGTAAGTCTTTCCTCCTTCAAGAGGGGCTTCACTATTGATTCCCGTTGGATCAAAGTCATTGGGAAGGTATTCGCTTGCATTAAATACCCTGAATTCAATTTCACTTTGGTTTTTATAGATGGTTCTAAAACTTGTCAGGAAATTGTTTTCAAGAATGTTTTCCGTAGAAGAATTTAATTTAAACCACAGCCAATGATAATAGGCCAGCCTGTAGTAATTCACCTTTCCTTTTTTGGGGTAAAACTTGTTGGCGTAATAAGGGCTGAATTTTGAGACTCCAATTCTTCTCAATATGCCCAGGTCAGATCGAAAATCGTCTCCCAAATAGGAATATTCAAAACTGATTTCTTGTTTGCGTGTTTCTTTTTTTACTCTGACTCCACCGCTAAAACCATTTTCATTTTTTAGAGGACTAAAAGAGTTGTAGGTGAAAAATCTACCATTCCACACATTATCGAAGGAGTTTAAGTCATATTCCAAACCGATCAGACGGTTAAATGTGTCGTTTTGATCTACAAAATCATAATCCTTTACTGTTTCCCTGTTGATGAACAGAAACTTGAGTGCAGAGCGATTGAATACTTTTTGATTGAGGGAGAGTACGGTATTTAAATTGGAGGGAATTTCATTGGCTATGTCATCATTAGTGAGCATACTCAACAAACCTATTTTTAATCGATTGGAAATTTTACCACTCAATCGAATCCCGCCGATAATATCATTTTCGACCAGATTGCCTTGGGCATCTCTGGCCAGGCCTATTCTTCTGGTAAAGAAAGGCGTAATGGTTCTGATGGCACCGAAATTTGAAAAAAGATCACTGTTTTGGAGGAAAAATTGTCTTTTTTCAGGCAGTTTGATTTCAAACCTTCTCAGGTTTACAATTTCATCGTCCACCTCTGCTTGAGAAAAATCGGGATTATAGGTCAGATCGAGATTTAGGCCATTTCCAATTGGGATTTTAACATCCCCTCCGAAAGAAAAATCGTCATAAGAAGCATTGTCCTGAAAGTCATTAACCGTGATGGCATTTATAAAAGGGATCAAAGAGATATTTGCATTGGATTTTCCCAAAGGTTTTTCAAAATGAATCTTACCCATAAAAGCTAAGTTGTAGTCTTTAAACTCTTGTGGAATTCTGGCCCAGGTTGTCCTTTGGTATTCTGTGGTGTCAAATCTAAAAAAGTTGAAACGCCAGGAGGTTGATCCTTTTGGAAAATTGAGTGTTGAAAAAGGAATCTTCATCTCTATGATGTAATATCCGGTATAGGTTTGCCCCTCTACATCAAATTTTGCATCCCAGGTTCTGTTGAGGTCATTTACAGGGGTACTCACTCCACCGTTGGAAACCAAAATATCACTTTTTACCCCTGCCATATTGGAACCAAACATATAGGCAATGTTACCATCGTTAAAAGTGTCAAATACAAAGTTTATTTTATCTGATGCCTTACCGCTGAAATCCCATTTTAGAGAAGGGATTACATAATCGTCAGAGACTGAGAATGCTTTACACATAAGGTATATGTTTTTGTCGTCATAAAGCATTTTGAGTTGTGTAGGATTTTTAAAATCAGTTGACTCATCGGGAAAGTGTGTCCATCTTGCATAGGTTGAGTCGGCAGTCTTCCATGCCTCTTCTAGATCATTTCCATCAATGGTGATGACGGATGAAGTGAATTTAACATTCATGTTGGGGTAGGTTTCTTGTGCTAAACCCCTATGACCATAGCCAAATACAATTAATCCGAGGAGAAATACGTGGGTAAATTTTATGGTTTGTTTTATCAAATTCAACATCAAATCTTATATAATCTTAACGAAAACAAATTTACAAATTCACATAGAATTCGTGTGCGCACACATTTAAAAAACATTGAAACTTCAACATCGGCTTTTTATTCTATTCTCTCTGCACCAAAAAGGGTCCAACCAATTTTACTGTCGGCTGTCAATGGGAGCAATTTTAATTCCCAAACTACTTTTGGGATTTTGGTTTTGGTGTATTCTCTTACCATGGTCCATTGAGGGTATTTGATTCTGTTCCACCAGGTCATTTCATCAAAGTATTCCGGACTGAGGAGTGCACCATAACAGGCCAATATGTTTCCACTGTTTTTGAGTTCACTGACCCTGCCCATGGCGATGCTGTAAACCTTTTCCTCTCCATCGTTCTCAGTGCTCCATAATTTGGTTGCTTTTTTGTTGATTTCATCAATTTTATATTCAACCACATAACTGGGGCTTTCAACGATCTCCTTTGTTTTTTCAAAAGGCCTGGATTGAAAATTGTTATTGTTAAAGAACAACAAGTTACCCGATTGGGTATATCTGGGGGAATGTTGATGCCAGTTCAGTCCCGTTTTTGGTAATGAAAGTATTTTGTCTTTCAGATTCTCTCCCCATCCAGTATTTTCGGCAAAAATCCATTCGATCTCTCCACTTTTTTTGTTGACTTTGATCACAGCGCTTTGATAACGAAAGTTGACTAAATAGGCATCTTGCCCTTTGATGGGAACCACTGCATTGGCATGAGTCCAATCAATGGTATTGGGAAATCCCCTCCTGATCCAAAAATTGCTAAAGGTTTCGTAACCAATTCTCATTACAGGCAAATGATCGAAACTATTCCATTGATGGACAATTTCCCCTTTGGGATTAAATTCTACTACAACATCACCCATCACATTTTGTTTTTTTCGGGGAGCTCCGGGGTCAATTTCACTGCTGTAGTAATCATTAATTTCTCTGGCCTCGGTACTCAATACCAATCTGTTTCCGTTGGGTAACAGGGCTGTATCATGATGAAAGGTGGGCGTGTTGACCGGGATGGCATCATTATCTTTTCCCCTTGGTCTTTGGGCTGCATACCATTGTTTGACGATGTTTCCCGCAAAATCTATTTCGATTATTTTATTGTCTTGGGTTACATAGGAGATATTTCCATTGGGTAAAAGATCGAAATCGTTGATCCTTGAGTTATTTTGATAATACCACAATACCTCTCCTTTTTGGTTAATGATCGTGAGCAGTCCATAGTTTTGGTTGAAGGTGTTTCCTTCCTCTCTTACCATACTGCCCCTTCTTCTGGGATTGATAAGGGTCAATTCTTCTTTCTCAGTCTTTTGGTTTTTGGTAATTACAATTTTTGGGAAAAGAAAATCCTTTTGAGGAAGTGCCGGTGTGGTAAATGATGATTTTGGTTTGACATTAAAAACTTTTCCCGATTTGTCCTTGAGATGAAGAGAGATGCTGTGCTTTTTTTGAGGTTTCATGTACTTCAACAAGTACCCGTATTTGGTTTTATCCCTCTGGTGATATTTTAGTATTGTTTCTCTTTCCCCATCATTGATTTTTACGATTACAGAATCTACAGGATGATTGGATTTAAAATTGATGTAGGCGATTAGGGGAGTGGCGTTGTTGGGATTTTCTACAATTTTGGGGGTCGCTGAAAATTGTAGTGATTGATGTGAATCACAGGATAGAATAATCGTAATGACCGATAAGTAGAGCAGTGTTAGATATTTTTTCATGCTAATGGATGAATGATCTATAAATTTAAAACAAGAAATTGTTACTCAGTGAATTTTTCAGCAAGCAGGGAAACAATTTAAAATCAGGGCCTGTAAAATTAGAAAACTATCTTCTGGAATTGAGTTTGGCCAAGAGTCTTAGGATCTCAAGGTAGAGCCAGATCAGCGTAACCAAAAGGCCAAAAGCACCATACCATTCCATGTATTTGGGAGCTCCTTTTTCAGCGCCTTCTTCGATAAAGTCAAAGTCTAAAACCAGATTGAGCGCAGCAATGATCACTACAACCACACTGAAACCTATACTCATGGGAGAAGCGTTGTCGATTTGCATGATTCCCATACTCGATCCAAAAAACCCCATTACAAAATTGACCAAATAGACGATGGCAATGCCTCCTGTGGCGGCAAAAATCCCTAATTTAAAATTTTCAGTAGGCTTGATATAACCCGAACGATAGGCAACCAGTAGTGATAGTAGGATACCTACGGTAAGAAAAATCGCATCGGTTACGATACCGTCATAAAGACTGTTGTACATAAACGATATTCCACCCAATAAAGCACCTTCCAATATGGCATATAGGGGAACGGTGATGGGTGCCCATTCCTTTTTGAAAACAGTGACTATGGCTACAATAAAACCTCCAATACCACAGGCGACCAATATGCCGGGATTGATGGTGTTAAAGGTCAGATAGCCTGTGCCTATCAACAACAGTAAACTAATGGCAGTTTTGTTGACCGTTCCATTGATGGTCATGGTTTCTGAAATTTCTGAAGTGTTTGAAAAAGTGGTTTTGGTAAGTACCGGATTTCCCGATCTTAAGGATAAGTGGTTGGCCATTGTTGTATTATTTAATGTCTGAAATAGACGTTATTCAAACAAATATAGCTTGAAATGATTTGACTTTAAAATTATAAATTGTTAAAGAACCACTAAAGTAATAAAGGAGCTACTGTTGTTGTTGCTGTTGCTGTTGTTGAATCATTTCCAAGTTCCTTCTGTAGCTGTTTTGGGTGCTGCTTTGATGGGTTTCTACGGCTACTGAGTCGTGGGTTAACAATTCCAAATTCTTGGTTTTTCTTTTGGTATCCAAGTGAACTTTTACATCCATTAACTGGGTTTCATTTCCCTTAAAAACACCTTTTACAGGAGCACAATCATTATAATTTCTTCCTACAGCCAAGCGGATATGAAATTGATCGGCAATACAGTTGTTGGTGGGATCAAGTCCCAACCACCCATAAGTGGGAATGAATATTTCGACCCAAGCGTGGGTAGCGCCGGCACCGCGTAATCCTTCGTCTGCAAAGACATAACCACTGACATATCTTGTCGGGATTTTTACCATTCTACAGAGTTGTATCAATATGTTGGTAAAGTCCTGACATACTCCGGATTTTAATTTCCATACTTCGTCAATGGTGGTAAAAACATTGGTTACTCCCTTTTGATAGTTGAAGCTTTTGTTGATGTAATCACATAAGCTTTTTACATTTTCGAGTGGGGAATGTTTTTTATCAATAATTTCATTTAATAGATCATTCAACTGCTCAAAAGCCTCTATTTTTTCAATGCTTAAAAAAGGAAGGTAGTCAATGGTTTTTCCAATTTCTTCAATGGCTTTCCACTGATCTTTGGTATTTGTTTTTTCCTCCGGTAGAACTATTTTTTTTGAGATTATTTCTGCTTCAGAGCTGATTAATAGCTTCTTGTGTGGCGGTACAAAGGTGAAAAACCCCACCCGATTGTTATAATCGTCCAAATAGGTAAATACATTTGGATTTCCGGAGATGGTCAGCTTGTGGTTTACCAACTGTTGATTCATATCGTTGAATGGATAGAGTAGAATCTTATTGGCGCTTTCGATGACCGGGTTAGAATAGCTGTATTGGGTAGTATGGTGTAAATAAAATTTCATCTTGGATTCAATAAGATTGTGAGAAATACAATTTATTAATGCTGATGGAGATTTCGTTTAGATCGTATTTGATGTTTTCCAAAAATTGATGAAGTCCCATTTTTTTTATGGCGTCCATGGTGGTATAGTCAAGTGTGTTTTTGAGTTTTCCTATGTTGAACAGTAATGCTGTATCGTTTAATTGATTGAATCGGTTCAATCGCTCAATGTGAATGTTTAATTTTTTAATACTGTACTTTATAGAGCGTGGAAAATGCTCATTAATCGAAATCATTTCAATGATGTTCTCTACATTAAAAATAGATTTATAAGTTTTGATGTACAGTTGATATCCTCCAATTGAGGTCAATAAATTTTTCCAAAAGAAGCTTTCTGTCAAATTGTGATTGTCATCATTGAGACTGATGATTCTGACACTGAGAAAATCTATACTTTGAACGACTCTTTCAATGTATTTACCGAGGTTCATAAAACAGTAGGCGTTTCCTCTTTCCTGCGTAATGTCGGCACTGCTGTAGTAAATGTGATTGTACTGTAGCAGATCATTGACAAAGTCGATGGGGTCACTTTTTCGATATTTTTTTGAGATGTTTTCATCGCTGATGTGCAGGTAGTATTTGTTGACTGAAAGCCATAGTTCTCTAGAAATGTGTTCTTGTACACTTCTGGCATTTTCCCTGGCTCTGATCACCATATTGATCAAGGTGTTGGGGTTGTTGAGATCAAAAAGCATGAAATCAATGATCGAAATGGAGTCTGAATAATTTTCGTAATGTTTTTCTTCATCGATTCCCATGTAGGTATTCAATATGCCATTCCAAGAGGAATAATCTCCCGAATCAATGGTTGAGTTGTAATTGGTTCTGATGAGGTTCAGCAAACCATAGCTCCGTTCCATGTACCGGTCCATCCAAAATAAATTATTTGCAACCCTACTCAACATGCTCAACTGTTTTTGATTACCCATGTGTCTTTACTCCCCCCACCTTGAGAACTATTGACCACCAAAGAGCCTTTTTTTAGTGCTACTCTCGATAATCCACCGGGACAAACTTTGATCCCGGTTGCTCCATAAACGGCAAAAGGTCTTAAATCCACACATCTTGGCGTCAGCTCATTGTCGATAATACAGGGGGCTGTAGAAAGACTCAGTGTGGGTTGGGCTATAAAATTTTCGGGCTTTTTTTCAATTTTAGCCACATAGTCCTTTATTTCTTTTTCAGATGCTGTTTTGCCCATCAGCATTCCATATCCTCCACTACCATCTGTTTTTTTGACCACCATTTGATCAATATTTTTTAAGACATAGGCCTTTTCATCGGGTTTGGCCAATTGATAGGTTTTAATGTTTTCCAGAATGGGTTCCTCATTCAAATAATATCGAATCATATCGGGTACATAGATGTAAATGGCCTTGTCATCAGCTATTCCGGTTCCCGGAGCATTGACAATAACCACATTTCCTTTGCGATAAGAATCCATGATTCCAGCCAAGCCCAAGACACTTTCGGATTTAAAGTTTAGAGGATCCAAATAATCATCGTCAATGCGTCTGTAGATGATGTCTACTTTTTTGAGTCCTCCGGCTGTTTTCATGTAAACATGATGATTGTCTATCACCAAATCACTGCCTTCTACCAACTCAACACCCATCAAACGTGCCAAAGATGTGTGTTCATAATAGGCCGAATTGTAAAGACCGGGAGTTAGTAACACAATTTCAGGATTGGTTTTTGGCGATAATGTTTTTAATTGATCATACAGTATTTGGGGATAATTGTTGACCTGAAGTACCTTTTGTTTGGGGAGCATATGGGGGTAGAGCCTTCTGGTGATTTCCCTGTTTTCAAGCATATAGCTTACCCCCGAGGGGGTTCTTAAGTTATCCTCAAGAACATAAAACTTACCGTCTTTGTTACGGATTAAATCAACACCCGATATGTGGGTGTAAATGTCTTGTGGTACTTGCAAATTCCTCATTTCTCTCAAAAAATTTGGGTTGGAAACGATCAAGTCCGGAGGAATGATTTTATCTTTTATGATGAACTGCTCATTGTAGATGTCCTTTAAAAAAAAGTTGAGGGATTTGATCCTTTGAATGATGGCACGTTCTATGGTATTCCATTCTTTAAAAGCGATGATTCTCGGGATGATGTCGAAGGGGAAAATTCTTTCTACACCTTTTTTGTTGTTGTAAACGGTAAATGTTACCCCTTGGTTCATAAAGAACTGGCGTGAAAACTCCTGCATCTGATTGAGTTCTTCGACAGATGCTTTGGTCAGGTAACTTCCAAACTCGTCATAAACAGATCTCAAGCAGTCTTCTTTCTCGAACATTTCATCCCAGGTATTGGGCGCTTGAGCATAGTTGGTGTATATCGATTTCAAAGTTTGACAATAATTTGATCAAAAGTATTAACTCGCTCAATGGGATTAAGAACAATTGTCCATTAATGTCGCAAAAATAAGAAGTTGATAAATTATTAAATCAAATCTTGCATTGGAGGCATTCTAACCGAGAAAAAATCAATAATTAATAATTTCTACCGAATCTTCGGAAAGTAATTTAGCTGCCGCTTAAATAGTTTTCCAATATGGCAATGTCATTTTTGGAGGTTAAATCCGGAACATGTTCGGCAATGGGAATTCCCATAACCTTGATGTTGTCCTCAATCATATTCATCAAAGCGGTGGGTAGTTCTTTTTCGTCTCTGACGGGATGAGCGGGGCAACTTTCCAGGTATTTGAAAAATGATTTTCCATCGAACAAAAAGATATTCATGCTCACCCTGATTTTCTGATGTGCATCGGTATAATCGACTATTTTATCGGGTTCTGGCTTTTCGACTATGGTTGTCAGATTGTAATCATCATCAAACTTCATCACTGCAAAACGTGCGATTCTCTCTTTAGGATATTTTAGGTGGTCGATATCATAGGCCAAAATTGCTTGGTGTGAATTGGCATTTTTAAGATTTTTTAAGGCGTTCAATGAGTACAGATTATCGCTGTTGCAGACACAAAATGTATCTTCTTTTAGATTGGGATATTCCTCTATACACTGGTACAAAGCATCTGCAGTTCCATAGGGTTTCTGGCGTCCCTCCGGGATGTATTGGGTAGCAAATTGTATGTTGAGATCCACAAAGTCGGGATTGTTTTCAAAAGCCCGACGAAACATTTGGGAATTCTCTCCGGTGATGATGTAAACATTTTTGAATCCTGCTTGTAAAATGTTATCCAGCAAATAGCTCAAAAAGGGTTTTCCCCCCAATTCAATCAGGCCTTTACTGAGTTGGTTGGCTTGGGCAACCTTTTCGGGAGATAGATTTTGATCCACGGATTTTTTCATTCGAGAGGAAGCTCCTCCTGCTAAAATGATTATGTTTTCGGTCATGATGGTTTATTTTAAGGTAGCTCCTTTTGTAATTTTTACGGCGAAAGCATCTTCTGCCCCTGTGGCTTTGATGGCTTCAATGATTTGTTTTTGGTTTTGATCTTGGACAATGGCAACCATACAACCGCCTCCGCCCGATCCGACAATTTTACTGCCCAAAGCACCGGAGTCATTGGCTGCATCAATCATTTTATCCATCAAAGGAGGAGTGATTTTGAGGTAGGATTTGAGCAGGTGGTGGTGCTCGTTCATCAATTCGCCCAAAAGTTGTGTATTAAACTGCTCTTGTTCCAATGTTTTCAATGCCCTTTGGGTAATATCATGATTACAAACTGCTGCATAGAAAAATGGCTTAAGTGAAGTTTCGACCAATGTCAGATTTTTATTGAGCTCATTAACGGTTGTCGAGGCAATATCAAATTCCGGGATTTGGGCTTTGACTTGATCTATGGCCTTCCATGCATTGCTTTTTAGGTGGGATAGCGTTCCAAAAGTATCTTTGGACAAACCAGATACCCCTACCACCAAATCCAGGTCTACATCATTAAATTTCTGTACACGATCTGTATGAGTATCCAGGAAAATAGTATCGCCAATGGCAATGGTAAATTGATCCATTTTTCCTCCGGAGGACCCGGGTTCGATCACCTCGGTCTCATAGGCAAGAAGTGCCAGTTCTTTGGGAGAAAACGATCGATCCGAAAAAGCAGCAATAAGAAACTGAATCCATGCAATGGTCAATGCCGAAGAGCTCGATAAACCGGCATTGATGGGAATCTCACTGGTGATGGTCAAACGATACCCTTTGGTGGGGACAATCTGTCTTTTCTGAAGGACTTTGAGCGCAATTTTTAGAAAATCACCTCTTTCAATTTCATCAAAGTCTTGTTGTAGGGGAATGGTCCTTTTTTGAGCCATATCGGGCATGTCGATCTCAAAGTGATCTTTTCTGTTTTCTTCGGCATCGATTTGCATCATGCGATCGATGGCACATGCAATAACCGGAAGTTCGAGATAGTCCTGGTGGTCTCCAAACAGACATACCCTACCGGGTGCTGTGGATAATATTTTTTTCATTGAGAAGATCAGTCAAATTTGGGCAGTTGATAGCCGTTGAAATATTCTTTAGCAAGGTAAGCATTATTTATTTTTGGGTCGTCGAATTGATTTTTTTCGGCCAACCAACTTAATTTCTGATTGGCTCTGAACGAGATGTTTCCCATTTGAGCTACTACAGCAACATGTGCAGCATCCTCGACATTACAATTTAACATTTCCGGTTTATTTTCTCTAATGGCTTGTATGAAATTGATCTGATGTTCTTGGTGGCCATTGTTTGATCTCTTTTGTAAGGGGATCAACACCTTGTTTTTACTTCTTTTTTCCTCAATGACTTCCCAACCCCCTCTGTCGAGAACCAAAGTTCCATTGTTTCCAACAAAAGCAATGCAATGATCTCTCCCATAGGGGCCATTGTCAATGGCCATGGCAGAGTCCCATACCAAGTTGAACTGGTCGAATTCGTAGAGTGTTGTCAGGGTATCGGGAGTTTCCTGACTCAAATCGGGATAAGCAAATTTTCCTCCCAAACCCACTATGGTTTTGGGAACGCTCGCCTTCATACCGATCAGTGCATAGTCCAGCAGATGCACCCCCCAATCGGTCATTAATCCTCCGGCATAATCCCAAAACCATCTGAAATGGAAATGAAATCTACTGGCATTAAAAGGTTTTTTGGGAGCAGGCCCTAACCAAGCGTCATAGTCCACACCTTTGGGGGGTTCACTGTTGGCTACTTTGGGTTGAGGGCGCATCCATCCCTGATAACAACCTACTTTAACGGTTCTGATTGGACCCAGCTTACCACTGTGTACAAATGCCATGGCCTCCTGAAAATGAGTGGTGCTTCTTTGCCATTGACCTACCTGAATGATACTTCCGTATTTTTTTTGGGCAGCGACCATTGCTTTACATTCTGCTATGGAGTTCCCGATGGGTTTTTCAACATATACGTGTTTTCCGGCTGCTGCTGCATCGATCATCATCAAGGCGTGCCAATGGTCGGGGGTGCCGATATAGACTACATCAATGTCTTTTTGCTCCAACATCTTTCGGTAGTCAC
>JBESZM010000008.1:0-5366 GCA_041254175.1 Flavobacteriaceae bacterium | reverse complement strand
ATGATTCTAGTGGCCTTAGGTGTATGGGTTTACCGAAGGAGAATTCGCAGATTTAGTAGATAACTTTTAATAACTTCATTTTTTTGGAAATGGGCTTCGTTTTATATTTAAACAAATTAAGTATAAGCCCATGAAATTTATCGTTTCCAGTGAATCCTTACTCAAAGAACTCCAGATTTTGGGAGGAATCATCAACAATACCAACACCCTTCCCATCTTGGATAATTTTTTATTCCATCTCAACGGAAGCCAGCTGATTTTGACAGCATCCGACCTCGAAACCACCATGTCTGCCACCATTAAAGTGGAATCACAAGACAGCGGTATGATCGCCCTGCCTGCCCGACTGATATTGGATACCCTAAAAACCTTCCCGGAACAACCCTTGACTTTTGTCAAAACGGAAAATAACACGGTTGAGATCAGCGCCAACAACGGTAAATATGCCGTGGCCTGTCTCAATGGAGAGGATTTCCCAAAAGCAGCCCAAGTCAAAGACCCCATCAAGACCCAAATCAACGGTGAAATTCTTGCTACTGCCATCAATGCCACCCTTTTTGCATCGGGGAATGACGACCTCAGACCGGTGATGAGTGGCGTGTTTTTTCAATTCAACACTTCTGAGTTGACTTTTGTGGCCACCGATGCCCACAAATTGGTCAAATATACCCGAACCGATATACAAGCTGAAAAAAATGCCGAGTTCATCATGCCCAAAAAACCCCTTCAATTGCTCAAAGGAATACTTCAAGGCGTTGATGAAAATGTGGTCATAGAATACAATGAAACCAATGCGGAATTCAGTTTTGGAAATATCAGAATGACCTGTAGATTGGTCGAAGGCAAATACCCCAACTATGAAGCAGTCATTCCCAAAGAAAATCCAAATGTTATGCAAATTGGGCGTGTAGATTTTCTCAATTCCGTCAGAAGGGTTAGTATTTTCTCCAACAAGACCACCCACCAGGTGAGACTTAAAATGGCCGGAGCCGATCTACAAATATCTGCGGAGGATCTTGATTACAGTAATAAGGCTGAAGAAAGATTGGGCTGTGAGTATTTGGGCGATGATCTACAAATCGGATTCAACTCCAGATTTTTGATCGAAATGCTAAACAACATCAGTTGTGAAGAGATCAAACTCTCCATGTCACTGCCCAACCGTGCAGGGATCATTACTCCCATGGACCAGATGGATGAGGGAGAAAACATCACCATGTTGGTGATGCCGGTCATGCTCAACGACTGATTTAATATCATTAAAAACATAAGTAAGGTCAAAAACAGTTTTCAATTTGCCCCAATTAATGAATCTAAATCTGTTCATACGACTCCTTGGCTGTGTTATTTAAAATTTGATGGGGATTATCTATAATTTTGAGCTTCGGGTATAAAAAAAGTTGGAAAATCGACTGGTACCTAAAGAATAGGTACATTGAAAATCACTTTTTTGCTCAAATGAGTAGAAAAATAAGTTATTGTACTGTCTTTGGCAAACACAAAAAAATATGTTTTTCATCCCCATACAATAGAACACGAAAACGACGGGATGATGTTACAATACGAAGTTACTTGACCGCCGCCAAAAGGGCCTGAGAAATTCTCTGGTAAGTTCCGTTTTCTAATTTTTCGCGTATGCTGGCAAAAGCCTCTATGGTTTCATTAACATCCTCCAGAGTATGGGAGGCCGTAGGAATCAATCGAAGTAGGATCAATCCTTTTGGGATTACCGGATAAACCACTATAGAACAAAAAATACCGTGGTTCTCTCTCAGGTCCTTGACCAATGCCATTGCCTCAGGTATACTTCCCTTGAGATATACCGGGGTAACACAACTTTGGGTTTTGCCGATGTCAAAACCATTGGCTTTGAGTCCATTTTGTAGGGCATTGACATTCTCCCAAAGTTTGGCTTTAAACTCAGGTTGGTTTCTGAGCATATCCAATCTTTTGAGTGCCCCTTTAACCAGTTGCATTTGCAGTGATTTGGCAAACATCTGCGAGCGCATATTATACCTCAGATAATCTATTATTTCTTTATCTGCGGCAATAAAGGCACCGGTCGAAGCCATAGACTTGGCAAAAGTTGCAAAATAGACGTCAATATCGTCTTGAACACCCTGCTCTACCCCTGCTCCGGCTCCATTTTCACCCAGAGTTCCAAAACCGTGGGCATCGTCAACCAAAAATCGGAATTTGTACTTGCTCTTAAGTGCTGCAATCTCCTTCAGCTTCCCCTGCTCTCCTCTCATACCGAAAACCCCCTCAGAAATCACCAAGATCCCTCCTCCGGTTTGTTCGGCTACTTTTTGGGCGCGTTGTAAGTTTTTTTCAAGGCTTTCAACGTTGTTGTGCTTATAGGTAAAACGCTTGCCCAAATGAAGTCTAACACCGTCGACTATACAGGCATGAGCATCAACATCATAGACAATTACATCGTCTTTACCCACCAAGGTATCAACAGTGGAAAGTATGCCTTGATAACCAAAATTGAGGAGATAGGCAGATTCTTTATTGACAAACTCAGCAAGTTCATGCTCTAATTGTTCGTGAAGATCGGTATGACCCGACATCATTCTCGCTCCCATCGGATAGGCAGAACCGTATTCTGCTGCCGCTTCGGCATCTACTTTTCTTACTTCGGGATGATTGGCCAAACCCAGATAGTCATTGACGCTCCATGTGATGACCTCTTTTCCCATAAAATACATGCGGTTGCTGATTGGTCCCTCCAATTTGGGAAAAACAAAATACCCCTCTGCATGTTCGGCCCATTTACCAACAGGCCCTTTGTTTTCATAAAATCTATCAAATAAATCCTTCATCATTAAATCCTTCAGTTGTGAATCATTATATGTATTCGATTTTGTTGGGGGCTTCTTGGTTGGCAGAATCAAAAAATCCTTGCTCATTCATCCAGTCGTCACTGTAGATCTTACTCATGTAACGGGAACCATGATCAGGAAAAATAATAACAACACAGTCGTTATCTTTAAACTTTCCGGTTTGATTGAGTTGCTTTACTGCTTGCATGGCAGCACCAGAGGTGTAGCCAACAAACAAACCTTCTTTTCGGGTAACTTCGCGGGCCGTATGAGCACTTTCTTCATCGGTAACCTTAACAAAAGTGTCAATGGCATCAAAATCTGTTGCTGTTGGAATAAGATTTTTACCCAATCCCTCAATGCGGTAGGGATAAATTTCGTCAGTATCCAGTTCTCTGGTTTCATGATATTTTTTGAGAACAGAACCGTAGGCATCTACACCAATGATCTCAACATCAGGGTTTTGTTCTTTTAAGAATTTGGCACATCCAGAAATGGTTCCACCCGTCCCTGAACAAGCCACCAAGTGAGTAATTTCACCATTGGTTTGATCCCAGATCTCTGGACCTGTAGTCTTGTAATGGGCTTCTATATTAAGGTCGTTGAAGTACTGATTGATGTAGACAGAGTCTTTGATTTCGTTGTGCAAGGTTTTGGCAACCTGATAATAGGACCTGGAATCTTCAGCCGATACATTGGCAGGACAAACATATACTTTTGCGCCCATCGCATGCAACATATCAATTTTATCCTTGGAAGACTTGGAACTCACTGCCAAAATACACTCATAACCTTTGATCAAAGAAACCATGGCCAAACTAAAACCAGTATTACCGGAAGTGGTCTCGATGATGGTATCCCCGGGCTTGAGAATACCTTTTTTTTCAGCTTCTTCAATAATGTGAAGTGCAATTCTATCCTTGTTGGAATGGCCGGGGTTGAAGGCCTCAAATTTGGTGAAAAAGTTACCATCAAAACCTTCTACTACTTTTTCTAGGCGGATGAGTGGTGTACTACCGATCAAGGATAGTATATTCTTTTCAACCTTCATTCCGCTGTTGATTTTATTTTTTTCCATCTTTTCCGTTGCAAAAATAACACTTTTTTTTAAAGACTATTTTTCTTCCAAATCAATTATAAAAGCGAATTTTTTTGCCAGTTCTTTAAGGGAATCAAAACGGCCGGAAGCCCCACTGTGTCCGGCTTTCATATTGGTGTCCAAGAATAAAAGTTTTTGATCTGTCTTGTTGGCCCTCAGTCGGGCAACCCACTTGGTGGGCTCAAAATACTGTACTTGTGAATCGTGCAAACCCGAGGTCACCAGGAGGTTGGGATAATCTTGTGCCTTAACCTGATCATAGGGAGAATAGGAGAGCATATACTCATAGTATTCTTTTTCGTTGGGATTGCCCCACTCATCGTACTCAGAGGTGGTCAGGGGAATGGTGTCGTCCAACATGGTAGTGACCACATCCACAAAGGGAACATCCGCAATCACACCATTGTACAATTCAGGTGCCAAATTTATGATTACACCCATCAGCAAACCACCTGCAGAGCCTCCATTAGCGTAGAGATGCTCGGGAGCAGTGAATTTTTGCTCAACTAAAAACTTAGAACAATCAATAAAATCGAAAAAGGTGTTTTTTTTCTTCAGCAGCTTGCCATCCTCATACCAGTGTCTGCCCATATACTGTCCTCCCCTAATGTGGGCAATGGCAAAAACAAAACCTCGATCCAATAGACTCAAGCGATTGGAGGAAAACGATGGATCAATGGTATGACCATAAGATCCATAGGCATACTGCAAAATGGGCGTAGATTCAGACAATTTTGTCTCCTTGTGGTAAACAATGGAAATAGGGATTTTGGCACCATCTCTGGCATCGGCCCACAATCTTTGGGAACGGTAATGACTCGGGTCAAAATCTCCCCCCAATACTTCTTGGGTTTTTAAGATGGTTTTCTCTTGGGAAAGCATATCGTATTCGATCACCGAAGTGGGAGTGGTTAGAGAGTTAAAAACATACCTCAGTTGGGTCGACTCAAACTCGGGGTTGTAAGAAATATAGAGCGCGTAGGTTTCCTCCTCCATAGGGAGGTGATAGTCTTCCGATTGATCCCAACGCATGATCCGCAATCTCGAAAGACCATTTTCTCTCTCGTTGACCACCCAATACTGATCAAATAACTCGAAATCTTCAATCAAAACTTCCTTACGATGCCGCAGCAATGGCTCCCAAAACTCAGTAGTGGTATGGTCGACAGGGGTTCGCATGATCTGAAAATTAGTGGCCTCGTTGAAGTTGGTATGAAGGTAAAAATGATCCCCAAAATGCGCAACATCGTACTCTAATCCACTGGTTCGAGGCTGAATGATCTTAAAATCTGCCTCCGGCTGATCGGATTTGATAAAACGATACTCGCTGGTGGTAGTACTTTGAGAGGATATGAAAATATATTTTTTGGATTTTGAAGAACTGACATAAACCGAATAGGTTTCGTCAACTTCCTCATAGACGAGTTGATCTGATTGTTCAG
>JBESZM010000007.1:0-20799 GCA_041254175.1 Flavobacteriaceae bacterium | reverse complement strand
CCCGGTATAAACCTGTCGGGGTCGTCCGATGGGTTCTTTGTTGAATCGCATTTCTTTCCACTGAGCGATCCAGCCCGGCAAACGGCCAATGGCAAACATCACCGTAAACATTTCGGTGGGGATGCCCAAGGCACGGTAGATGATTCCGGAATAAAAATCCACATTGGGGTACAATTTTCGATCCACGAAATAAGGGTCTTCCAAGGCTTCTTGTTCCAGCCTTTTGGCAATGTCCAAAACGGGATCGTCTATACCCAATTCGGAAAGGACTTCATCGGCGGCTTTTTTGATGATCTTGGCACGTGGGTCAAAGTTCTTATACACCCGATGACCAAAGCCCATCAGGCGGAAAGGATCGTTCTTGTCTTTAGCCTTGGCCATAAACTTTTTGGTATCCCCGCCATCTTTTTTGATCTCCTCCAGCATTTCAATGACCGCTTGGTTAGCACCTCCGTGCAAAGGTCCCCATAGGGCCGAAATACCCGATGCTATCGAAGCAAACAAGCCGGCATGTGATGATCCTACCATTCGTACGGTAGAAGTGGAACAATTTTGCTCGTGATCTGCGTGTAGGATCAATAATTTGTTCAAAGCACTAACCAGTGTCTTACTGGCTTTAAACTCTTTATTAGGCATCCTAAACATCATATGCGCCAAATTCTCCGTGTAAGGGAGATCGTAATTGGGATAGTTTAGGGGTAAGCCCTTCATTTTTCTGTGTGTCCAAGAGGCTAAAACAGGAAATTTGGCCAACAACATAATAATAGCTTCACGAAATTCCTTTTCGGAATTAATATCTACCGATGAAGGGTTAAAAGCAATTAAAGCAGAGGTCAATGAGGATAGAATCCCCATGGGGTGAGCCGATTTAGGAAAGCTTTTAAGAATGATCTTAAAATCCTCATCCACCAGGGCGTGATCTCGAATTTCATCTTCAAACTGATCTAACTGTTGGGAAGTTGGTAAATCTCCAAAAATCAAAAGATAAGCCACCTCGATAAAGGAAGCATTATTCGCCAAATCTTCTATGGCATAACCACGATAACGAAGAATCCCTTCTTCCCCATCGAGAAAAGTGATCTCACTTTGACAAGAGCCCGTATTCTTAAAGCCGGGATCAAGGGTAATCAAACCCGTTTGAGCCCTAAGTGTTTTAATGTCAATAGCGCTCTCGTTTTCAGTTCCCTCAATAAGTGGAAATTTATAGTTTACTCCTTTGTAAATAAGATCAATTTGGTCTGCCATAAGTGTATTAAAGAAAGGTAAAAATAAGCAAATAAGCGTCAAAAAACAACTGAGATCACAAGGGACTTAGCCCTTGCGACCCATTGTTGATGCTTATTGTACGTTGAAAGCTTTTTCCTGAGGATAAACGGCAGCATGCTCCAGTTCCTCCTCTATTCTCAAAAGCTGGTTGTATTTGGCCATTCGGTCACTTCTTGAAGCGGATCCTGTTTTGATCTGACCGGTATTCAAAGCCACGGCCAGGTCGGCAATGGTATTGTCTTCGGTTTCACCAGAACGGTGGGACATCACTGAGGTGTAACCCGCTCTATGCGCCATTTCCACAGCAGCAATGGTTTCGGATAATGTACCGATCTGATTTACTTTGATCAATATGGAATTGGCAATGCCTTCCTCAATACCTCTGGACAAACGGGTCACATTGGTGACGAACAAATCGTCTCCCACCAACTGAACTCGGTCTCCAGCTTTTTCGGTTAAGGCTTTCCAGCCCTCCCAATCGTTTTCATCCATTCCATCTTCGATAGAAATGATGGGGTATTTTTCAGAAAGCTCCGCCAAATATTGCGCCTGCTCTTCAGATGTTCTCTTAACCCCTTTTTCTCCCTCAAACTTGGTATAATCATATACTCCGTCTTCGTAAAATTCGGCTGCAGCACAATCCAAGGCAATCTTTACCTCATCACCGGCTTTGTAACCGGCATTTTCGATGGCCTTTAAAATGGTTTCCAGAGCGTCTTCTGTACCGTCGAGCGTAGGAGCAAAACCACCTTCATCCCCAACAGCAGTACTCAATCCTCGGCTGTGTAAAACCTTTTTAAGGTGGTGAAAAATTTCAGATCCCATTTGCATGGCATGGGTAAAACTTTTGGCCCCGATGGGCATGACCATAAATTCCTGAAAGGCAATGGGTGCATCAGAATGCGAACCGCCATTGATGATATTCATCATGGGAACGGGTAAAGTATGGGCACTAACACCTCCCACATAGCGATACAGAGGCAAACCTAATTCATTGGCGGCTGCCTTAGCAGCGGCCAATGAGATCCCCAAAATGGCATTGGCTCCCAACTTGGATTTGTTGGGCGTACCGTCCAAATCGATCATCGTTTGGTCGATTTTGTTCTGATCAAAAACAGATACTCCTATTAGCTCCTCCGCCAAAACCTCATTGACATTCTTGACGGCTTGGGAAACGCCTTTTCCCATGTAGGTCTTTCCGCCATCTCTCAATTCTACAGCTTCGTGTTCTCCGGTTGAAGCTCCGGAGGGAACTGCTGCGCGACCCATAATTCCGTTCTCTGTAATGACATCCACTTCAACGGTGGGATTTCCCCTAGAATCAAAGATTTGCCGTGCATGGACTTCAATAATTACGCTCATTAGTGTTTAAATTAAATTGGTTGTTATTCTTTGGTTGTATGATTTTTGATGTTTTGATAAAACTCATCAAACAAATAGGTTGCATCGTTGGGTCCTGGTCCTGCCTCCGGATGATACTGCACAGAAAAACAGTTTTTATTTTTCATACGCAAACCTGCTACCGTTTGGTCGTTCAAGTGCAGGTGACTGATCTCCAAGTCTTGGTGGGACTCAGCAGCCGACTTATCTACCGCAAAACCATGATTTTGTGAGGTAATTTCTCCTTTTCCGGTCATCAAATTGATCACAGGATGATTGATTCCCCTATGGCCGTTAAACATTTTATAAGTGGGAATTCCATTGGCAAGTGCAATGATCTGATGTCCCAGACAAATACCAAACAATGGCAGATTGTGCTTGATAATCTCCTGGGCTACCTTTTGAGCACTGTGAAGTGGGTCAGGATCACCGGGACCATTTGAAATAAAGAAGCCGTCCGGGCCCCATTCCTGCATTTGATCAAAAGTAGTGTCATAAGGAAAAACTTTGATGTAAATCCCCCTGTTGGACAAGTGCTTGAGAATGTTAGTTTTGACACCCAAGTCGAGGGCGGCAACCTTAAACTCAGCATCGGGATCACCAAAAAAATAGGGTTCTTTGGTAGAAACTTTAGAAGCCAATTCCAGTCCTTCCATACTGGGCAATTCAGCCAGTTCTCTCTGCAAGGCCTCCTCTCGATCCAAATCGGTAGTAATAACAGCATTCATCGCTCCATTTTCCCGGATGTAATTAACCAAAGCGCGGGTATCTACATCTGAGATGGCAAAAAGGTCATTTTCCTCCAAATAGGCTTCCAGCGAAAGATCGGCCAAAGGACGGGAATATTCATAACTAAAATTTTTACAAATCAATCCTGCGATTTTTATACCGTCAGATTGAGCGTCATCTGTATGCACACCATAGTTGCCTATGTGGGCATTTGTGGTTACCATCAACTGACCAAAATAAGATGGATCAGTAAAAATTTCTTGATAGCCTGTCATTCCGGTATTGAAACAAATTTCACCAAAACGAGTACCTTCGGAAGCTACAGCTTTTCCAAAAAACTTAGTACCATCGGCCAATAATAAAAGTGCTTTTTTTCTGGTTTTGTAAGACATAATTGAACACAAAATAACATAAAAAAAAGGATAAACTGAATAGCTTATCCTTTAATAAAAGTTAAAATTATTAACAACAAAAGCTATTATTCATCTTCTTCTTTTTTAGGTTCAGATGCTTTTTTATCCTCTGTCTTTGCTGTTTTCTTTGCTTTGGCTTTAGGCGCCACAGCCGGAGTTTCCTCAGCGGCATTATTAGCACTTTGTTCCTGAGCCTCTTCAACAGGAGCAGCAGTTTCAGCGCTCGCTCCTTTATTTCTGGAGCGACTTCTTCTTGTCGATTTTTTGGAAGCGGCTTTTTCGTTGTTATAAACCTCATTGAAATCCACCAACTCGATCATCGCCATAGAAGCATTATCACCCAAACGGTTACCCATTTTGATCACACGAGTATATCCACCCGGACGATCACCCACTTTTTGAGCCACAGCTCTAAAGAGTTCTGCCACAGCATATTTATTTCTCAATGCGCTAAAAGCCAAACGTCGGTTGTGGGTCGTATCGGTTTTTGATTTCGTTATCAAGGGCTCTACAAACTGCTTCAATGCTTTAGCTTTTGCTACCGTAGTACTGATCCGTTTGTGCTCAATCAATGATGAAGCCATGTTCGCCAACATTGACTTCCTGTGGGCTACTTTTCTGCCCAAATGATTGACTTTTTTTCCGTGTTTCATGATTTATTGTCTAAAAAAATCTAGTCTTTATCTAACTTGTATTTGGCCAAATCCATTCCGAAAGACAGTCCTTTCAATACCACCAACTCTTCCAATTCTGTCAATGATTTTTTACCAAAGTTTCTGAATTTCATCAAATCGTTCTTGTTGTAAGAAACCAAATCTCCTAAGGTATCAACCTCTGCAGCTTTCAAACAATTCAAAGCCCTTACTGAAAGATCCATGTCAATCAATTTGGTCTTGAGCAATTGTCTCATGTGCAAAGACTCCTCATCATAAGTTTCTGCCTGAGCAATCTCATCGGCTTCCAGTGTGATGCGCTCGTCAGAGAACAACAAGAAATGGTGAATGAGTGTTTTGGCAGCCTCGGTCAAAGCGTCTTTTGGATGAATGGAACCATCAGTAATGATTTCAAAGACCAGCTTTTCGTAATCTGTTTTTTGCTCTACACGATAATTCTCAATGCTGTATTTAACATTTTTAACAGGCGTAAAGATGGAATCAATGGCGATCACACCAAAGGCAGCATTGGCTTTTTTGTTAACTTCGGCAGGAACATAGCCTCTTCCTTTTTCGATGGTCACTTCGATGTTCAACTGAACACCTTTTTCAAGATTACAAATGACCAAATCTGGGTTTAACACCTGAAATCCGGAGATGAATTTTTGAAAGTCAGCAGCTTTTAATTGGTCTTGACCTCCGACCATGATGATGACCTTTTCATCTTCGACATCCTCAATTTGTCTTTTGAACCTTACCTGCTTCAGGTTGAGAATAATCTCTGTCACATCTTCTACAATTCCGGGAATGGTAGAAAATTCATGCTCTATATTTTCAATTTTTACTGAGGTGATCGCAAAACCTTCCAAAGAGGATAATAACACTCTTCTCAGTGCATTCCCAACAGTGAGACCGTATCCGGGTTCGAGCGGACGAAATTCAAATTTGCCCTCGAACTCAGAGGAGTCGATCATGATTACCTTATCGGGTTTTTGGAAATTTAATATTGCCATAGTTTCTTTCTTCCTGTGATTAAATTATTTAGAGTACAATTCAACGATCAACTGTTCCTTGATATTCTCAGGAATTTGAACGCGCTGAGGGACACTTACAAAGTTCCCCTCATAGGTTTCAGTATTCCAGGTCATCCATTCGTATACTGAAGAATTGGCTTCCAAAGAAGCAGAAATGGCCTGTAAAGATTTAGATTTTTCTCTTACTCCAACAGCATCGCCGGCTTGAAGTGTATAAGAAGGAATATTGACCACTTTACCGTTTACGGTAATGTGCCTGTGAGAAACCAACTGACGTGCAGCATTTCTTGAGGGAGCAATGCCCAGTCGATAGACTACGTTGTCTAATCTGGACTCGCACAACTGAAGTAACACCTCACCGGTTACCCCTTTACTACTACTCGCTTTTTCAAAAATATTCCTGAACTGGCGTTCTAAAATACCATAGGTGTATTTTGCTTTTTGCTTTTCAAGCAACTGAATTGCGTATTCAGATTTTTTGCCTCTCCTTCTGTTGTTTCCGTGTTGGCCGGGAGGGTAATTTCTTTTTTCAAAGGCCTTGTCTGCTCCGAAAATAGGTTCTCCGAACTTTCTAGCAATCTTTGATTTTGGACCGATATATCTTGCCATATAAAATGTTTGTGTTATGAATTAAGGTCTGATCCTTCGATAACAGGTTAAATAATTATACTCTTCTTCTCTTGGGCGGGCGACAACCGTTGTGCGGTAGTGGGGTAACGTCAACGATTTCAGTTACCTCAATCCCATTGTTGTGCAGGGTTCTGATCGCAGACTCACGTCCGTTTCCGGGTCCTTTCACGTATACCTTCACCTTTCTTAAGCCGGCTTCCAAAGCCACTTTAGAAACATCTTCAGCAGCTGTTTGAGCAGCGTAGGGTGTGTTTTTCTTTGAACCTCTAAAACCCATCTTTCCGGCAGAGGACCATGCAATGACCTCTCCTTTGTTGTTGGTCAAAGAAATGATGATGTTGTTAAAAGACGCATTGATATGAGCTTCGCCATAAGCCTCTACAATGACTTTACGTTTTTTGGTGGTTACTTTTGCCATAGTTAGTTCCTATTATTTAGTGGCTTTCTTTTTGTTTGCAACAGTCTTCCTTTTCCCTTTTCGGGTTCTAGAATTGTTTTTGGTGCGTTGACCTCTCAAAGGCAAGCCTGTCCTGTGACGAATTCCCCTGTAACAACCAATATCCATCAATCGCTTGATGTTCAATTGTAATTCAGATCGCAATTCACCTTCAATTTTAAAACTTCCAACAGCCTCACGGATTCTCCCGGTTTCTTCATCTGTCCAATCCGAAACTTTGGTGTCTTCACTGACTTTGGAAATTGCTAATATCTCTTGAGCGCGGCTTCTACCGATACCATAGATATAGGTAAGTGCAATAACGCCTCTCTTTTGTTTGGGAATGTCTACTCCTGATATTCTAGCCATAATCTAACCTTGTCTTTGTTTGAATCGAGGATTTTTTTTGTTGATCACGTACAATCGTCCCTTCCTACGGACAATTTTACAATCCACACTTCGTTTTTTTAAGGAAGCTCTTACTTTCATTTTTCTGTTTTAAAATCTATATGTAATCCTTGCTTTTGATAAATCGTAAGGACTCATTTCTAATTTAACTTTATCTCCGGGCAACAACTTGATATAATGCAAACGCATTTTTCCGGAAATATGTGCGGTCACAACATGACCGTTTTCAAGCTCCACCCGAAACATAGCATTCGATAATGCTTCGATGATGGTACCTTCTTGTTCTATTGCTGCTTGCTTTGCCATATTATATTGTTCCTGCTCTTCTGTTTCTGCTGGTTTTGGACATCAATCCGTCATAATGACGGTTCAACAAATAAGAGTTTACTTGTTGGATCGTATCGATGGCAACCCCTACCATAATCAGTAAGGAAGTCCCACCATAAAATAAGGCCCATCCTTGTTGCATTCCTATAAGTTTTACCACCACCGCAGGAAAAACTGCAATGGCTGCCAGGTACAATGATCCCGGAAAAGTGATGTGTGACATCACCGTATCTAAAAACTCTGAAGTCTCATTACCGGGACGTATGCCGGGAACAAAACCACCACTTCTTTTTAAATCATCCGACATCTTGTTGGTAGGAACCGTAATTGCGGTGTAGAAATAAGTAAAAATGATGATCAACACTGCAAACAGTATATTATACCACAATCCGAAGATATCAGAAAAGTTGGTTTGCAACCACTGGCCCACGGCTGAATCCCCAAAAGCGCCGCCCAAATAGGCGGGAGCAAACATCAGTGCCTGAGCAAAAATAATGGGCATTACACCGGAAGCATTTAATTTTAAAGGAATGTATTGTCGTGATCCAAATACATTTTTTTCGTTCGTTCCTGCTGCACTTCTACGCGCATATTGTACTGGAATCTGTCTTACTGCCATTACCAGAAGGACACTCAACAATATGATCACCACCCACAATACCAATTCGATCAGGATCATCATCAATCCACCATTGTTTTCAGAAACACGAGATACGAACTCTTGAGTAAAAGAAAGTGGAAGGTTGGCAATGATACCAACCATAATCAATAATGAAATACCATTACCAATTCCTTTATCTGTGATTTTTTCTCCAAGCCACATCGCAAAAATGGTTCCCGTAACCAAAATGATTACAGAAGAAATCATAAACAGGGGTCCTCTGCCAATAACGAAGGCACTATCGGGCACACCCAGAGCAGAGAGCCCATATAGATAAGCAGGCGCCTGGACTACACATATCAATATGGTCAACCATCGGGTGATTTGTGTTCTTTTTTTGTTGCCACTTTCCCCTTCTTTTTGAAGTTTTTGTAGGTAGGGCACAGCAATTCCCATCAATTGAACTACAATGGAAGCAGAAATGTAGGGCATAATACCCAAAGCAAAAACTGAAGCGTTGGCAAAAGCTCCTCCCGTAAAGGCATTGAGAATTCCCAACAATCCTCCTCCATCGGTTCGGTTGGCCAATTCAGCCAATTGAACTGAATCGATTCCGGGTAGAACCACTTGAGCCCCCAAACGATAAACCAACAAAAGGGTCAATGTGGTAAGAATTCGTCCACGCAACTCTTCGATGTTGTAAATGTTTAAAATGGTCTCAATAAATTTCTTCATCTGTATTTGTTATATAGTAACGGCTTCACCACCTGCTGCCTCAATTGCTGCTTTTGCAGTAGCTGAAAATTTGTGAGCAGATACTTTTAAGGGGGATTCCAATTTACCCCTGCCTAATATTTTTACCAATTCGTTTTTTCCTGCCAAACGCAATTCGACCAATTTATCAAAGGAAACTTCTTTTTTTACCTTCTTTTCTTCTGCGAGATTTTGAAGGGTATCCAAGTTGATTCCTTTATAGGCTATTCGGTTGATGTTTTTGAATCCAAATTTGGGAACACGTCTTTGCAAAGGCATCTGACCACCTTCAAAGCCAATCTTTTTGGAATATCCCGATCTGGACTTGGCTCCTTTGTGGCCTCTTGCTGCTGTTCCACCTTTACCGGAACCTTCACCACGGCCCAAACGTTTGCCTTGTCTTTGGGTAGAACCCTCTGCTGGTTTTAAATTTTCTAAACTCATCTTTAAACTTCTGTGGTTTTAACCAAATGTTTTACTTTGTCGATCATTCCAAGAATGTTGGGGGTTGCTTCATGAGTAACCTCTTTTCCAATCCCTCTTAAACCCAATGCTTCTAGAGTTCTTTTTTGAGACTGCATTCTTTTGATGCTGCTTTTGACTTGAGTAACTTTTATCTTGGCCATGATCTAAATTCTTATCCGTTAAAAACTTTTTCCAAACTGATTCCTCTTTGTTTGGCAATGGTTTGGGGGCTTCTCAATTGCAGTAGTGCGTCGAATGTAGCTTTTACCACATTGTGTGGGTTTGAAGACCCCTGTGATTTGGACAGTACATTGTGTATCCCTACGGCTTCGAGTACCGCACGAACGGCACCTCCTGCTATAACTCCTGTACCTTCGGAAGCAGGCTTCAAAAACACTCTAGCTCCCCCGTATTTCCCTTTTTGCTCGTGGGGCAATGTCCCTTTGGCGATCGGAATACGAACCAAATTTTTCTTGGCATCTTCAACAGCTTTGGCAATGGCTTCGGAAACTTCCTTCGACTTTCCAAGTCCTTGTCCTACGACACCATTTTCATCTCCCACCACTACAATAGCAGAAAATCCAAATGCACGACCTCCTTTGGTCACTTTGGTAACACGCTGAACACCTACCAATCGATCTTTTAGATCAAGTCCCGCAGGTTTTACCAATTCAACATTTTTATAATCTTGATACATATACTTTTTTTAAAAATTTAAACCTGCCTCACGTGCTCCGTCAGCCAGTGACTTAACCCTACCATGATACAAATAACCACTTCGATCAAAACCAATGGTACTTACACCCGCTTTTTTGGCGCGTTCTCCAACCAGTTTCCCAACCAACTGAGCTTCGCCAACTTTATTATCAGCTTTGGCATCTGCCACTTCTTTATCTCTTGAAGATGCAGCGGCAATGGTCTTTCCATTCACATCGTCGATGACTTGTGCATAGATTTCCTTATTACTTCTGTAAATAGACAAACGAGGCTTTTCGGCTGTCCCCTGAATGGTCTTTCTGATCCTTAAATGGATTCTGTTTCTTCTGGCTGATTTTGTTAATCCCATATCGATTTGATTATGCAGATTTACCTGCTTTTCTTCTAATTTGTTCTCCTACAAACTTCACTCCTTTTCCTTTGTAAGGTTCAGGTTTTCTGAAAGATCGAATCTTTGCGGCTACATAACCCAACAACTGCTTGTCATGAGAACTAAGTTTAACAATCGGATTCTTTCCTTTTTCAGACACCGTCTCTACTTTAACCTCGGGGGCGATATCAAATAAGATATTGTGAGAAAAACCCAATGCTAAATCCAATTTTTGACCTTGGTTGCTCGCACGGTACCCAACTCCTACCAATTCTAATTCCTTGGTAAAACCTTTGGAAACGCCTTCAACCATATTGTTGACCAAAGCACGGTAAAGACCGTGTTTTGCTCGGTGGTCTTTGGAGTCGGAAGGACGTTTTACGGTTAAAATATTATCGTCCAACTCAAAAATCACATCACTGTAGTCTTGAGTCAATTCTCCCATTTTTCCCTTCACAACAATTTTATCCGATTGGATGTCGATATTGACACCTTCAGGGATACTAATGGGATTGTTACCTATTCTAGACATTTTTGTTCTTTTTACTTCTATTTAATAAACGTAACAAAGTAATTCTCCCCCAACGTGCTGAAGCGAAGCTTGCTTTCCGGTCATCACTCCCTTGGAAGTAGAGACAATTGAAATCCCTAATCCGTTTAAAATTCTAGGATAACTGTCTGCCGAAGTATACTTTCGCAGACCGGGGGTACTGATTCTCTGTATTTTTTTGATCACAGGCTCTTTGGTAATATTATCATACTTGAGTGCAATTTTGATATTACCTTGATGGTTTTCCGTTTCTTCAAACTTATAACTCAAGATATAACCTTGATCGTACAATATTTTGGTGATCTCTTTTTTTAATTTTGACGCAGGAATGTCTACCACCATATGTCCGGCGGAGCTGGCATTTCTGATTCGGGTCAAATAATCTGCTATAGGATCTGTAAACATATCTTTTTTATTATTGAATTACCAGCTTGCTTTTGTTACCCCTGGAATTAATCCTTTATTGGCCATTTCTCGGAAGGTTACCCTAGAGATTCCAAACTGACGAATGTACCCCTTAGGACGACCGGTGAGCTTACAACGGTTGTGCATTCTCACTGGAGAGGCGTTGCGCGGCAATTTTTGTAAAGCTTCGTAATCCCCAGCTTCCTTTAGGGCTTTTCTTTTTGCAGCATACTTGGCAACTATTTTCGCTCTTTTTCTCTCACGAGCTTTCATTGATTCTTTGGCCATAACTAACTCTTTTTAAAGGGTAATCCCAATTCACTCAACAATGACTTTGCTTCCTTATCTGTTTTGGCAGACGTAACAAAAGAAATATCCATTCCTGAAATTTTATTAACCTTGTCTATGTCAATTTCGGGGAAAATGATTTGTTCTGTAATCCCCAAATTATAATTTCCTCTTCCGTCAAAGCCATTGGCTTTGACACCTTGAAAATCTCTTACCCTTGGAAGCGCAGCAGTAACCAGTCGGTCTAAAAATTCATACATGCGCTCTCCTCTGAGGGTTACTTTAGCACCAATAGGCATTCCTTTACGAAGCTTAAAAGCAGCAACGTCTTTTTTGGAAATGGTAGAAATGGCTTTCTGGCCTGAGATTCCTGTCAATTCATCAACTGCGTAGTCGATCAATTTCTTATCGGCCACAGCAGCACCTACTCCACGGCTGATGACAATCTTTTGAAGTTTGGGAACTTGCATTACATTGGCATACCCAAATTCTTCTTTCAACGCAGCAACAATGCGGTCGTTGTATTCTTTCTTAAGTCTTGCTTGATAACTCATTACACTACTTCATTATTTTTTTTTGCAAAACGAACCTTGTTTCCATCTTCTACCCGATACCCCACACGAGTAGCTTCACCCTCGGCTGTGGTCAAAGAGAGGTTAGAAATATGGATCGGAGCTTCTTTTTCAACAATTCCTCCTTGAGGATTTTGAGCACTGGGCTTGGCGTGTTTTTTGATCATATTAACCCCCTCAATGATGGCTTTGTTTTGATCGCGCATCACTTTGATCACCTTACCTTCAGAACCTTTGTGTTCTCCGGCTATGACCAGTACCTTATCGTCTCTTTTGATTTTTATCTTGCCCATAATTGTGGTTTAAAGCACTTCCGGTGCCAATGATACGATTTTCATAAATTGCTTGTCGCGAAGTTCTCTTGCCACAGGGCCAAATACACGTGTTCCTCTCATTTCTCCCGTAGGATTCAACAATACGCAAGCATTGTCATCAAAACGAATATAGGAGCCATCGGCACGACGAACCTCTTTGGTCGTACGCACAACTACCGCTTGCGATACTTGTCCTTTTTTGACAGTTCCTGAGGGAGACGCATCTTTGACAGATACGACGATCTTATCTCCTAGAGAAGCATATCTTCTTTTGGTTCCTCCCAATACCCTAATCGCCAAAACTTCTTTGGCTCCGGTATTATCAGCTACTTTTAATCTGGATTCTTGTTGTAACATGATTATTTAGCTCTTTCTATTATTTCAACCAATCGCCAGCATTTTGATTTACTCAAAGGACGGGTTTCCATTATCTTAACTGTATCGCCGATGTTGCAATCATTGAGGTCATCGTGCGCGACGTATTTTTTGGTCTTTAAAACGAATTTTCCATACATGGGGTGCTTCACCCTTTTGACCTCTGATACAACGATGGACTTCTCCATTTTATTGCTGGTCACAATCCCAATACGTTCTTTTCTTAAATTTCTATTTTCCATGTCCTCAGGCGATAATTTCATTTTGCTTGGCAGTAATAGCCGTCAACAATCGGGCTACTGTTTTTCTGACTGTTTTGATTTGTAAGGGATTTTCCAGTGGGCTAACGGCATGATTCATCTTCAGATCAGACAGTTGCTTTTGAAACTCTGCCAGCTTGTCTTGCAAGTCCTCAAGGGATAATTTTTCGATTTCTGATTTTTTCATTTTCCTCTAAAATTAAGCTTGAAAATCTCTAGCAATGATAAACTTCGTTTTAACGGGTAGTTTTTGGGCAGCCAATCTCAAAGCTTCCTTAGCGACATCCAATGGAACACCTGCTATTTCGAACATAATTCGACCCGGCTTAACAACAGCCACAAAATATTCCGGAGCTCCTTTTCCTTTACCCATCCTTACTTCCAAAGGCTTTTTGGTAATGGGCTTGTCCGGAAAAATTTTGATCCACAATTGACCCTCTCTCTTCATGTATCGAGTAGCAGCAATCCTTGCAGCTTCGATTTGTCGGGAGGTAATGAATTTTGAATCCAAAGACTTGATGCCAAACATACCATTGGAAAGCTGGCTTCCTCTTTGGGAAATTCCCTTCATGCGCCCTTTTTGCGCTTTTCGGAATTTGGTTCTTTTAGGTTGTAACATTTTACCTATCTATTATTGTTGTTTCTTCTTCTTTGCTGACGTCCACCGGATCCACCGCCTTTGTTGTTTCCGCCACCAGATTTTTTGGACATACCTACCAAGGGCGAAAGCTCTCTTTTACCAAACACTTCGCCTTTCATAATCCATACTTTGATGCCCAAACGTCCGTATGTCGTGTGTGCCTCAACCAATGCATAATCGATATCTGCTCTGAAGGTTGACAACGGTATTCTCCCTTCTTTGTATGATTCTGATCGTGCCATTTCTGCACCGTTCAATCGACCGGAAATTTGGATTTTGATACCCTCTGCATTCATACGCATGGAAGCAGCGATTGCCATTTTGATGGCACGTCGGTAAGAAATTCTACTTTCGATCTGACGAGCAACACTTGCGGCAACCAACTGGGCGTCTAGCTCAGGTCGTTTGATTTCAAAAATGTTAATTTGAATGTCTTTATTGGTAATCTTTTTCAATTCCTCTTTAAGCTTGTCTACCTCTTGCCCAGCCTTACCAATGATGATCCCAGGACGTGCCGTGGTGATGGTGATGGTGATGAGTTTAAGGGTACGCTCAATGATTACGTTAGAAACACTGGCTTTGGTCAAACGGGCGTGGATGTATCTTCTGATTTTATCATCTTCAGCCAATTTGTCTCCGTAGTTTCGACCGCCGAACCAATTGGAGTCCCATCCTCTGATGATTCCCAAACGATTACCGATAGGATTGGTTTTTTGTCCCATATTAATTTTCTAAATTATTAGCTCCCAATACCAAGGTTACATGATTGGAGCGTTTTCTAATTCTATGTGCTCTTCCTTGTGGAGCAGGGCGCAGACGCTTTAGCATCTTTCCACCATCCACTTTGATTTCTTTAACAAACAAAGCTGCTTTTTCGACATCAGCCTCTTCGTTTTTTGCTTGCCAATTGGAAATGGCAGACATCAAGAGTTTTTCCAACTTTCTGGAAGCCTCTTTTGGACTGAATTTCAAAATGGCCAAAGCCTTATTGACATCTTCTCCTCTAACTTGATCGGCAACCAATCTCATTTTACGAGGCGAGGTCGGACAATTGTTGAGTTTGGCAAAAGCTATGCTTTTGTTAGCCTCTTTTATCGCTGCCGCGGATTCTCTTTTACGTTTTCCCATGTCCGTAAATTATTTTTTTCCTTTATTTTTTGCCCCAGCGTGTCCTCTAAAAGAACGGGTGGGAGAAAATTCTCCTAATTTGTGTCCAACCATATTTTCTGTAATGTATACAGGAACGAATTGACGTCCGTTGTGAACTCCGATGGTTTGACCTACAAAGTCGGGAGTGATCAATGAAGCGCGTGACCATGTTTTGATCACTGACTTCTTATTTTCTTCTACATTTTTCTGAACCTTTTTTTCAAGGCTAAGCGCAACGAAGGGTCCTTTTTTTAATGAACGAGCCATAATTGATTATTTTTTTCTGCGTTCTATGATGAATTTATTACTCGCTTTGGTCTTGGAACGGGTTCTAAATCCTTTAGCAGGAATACCATTCTTGGACCTTGGATGACCTCCAGAGGCACGACCTTCTCCTCCACCCATAGGGTGATCGACAGGGTTCATGGCAACAGGACGAGTTCTGGGTCTTCTACCAATCCATCGCGATCGACCTGCCTTACCGGAGACTAATAACTGATGATCAGAATTAGAGACCACACCAATGGTCGCCATACAGCTGGTAGGTACAGATCGTGTTTCACCAGATGGCAGTTTAATGGTGGCCAATTTTCCTTCTCGGGCCATCAACTGAGCAAAAGCTCCCGCACTACGTGCCAAAACTGCACCTCCGCCGGGATTCAATTCTATACAAGAAATAATGGTTCCCAATGGAATTTTGGAGAGGAACAAAGCATTTCCTACTTCCGGAGCTGCCTTCTCACCTGAGCTTATTTTTTGACCCACTTGAAGGCCATTCTGAGCAATGATGTAACGTTTTTCACCGCCTTTATATTCCAAAAGGGCAATGAATGCCGTTCGGTTGGGATCATATTCAATTGACTTGACCTCGGCGACAACATCAAATTTGTTTCGCTTAAAGTCAATCAAACGATATCTTTTCTTGTGTCCGCCACCACGGTGACGTACAGTCATTTTTCCCCTGTTGTTTCTTCCTCCAGTACGCTTTTTCGGAACGAGCAAACTCTTCTCCGGCTTATCAGTAGTAATTGCGTCAAATCCATTTACTACTCTAAAACGCTGCGCGGGGGTTACTGGCTTTAATTTTCTTACTGACATCAGACGCGTTTAAAGATTACTATAAAAATCTATGGCATCCCCTTCGGCAACTTGAACCACAGCCTTTTTGGTGGCATTGGTTTTTCCGGATTGGATTCCTGTTTTGGTATATTTTGTTTTTCTTTCAGGGCCGTAGTTAAGGGTTCTGACTTTCTCAACAGAAACACCATAAGCCGCTTCTACAGCTTTTTTGATTTCCACCTTGTTAGCTTTGGTATTGACCAAAAAACTATAACAATTGTGAAGCTCACTTGCGGTAGTGGCTTTTTCGGTGATTATAGGTTTTATTAAAATATCCATTGCTTTAGGCTTTATTTAAAATGGTCTCAATTTCGGCTATTGCACTTTCAAACAAGACCAAGCTGGAGGCGTTGGTGATCTGATAAGTGTTTAATTCTGAGTTAGTTACAACTTTAGAGTGCCCCAAATTTCGAGACGACAAATATACATTATTATTTGGTTCACCCAAGACCACCAAAGACTTTTTGTCCCTTAGTCCCAAGGCTTGAAGCACCTCGTTATAGGCCGAAGTTTTGGGAGCATCCATTTGAAAATCTTCAACGATCAAAATGGACTTTTCTTTAGCCTTGATGCTCAATGCAGATTTTCTGGCCAGTCTTTTGACTTTTTTGTTGACTTTCTGGTTATAGTCTCTTGGGGTTGGGCCAAAAATTCTGCCTCCACCACGAAAGATAGGACTCTTGATACTTCCTGCTCGAGCAGTACCGGTTCCCTTTTGCTTTTTGATCTTGCGGGTACTTCCTACAATTTCAGCTCTTTCTTTAGACTTATGTGTTCCTTGTCGTTTGTTGGCCAAATGTTGTTTTACATCCAGATATATGGCGTGATCGTTTGGATCAATCCCAAAAACCGAGGGGTTCAACTTGACCTTTCTGCCGGTCTCTTTTCCTTTATTGTTAAGTACTGATAATTCCATTATTTCTGAACGATTACATATGAATTTTTGTGACCGGGAACGCAGCCTTTGACCACCAAAAGATTCTTTTCAGTGACCACCTTCACAACAGCGAGGTTTTGCACCTTAACTTTTTCATTTCCAGTCTGACCAGCCATGCGCATGCCCTTGAAAACACGTGCAGGGTAAGAGGCCGCTCCGATGGAACCGGGTGCTCTCAATCGGTTGTGTTGACCGTGTGTAGCCTGTCCAACCCCGGCAAATCCATGACGCTTGACCACCCCTTGGAAACCTTTTCCTTTGGATGTGCCTGAAACATCGACAAATTCCCCTTCGTTAAAATGATCTACCGTAATGGTATCTCCTAATTTGTATTCTTCTTCAAAATTCTGGAATTCGACGAGCTTTTTCTTGGGAGCAGTATTTGCTTTCTTGAAATGCCCTTTTGCGGCATTTGTAACCCTTTTTTCTGCCTTGTCATCGAAACCCAGTTGAAGTGCATCATACCCGTCAACCGCTGTGGTTCTGACTTGGGTAACCACGCATGGTCCAACCTCCAATACAGTACAAGGGATATTTTTCCCTTTTTCGTCAAAGAGACTGGTCATGCCGATTTTTCTTCCTATTAACCCAGACATTTATTTATTGTTTTATAATTATACTTTGATTTCTACTTCTACGCCACTGGGCAATTCCAACTTCATCAAAGCATCAATGGTTTTGGATGAAGAACTGTAAATGTCCAGCAATCGTTTGTATGAATGTAACTTAAATTGTTCTCTAGATTTTTTGTTCACGTGTGGAGAACGCAATACTGTAAAAATTTTCTTGTGTGTAGGCAAGGGGATAGGACCTGTCACCACAGCACCGGTTGTTTTTACTGTCTTTACAATTTTATCGGCAGACTTGTCCACCAAGTTGTGATCGTAAGATTTTAATTTTATTCTAATTTTTTGGCTCATTATTTAAGCTTTATGCGTTATTCCCTTTAATTTCAGCGATCACACCTTCGGAGATGTTAGACGGTGTTTCGGCGTAGTGATCAAATTCCATAGTAGAAGTAGCACGACCCGAAGAAAGCGTTCTTAAAGAAGTAACATATCCAAACATTTCAGATAATGGAACTTCAGCCTTAACCACTTTTGAGCCGGCTCTGTCGTCCATAGAGTTTACTTGTCCTCTTCGTCGGTTCAAATCTCCTACGATGTCTCCCATGTTTTCTTCAGGCGTTAAAACTTCAAGCTTCATAATGGGTTCCATGATGACGGCTCGGGCAGCTCTTGCTGATTCTTTGAATCCAAGTTTGGCTGCCAGCTCAAAAGAGAGCGAATCAGAATCCACCGGGTGGAAAGATCCGTCTTTTAGGGTTACTTTCATCGCATCCACTTCAAATCCGGCCAAAGGTCCGTTTTTCATGGAATCTCTAAATCCTTTTTCCACAGAGGGAATGTATTCTTTAGGAATATTACCTCCTTTAATTTCATTAATAAACTCTAATCCTACTTTTCCTTCCTCGGCAGGCTCGAGTGTAAACACGATATCCGCGAATTTACCACGACCACCGGTTTGTTTTTTGTAAACTTCACGGTGATCAGCCACAGCCGTAAGCGCTTCTTTGTACTCCACTTGAGGTTGTCCTTGGTTAACTTCCACCTTGAACTCTCGTCTCAAACGGTCAATGATAATGTCCAAATGCAATTCCCCCATTCCAGAGATCACGGTCTGACCGGAAGCCTCATCAGTTTTCACTTGGAAAGTGGGATCTTCTTCAGCCAATTTGGCCAAAGACATACCGAGCTTATCTACATCGGCTTTGGTTTTGGGCTCAACAGCAATCCCGATCACAGGATCAGGGAAGTCCATACTTTCCAGTATGATGGGAGATTTCTCTGCAGAGAGCGTATCTCCGGTTTTAATATCTTTAAATCCAACTGCGGCACCAATATCACCGGCCTCAATGAAATCAATGGCATTTTGTTTGTTGGAGTGCATTTGATAGATGCGTGAAATACGTTCTTTTTTGTCAGTACGATTGTTCAACACATAAGATCCTGCATCCAGCCTTCCTGAATAGGCTCTAAAGAACGCCAAGCGTCCTACATAGGGATCGGTAGCAATCTTGAATGCCAGAGCTGCAAAAGGTTCGCTGACCTCAGGTTTTCTGGCGATCTCATTACCGGTAACAGGATCAGTACCTACGATGGCCTCTTTGTCTTCGGGTGAAGGCAAATAACGACACACAGCATCCAACAAAAACTGCACCCCTTTGTTTTTGAATGAAGAACCACAGATCATAGGAATGATGCTCATTTCCTGAGTCGCAGCCCTTAAGGCGTTATGGACTTCGTCTTCTGTGATAGAATCCGGATCTTCAAAATATTTTTCCAAGAGGTTCTCATCGTATTCAGCGACCGCTTCTATCAACTGTCCTCTGAGTGATTCTGCCTCTTCTTTCAAATCTTCGGGTATATCGATAACGTCGAAAGTCGATCCAAAGTTATCGTCGTGCCACACAATGGCTCGGTTTTTCACCAAATCAACGATCCCTCTAAAATCTTCCTCGTCTCCAATGTTCAATACAATAGGAACGGCATTGGACTTGAGCATGTCTTTGACTTGTTGACAAACATTCAGGAAATTAGATCCTTGTCTGTCCATTTTATTGACAAATCCAATACGAGGTACTTTGTAGTTATCCGCCAAACGCCAGTTGGTTTCTGACTGAGGCTCTACACCATCAACCGCCGAAAATAAAAAAACCAATCCATCCAGTACTCGGAGTGATCGGTTTACCTCCACCGTGAAATCTACGTGGCCGGGGGTATCAATTATGTTAAAGTGATAACCCTTTGCATCTGCTGTGGGTTTACCTTGTTCTGTTGGAAATTGCCATGTACAGGTGGTCGCAGCAGAGGTAATGGTGATCCCTCTTTCTTGTTCTTGCTCCATCCAGTCCATGGTGGCAGCACCATCGTGCACTTCACCTATTTTGTGACTCACACCGGTATAAAACAATATCCTTTCGGTAGTAGTTGTTTTTCCTGCATCAATATGAGCAGCAATACCGATGTTTCGAGTGTATTTTAAATCTCTTGCCATTGTTGATTAAAATCTAAAGTGTGAGAATGCTTTGTTGGCCTCGGCCATTTTGTGGGTATCAACTCTTTTTTTGACGGCAGCACCTTCTTCTTTGGCTGCGGCCAAAACCTCCTGGGCAAGACGGAGGGCCATCGATTTTTCGTTTCGCTTACGGGCTGCTGTGATCAACCACTTCATGGCCAGGGAAACTTTTCGATCGGGTCGAATTTGCATGGGTATTTGAAAAGTCGCACCACCTACCCTTCTGCTCCTCACCTCTACATGAGGCATCACATTGGACAGGGCGTCTTTCCACAACTCTAAAGGTGTTTTTTCTTCATCCTGATTACGCTCTTCTACAATATCCATGGCATCATAAAAAATGTTGAAAGCGGTGGATTTTTTACCGTCCCACATCAACATGTTTACGAAACGAGTGACCAGTTGGTCGTTGAATTTAGGATCGGGCAACAGGGGGCGTTTTTTAGCTTGTCTTTTTCTCATAATTAGTCATTAAGGAATTAAAGGCTATTTCTTAGGTCTTTTGGCACCGTATTTAGAACGGCGTTGTAGGCGACCTTCAACACCGGCGGTGTCTAGTGCCCCTCTTACAATGTGATAACGGACTCCCGGCAAGTCCTTAACTCTTCCGCCACGGACCAATACTATCGAGTGCTCTTGGAGGTTGTGTCCTTCTCCGGGTATGTAAGCATTGACCTCTTTTCCATTGGTCAAACGAACCCTTGCAACTTTGCGCATTGCTGAGTTCGGCTTTTTGGGCGTAGTGGTGTACACTCGGGTACAAACACCACGTCTTTGTGGACACGAATCCAAAGCCGCCGATTTACTCTTCTTGGTAATGGTGACTCTTCCTTTTCGTACTAATTGTGCTATCGTTGGCATAAAATTTATAAAAAACCCCATTTTTATGGGCGTGCAAATGTAGAAATTATTTTTTTCTATTCAAACCCT
>JBESZM010000006.1:0-10571 GCA_041254175.1 Flavobacteriaceae bacterium | reverse complement strand
CACAGACTCTTCTTACGAACCACTTCCTGAAAATATTGATTTCAACTTTCATGTTCGACCTATTTTGGTTCAAAATTGTTATTTGTGTCATGGCCCCGACCCTAGTAGTCGTAAGGCCAACCTCAGACTCGACACCCAGGAGGGGTTAACAGCTGCACTAGAAAGCGGCGGGTTTGCTATAGTGCCTGGGAAACCACATGAAAGTCATTTAATTGATAGAATTAATAACCTGCATGAAGATAAAATAATGCCGCCACCTGAATCAAATAATAAATTAACAAAAAGAGAAAAAGACATTTTGGATAAATGGATTGAACAAGGAGCAAAATGGAAAACACACTGGGCATTCATTAAACCTTCACCGAACAAAAAAAAGAATCAAATAACTACTATTGATCTATTTATTGATAAGCAATTAGATCAAAAAAACTTAAAAAAGGCTTCTATTGCCAACAAGAATACACTCATTAGGAGGGTATCATATCTGTTGACAGGACTCCCTCCATTAACCGAAGATGTAGAAAATTTTATTGCCGATTCGTCAGTGGATGCCTATCAGAAAATGGTAGATAAATATTTAAACTCACCAGCTTATGGAGAAAGATGGGCAAGACACTGGATGGATTTGGTGAGATATGCTGAAACGAAAGGACACGAATTTGATTTTACCATTACAGGGGCTTGGAAATATCGCGACTATCTCATCAGGGCTTTTAATAATGATGTCCCTTACAACCAGATTTTAAAGGAGCATCTCGCGGGGGATCTATTGGAAAATAAACGATATAATACCAAAGATGGAGTACTTGAATCGCCTATAGCTACTAATTTTTACACGTTAGGAGAGGGTGCTCACAGTCCAGTCGATATTAGACAAGACGAAGCCAATCGGATTGATAATATGATTGATGTGATCACCAAAAGCTTTCAGGGTCTAACCGTCTCCTGTGCAAAATGTCATGACCATAAATTTGATCCCATTACTGCCAAAGATTATTATGCCCTATATGGCATTATGGAAAGTACTCGCTTTACCCCACTAGATTCAGATCTAACCATTGAAAAAGTAAATACAGCAAAGGAAATCCAAGAAATACAGAACTATATCACAAGCTTGGTTGGCCAAAAAATTCAACTCAAAAAATCAACACAGCAAGTAAAAATAAATCCACCTCACCATTACAAAATGATAGGGGACTTTAGAAACCTTGATTTAGATGATTGGCAAACCTCTGGTTATGCCTTTGGGGATAGAACAACTTTGGCAAATCCAACCATTAGCAAAACCTCTGGAAAACTGATGGCCTTAGATTATGGAAAGGCTTCTAGTAGACTATATGGAGAAGGTCTTTTTGGAGCGTTAAGATCTCCCGATTTTACATTGGATTCAGACTTTATTGGGGTCCGCGCTAGGGGTAATAAAAGTACCATTCGGATCATAATTGACAATTTTCAACTAATATCCAACCCAATTTATGGTGACCTTTCAAAAAGAGTGAATCAACCAAGTTGGAAGAACTACACATTTAATGTTAGTGCTTGGAAGGGCCATAAAGCATATGTAGAAATTATTACTGGTGAATACCAAAAACACCATTTTAAATTGGCTGAGGATAGTTATGTAGAAGCTGAATATAGTATTTCCTATGACTCAAAGTGGCCCTCGGAAGTTAGAACAACTCAAAATTATAAATCTCAAATAAAGGAATTAAATACCAGATTAAAAACAGGGGGATTATCAGTCTATTATCCCGAACTAATAAAATTAAATGACAGGAATAAAAAACTAACAACAGGCCAAAAAAGCAACTCTTTTATTTATGGTGTTTCAGATGGCTTTGCCATCAACAGTCCTGTTTTTAATAGAGGGAACTATCAAGAGCCCTCCGCGGAGAATGTCCCAAGAAGATTTTTATCGGTTTTGTCACCGGGTGGCAAATCTTTTAAATCCCATGGAAGCGGACGATTAGAATTGGCGGAGGCCATGTTGAGTGAAGAAAATCCACTAACTTCTAGAGTGATGGTTAACCGTATTTGGCATCATTTATTTGGAAGAGGGATTGTTGAAACAGTAGATAATTTTGGTCTCCAAGGAAAACTTCCATCACATCCAGAACTATTAGATCATTTGGCTATTAAGTTTCAAAAAGAGGGGTGGTCTATTAAAAAAATGATCAAATATATCCTAAGTTCAGAAACGTTTAAACGAAGTTCACTGAGGGATGAAAAACTACTAAAGAAAGATCCCAATAATATTTACTTGGCTTCTTTTCCATTCAGGAGATTAGAAGCTGAGGCCGTTAGAGATGGAATTCTTGTAGCTTCGGAAAGTTTAGACACTAGCCTCTATGGAGCTCCCATTCCAATCTATCTGACAGAATTCATGCAAGGCCGAGGAAAACCAGAAAAATCTGGCCCTCTAAATGGGAACAAAAGAAGAAGTATTTATTTGGAGGTCAGGAGAAATTTTTTGGAGCCAATGATGACTACTTTTGATCGCCCCATTCCATTTTCTACTGTTGGGAAACGAGACGTTACCAATGTGCCTTCTCAGTCTTTAATATTGATGAATGATCCCTTTGTAATTGGTCAGGCCGAAATTATGGCCAAGAAATTATTACAACAAAAACAGTTATCCTTTGATCAAAAAATTGAGTGGGTTTATATGCATTCTTTTTCCAGAAAACCCTCAAAAGATGAAATTAAAAATGCGAAAAAGTTCATCTCCCTATTGAAAGAGATGGAAAATGTTGAAGATGAAAGCTTAACCCCCTGGAAAGATTACTGCCATAGTATATTTAACTTAAAAGAATTTATTTATTTAATGTAATGAGTAAGTATCATAATTTCATGCAAAAACCAATCTCAAGACGTGAGATGTTAGAAGTTTGTAAAGGAGGCTTTGGATCGCTTGCTTTTATGAGTTTATTTGGTGTACTTCCATCAGCCTGTGGTGGACCAGCAAAATCAACCTTAGAGGCCTCAAGCTTAAACTTAGGCCCACACCATTTGCCCAAAGCCAAAAATGTTATTTTTTTATATATGGATGGAGGGGTTTCGCAAGTAGATTCTTTTGATCCAAAACCCAGGCTTACAAAAGAGAATGGGCAAGACCCCAGAAAAAAATTCAAAGTAGATGCGACTCAATTCGATAATGTAGGGAAGATTTTAAAAAGCCCTTGGGAGTTCAAACAATATGGAGAAAGCGGAATGCCTGTTAGTGAGCTTTTTCCTCATATTGCCACATGTGTAGATGATATTGCGTTGATTAGATCCATGACATCCCAGTTTCCAGAACATACCAACGCCAACTATTTTTTGCATACAGGCAGCGGTCTTCAGGGAAGACCAAGTATGGGTTCGTGGATGACATACGGCTTAGGAAGTGAAAACAAAGACATACCAGGATATGTTGTTTTAGACGGGGGACTTATCCCACCTGGAGGATTGGATAATTTTAAAAATGGATTCTTACCAGCTTCCTACCAAGCTTCTGTCTTAAGACCGGGGGATGAACCCATAGCCAACATTAGTCCCAAAGAAACTATTAAGGGTTTACAAAAGCAAAAACTAGGTTTTATCAGTCAACTGGATCAACAGCAGTTAGCAAAAATAGGAGAGGTTGATGCGGTAGAATCTGCAATTTCAAATTACGAATTGGCCTATAAAATGCAGTCCTCTATTCCTGAGTTAACAGAATTTAAACAAGAAACTAAGGCCACCAAAAAATTATATGGTTTTGAATCGGACAATCCACATACACGTGGTTATGCAGCTCAGTGTTTGTTGGCCAGAAGATTGGTAGAAAGAGGGGTTCGTTTTATAGAATTAACCTGTCCTAAGGTTAGTGCAGACCGATGGGATCAGCACGGAAACCTAAAAGAAGGACACGAACAAAACGCCCTTGCAGTTGACCAGCCAATTGCGGGTCTTTTAAAAGATTTAAAATCAAGAGGATTATTAGAAGAAACTTTGGTTGTTTGGACAGGGGAGTTTGGTAGAACACCCTTTGCTCAAGGAACAAATGGTAGAGATCATAATCCTTCTGCATGTAGTATGTGGATGGCTGGAGCGGGTGTTAAAGGAGGTACTATCTATGGGCGAACAGACGACTATGGATATAGGGTAATTGAAAACGAAGTTACCGTTCACGATCTGCATGCAACAATGATGCATCTAATGGGAATTAATCACAAACAATTAACCTTTCGTTTTGGAGGTCGTGACATGAGATTAACAGACGTTCATGGACATGTAATTAAAGACATATTAAGCTAAAATTATTATTCTAAGTGAAAACAGCTTGATAGAATACCGCTCAAATAAACGAAAATGAGTTTTAAACTTTTATTCATTCTTTTTTCTGACAACCCGTCCGATACCCTGCTTTTTTTTGGAAGATTTCATCCTTTGATAGTCCATCTTCCTATTGGCTTTTTATTATTGGCAGGACTTGCGGAATTTTCTACAAAATGGAAAAAATTTGAACCCATACAAAACTTCATACACTACATTTGGTTACTTGGGGTCATCAGCACATTTTTTGCAGTCTTCTTAGGCTATTTTTTATCCTTATCAGGAGATTACAATGAAGACATTATCTTTTGGCATAAATGGGGAGGTGTAGGGATTCTAATACTTTCAATTGTATATTATTACATATCCAAAAGACAAATTAGTATCCCATTTCAGGGAAATACCATACTCCTATTCGGCATAGCTTTTTTGATTTTTTATACAGGACATATGGGAGGGAATTTAACTCATGGATCTACCTATTTATTTGAATATGCACCAAATCCGATACGTCAGTTAGCAGGTTTGCCAAACAAATCGATGCCAAGAAAAAATCTCATCCTTATTGATTCTGTGGATATATATTTAGACCTGATTTCGCCTATTATGGACAAACGATGTATAAGTTGTCATAATCTGGAAAAGAAAAAAGGAGATCTTAATTTAACAAGCTTTTCAAGTTTGATGAAAGGTGGAGAAAGTGGTAAAATTATTATTCCTGGCGATATAAGTTCAAGCGATCTTTATAGAAGAATTACTCTTCCCGCCAATCATAAAGATTTTATGCCAACAGACGGGAAGCAACCTTTAACGGCCGACCAAGTTGCATTAATTGGTTGGTGGATTAAAAAAAATGCGCCCTCAAGTGGCTATTTAACAGCGCTTAATCCAAACAAAGAAATCATAGATAACGTTAACAGACAATTGGGTTTGGATGATTTTAATTTCTTAAGACAAAAGGTACAGCCTCCCAAAAAAGAAATTGTTGATTCATTAAGCAATAATGGATTTATTTTGAATGTCCTCATGAAGGAAAATTATTTTTTGGAAGCAAACTTTAGTTTGAGTAAAAAGAAGCTTACACCCAATACTATAGAGACACTTTTACAAATAAAAAAACAATTGATCTGGTTGAACCTTACGGATTCTAATGTATCAGACGATAATCTTAAAAAAATTGGAGAATTAGAGAGGTTAATGAAATTAAACCTTAGTAAAACTAAAATTTCTGACAAAGGATTAACGCACTTGGAAAAACTAGAAAAATTAGAATCCTTAAACCTCTTTAGAACCAAAGTTTCTGATGAACTAATAAATGTAATCCCAAAACTTCCAAACTTAAAAAGACTATATCTTTCGGAATCAAATGCGACAGAAGGAATAGTTTCTCAATTAAAAAAAAGCAAACAAAACCTAGAAATTATATTTGATTCAAACTAGGATAAGTTAACAGCGTTTTTTTAGTTTTTATGTAATTACCAAAACACGTCATCTACATATTTATTTCAAATTCAAATTATTCATAACTTGAAAAAAAATGATGAAAAAAAATCTAATTGGCGTCCTCGTACACTGTTTTTTTGAAACTCACAATTGGATAAACCAGTAACATAACTTTTGTCAAATAAATAAGAAGGCTTTATATTGTTTGATCGGAAAATAAAGTAATAAAACAATGGGGTTTATCTCATCAAATTAAAACATCATGAAAAAAGCCAGCCATACAAAAGGATATTTATTGATTTTTGTGCTTTTGTTCGTTTGTACATCATGCGATCAAAAAACCAATAAATCCGAACCAAAAAAACCCAACATTCTGCTGTTAATGTCCGATAATCAATCTGCAGATCACTTGGGTTGCTATGGTGACACATCCATCAAAACTCCTCATATTGACAAGCTCGCCAAAAAGGGATTGATCTTTAAAAATGCCTACTGTTCGGCTCCATCCTGTTCACCGGCAAGGGCCTCCATGCTCACCGGTCAAGACATCTGGAGCTTGGGGGAGGCGGCCAATCTTTGGAGCAGTTTTCCCAAGGTTACAGTCTACACCCAATTGATGGAAGCCTCCGGTTATCACGTGGGCATAGAAGGAAAAGGCTGGGGCCCAGGAGATGAGACCGTAACGGGCTGGGAGCATAATCCGGGGGGCGTTAGATACGATTCTTTTGAGGAATTTTTTAATGAAGCAGAAAAGGGACAACCCTGGATGTATTGGTACAGCAGCAGAGATCCACATCGACCCTATAAAAAAGAGGGGTGGAAAAATTCGGGCATCCATCTCGATTCCATTTATGTTCCTCCCTACCTACCCGATAACACAGAAGTGAGGAAAGACATAGCCGATTATTACAACGAAATTCAAAGATTTGATCAAGAAGTAGGATCCTACATATCCTTGCTCAAAGAGATGGGAGAATTGGAGAACACCGTGATAATAGTCTGCAGTGATAATGGTTGGCAAATGCCCAGAGGATTGGCCAATCTCTACGATTTTGGGACCAAAATACCACTGATCATTTCATGGCCAGAGTTTTTTCCTTCGGGACGGGAAATAGATGACTTCGTCAACATTAAGGACTTTGCTCCTACCTTCCTGGAACTTGCAGGTATTCCCATACCCGAAGAAATGAATGCTCAAAGTTTTGTTGATATACTCACCGCTGAAAAAGAAGGAATCATTGATCCTCAAAGAGATCATGTCATCATGGCCAGAGAAAGACATGCCTATGTCAGAAAAGGAGGTTTGGGTTATCCCGGGCGTGCCATCAGAACAAATGATTATCTGTTAATTAAAAATTTCGAGCCCAACCGTTGGCCCGCAGGAGACCCTCCATTGTATGGTGATGTAGACGCTCATATGCTCCATTATGAGGCACCGACAAAAATTTACATGCTGAAAAATAAAAATACAGAAGATATAAAACCTTTATTTGATTTAGCTTTTTCCAAAAGACCTGAGTACGAATTGTATAAGATTAAGGAAGACCCTTTCCAAATGAATAACCTCGCAGAAGCAAATGAATACAAACCCATTGTCCAAGCCTTATCAAATCAACTCAATGCCTATTTGGTCAAAACAAATGACCCAAGGGAGGTCGGTCAAGTATTTGATTGGGACAATGCTCCCTACTACAAAGACAGGGACAAAAGACCAAAACCTTCAAAAAAGACCATAGAAATACTTGGTCTGGAAGAAGAATACAACTATTTGGACTGATCATTTCTCTGCATAAAAACCACTTGTGGAAGGTTTTGCTCAAAAATCAAACAATTCATTTTTGAGTCATTTTTGATGATTTTGAGTCATTTTTAAGCAATTTTAGGTTGTTTTCGTCTGTTTTTTTGATTTTTTTAGTCTTTTTTGATAATGACCTCTCTAAACATATATGGGTTTTCGCTCACCACAAGTTGCTTCTCACTTGAAATACTGATATTTTTTAAAATTACCTTTTCGGTCTTGACGTACGGATATTGTTCCTGGAAGCTTTTATCGATCATTTTAGGATTAAAATCTGAAAAGATTGCAATTGTTTTATAATCCTCATTCTGGTTAGAGTCATCGATATAAAGTCGATCTATGACAATATTTTTGGGCATATAGCAAGTATATCCAAAATCGTGATGTCCAGAATTTGAACCACTAAAAAGACTTACGGTGGTAGACTTCCTTTGCGAAGGAACAAAAACACAATTTCGAATGGTAAAGGTTCCCTCCCATGTACTTCCATAATCGGAACGTAAATTGATCAAACTTCTTCCCCTAACCGTAGAATTTTCCAAATGAAATTTACCAAACCCAATGGCGTTGATCCCCATATATCCAAGTGTTGAGTTTCGAATGGTCGCATTGTACACCCCCATATGAGCATCGAATCTCGAAAAAACACAATGGTCAAAACTTATGTTCTTAGAATAGTTGGATGCAAAAAGTCCCCAGTACCGATTGTCGTTAATGTCATTGGTCTGACGACAGTTTACAAAAGACACGTTAATGGAACGTGTTACCGATATGTCATAAGACCCCATAGAAACTGGCTTTCCGGCGGCCCCAATGGTTCGGTAGGTTTTGTGGCCTGTCAAAATACAATCCTTTACCAAAACATTCGAACAATCCGATATACTGATAAAACCACGGTAGGGAGCACCCTGCTCCCCCTCACCTTCAATGAAATGCTTTAAATTCGTTACAGTCACATTGGATCGTTTGATCGAAATATTTCGGCTGTAATAAGTGTACTTAGAAGGTGCCTGATTGGCAAGAGTTACAAATCGTCCTCCGCTGATGGTCAATTTCTCCTGATCTATGGGTATTGCATTGATTTCGGTAATGTTGTCAAAATCCCAAATGATGGGTGAACTCCTGTCAACATTACCTTTTTTATCCAGAATAAAAATATCGGTTTGAGCACGACCTTTATTTTGGTTAAGACCGTAGCGAATATACCTTCTTACATTGGCGTCTGAAACAGCAACCAAACAATCCTCTCTCAATGAGATGTCAATTTTTTCTTGACCTTTTCTCAGAGATTTAATCGCATCAATGGCAATGGGCTTTAATTGGGATTTGACTTCAAAAACAGATAGCAGTCGGTTTTCAAGCTCCTTATCGTCAATGATAAAGCTTGCGTTTCCAAAGTCCGTATTGGTTTCAATGGTAGCTGTCATTTCCATCCCCCCAATGAAGTATTGGGCTCCATCATTCGCTTTTACGTCAAGGCCATACCGATTCGCCAAAGCATGTGTAGCCACAATGAATATCATATCATCTGTGATGCCATTTCCGATCGCTCCCATATCACCATAACGAACAAAACCTTGTCGTTTGAATCTTTTCAAATCATCTTGATGGACATCAATATTAAATTCCCCATTTTCATCTTGATGGACCCGAGTGGTTTTTGAAGTTGGACTAATGACCAAAGGTTTTTCAAGAGTATTCGGTTGTCCGCTGACCATCTTTATGTTGAAAATCAAAAACAGTAAAATCACTCGATTTTTCATAAATACTTGTATGTGAGTTTCTTGTAATTTATAAATTTAATTGCTTCGCTGAAACTTAAAAGCCATCAAATTGATTATGATGGATGAATGAGAAAGGAATCCACCCCATGCAAAAACAAAGGAGTCAGTCCATTAAAGCTAATTATCATAAATTTAGATCATCAATAAAATTTAGAATCAAAATATTATGAAACGTCGATCATTCATAAAAGGAACGACAACCGCCATTACAGGAATTGGGCTTTCGACCACCTCATGTACTCAAACACCTGAAAAGAAAGCTGAACAACCCTATAAAGTCTGTGCTACTATGGACCAGCAAAAAGTATCTTTTTATTCCGAGGTGATCAACGAGTCCGTTAAGGTAGTCCACATAGCCGACACCCATTTGTTTATGGATGATGAGAGGGGAATTCCTTTTCAAGAGTTCAGCAACCGGATGGCAAGGGCCTACAACCAAACCACGCATTTTCAAACAAGAGAAAAAACCAATCCCAACCAATCCTTTGAACAAACCCTGGAATTGGCAAAAGAAGTCAAGGCAGATCTAATCACTTTGGTCGGGGATATTTTCAGTTTTCCTTCCGAGTCAGCAATAGAGTGGGTACGCTCCCAACTGGCTGCCACAGGGATACCCTATATCTATGTGGCCGGTAACCACGATTGGCATTATGAAGGGATGGAAGGCCCATTGGACTCACTTCGCCATACCTGGATCGAAAAACGCTTACTGCCCTTGTATCAAGGAAATCATCCCCTAATGGCCGCATACGACATCAAAGGGATCAGATTTTTGGCCATCGACAACTCAACCTATCAAATCAATGATGAGCAATTGGCTTTTTTCTCAGAGCAAGTTGCAAGTGGATTACCTCTGGTTTTGTTGGTACACATTCCAATGTATGCTCCGGGAAAGAAAATTTCTTATGGTTGTGGAAACCCCTATTGGGGAGCAGCTACCGATCGTAACTTTGAATTGGAAAGAAGACCAAAATGGCCCGAGAACGGGCATACACAAACAACATTTGATTTTCACAAGAAAGTTTTTGAAGCACCCAATCTGATCGGTATTTTTTCCGGACACATCCATCGAAATTCTATTGAGATCATCAAAGGAAAGCCCCAAATAGTGTCTGATGACAATGCCAGTGGCGGATATCTGGATATTGATTTTTTACCCTTTGAAGAACAACACAAAAACGTAATTTAATTATCCCATTTGACCATTGGCTTTTGATGAAATCAAATGGAACATTTTTAAATGAATTCTA
>JBESZM010000005.1:0-5955 GCA_041254175.1 Flavobacteriaceae bacterium | reverse complement strand
TTCCCACGGAGATTTTGTAGGCTTTTTGAACGGCTCCTCGCCTTTGATCCTTGATCTTCCAGGCCAAGCGAGGGGTTTTGACATCCAGTCCGATGGGATTGACCAAATATTCGCTTTTCAAGTCATATACCCTTAGCGGATCATTTTGTGAATGAGCATTCCATAACAATCCTAAAAAAATAAGTGTAGTCAGATTTTTTATTCTCTTGAATCTCCAGTCCGAGCTTTTGTGTTGAAAAAAGTGTTTTAATGTTTTCAGGATCAATTCCATTGATAATTTTGTTTTCATTTGTTTTGAGTACCAAAAAGGTTGGTTAAATTAGTCAAATTCTTTTTTTTAAAATGTACAAAAATTAATGGTATACAACCGTAAGTCTTTTTCATTGAAAGAGTACAAAACAGCTCCCTTTATGGTGGGAACCATGCGCATGGGGCAGTGGGGGAGTAAGATGAATACATCGGAGATCGAAAAATTTATAGAGGGCTGTATTGATTTGGATCTGATGGATTTTGACCATGCCGATATTTATGGTTCTTACACCACCGAAGCCGATTTTGGAGCAGTACTGAAAAAAAGGCCGGATTTGCGAACTCAAATGAGAATTACGACAAAATGTGGGATCAAAATGGTTTCCGAGAATCGACCCGAGCACCAAATCAAATCCTACGACCTGACCAAAGACCACATCAAACGCTCTGTCGAAAACTCTTTAATTGCCCTACATACCGATCATATCGATACGCTGTTGTTGCACCGTCCCGATTATTTATTGGATCCACATGAAATAGCATCAGCTTTTACCGAATTGGAAAACGAGGGTAAAGTCAAATATTTTGGTGTTTCAAATTTTTCTGTAAGCCAATTCGAATTGCTCCAAGAGATTTTTCCACTGTGTACGCATCAAGTGGAGGTATCATTACTCCATCGGGAGGCCTTTGAAAATGGTGTTTTGGATCAATGCCAAAAGTGGGGAATCACGCCTACCGCATGGTCACCACTGGGGGGAGGAGCCTTGCTAAAAAGTTCGGAGGATCAAGACATGGCTAAGGTGCAAAAAAAAATCACCACACTTTGTGAAAAGCACGATGCTCAACCGGATCAAGTTTTACTGGCTTGGTTGCGAAAACATCCTGCGGGGATCGTTCCGGTCTTGGGAACTTCCAAGCTTTCAAGAATTAAAAATGCCAAAGACAGTCTAAAAATTAATTTAACACATGAGGAGTGGTATATGCTTTGGCAGGCGGCAACGGGAACCGAAATTGCATAAACCCCATCCTAAGGATTTTAAAGAATAAAATGTCTAAACCAATAGAGATAAGATCAAGAGAAGCGCAAGGGGCAGAGGTCTCTTGGTTTGCTCCCATTTGTGACGGTGACGACCGCTATTTGGGCGAGCGTGATGTGAAATACAAAAGCAATTGGGAAAACACTTCCAATATTTTACTTACAGCTGATCAATTGGGCTATCGAAATATTTTATGTCCTTCCTCCTATCAGGTGGGACAAGATACCCTTCCTTTTGTTTCGGCCGTGTCGCCACTGACTCAAAATATAAATATCCTTGCGGCTGTTCGCTGTGGTGAGATTCATCCTCCAATGTTGGCCCGAACCCTGTCTACGATCGATCATATCCTTAAGGGACGGCTTACGGTGAATATCATTTCATCCAATTTGCCGGGCGAAGACCTTCCCTCCGAAGATCGGTATCAGCGCTCCAGAGAGGTCATTGAAATCCTCAAACAAGCCTGGACACAAGAAGAAATCGATTTCAGTGGTCAGTTTTATAAGTTTAAACTTCCTACAAATCCCGTCAAACCCTATCAAAATGGGGGTCCCTTGCTTTACTTTGGGGGCTATTCTCCCCCAGCGGTTGATCTCTGTGCCGAGCATTGTGATGTTTACCTGATGTGGCCGGAGACAGAGGGAAATTTGAGGAACTTAATGGAAAACATGAGTCAGAAAGCCGAAAAATACAACAGGAAGGTAGACTTCGGACTGCGGGTTCATGTGGTGGTACGAGAGACAGAGGAGGAGGCCCGTGAATATGCAGAAAGTATCATTTCAAAACTTGATTTGGAGGCAGGACAAGAATTGAGGGAACGCGCTTTGGATGCAAAATCTTATGGGGTAAGTCGTCAAAAACAAATGAGGGAGCAATCCTCTGGAAACGGCTATGTAGAACCTCATCTATGGACGGGGATCGGAAAGGCCCGCTCCGGATGTGGTGCTGCACTGGTGGGCAACCCTGACCAGATCGTTGAAAAATTAAACCGTTATATGGATATGGGCATTCGATCTTTTATTTTGTCGGGCTATCCACATATCGATGAATGCAATCGTTTTGCTGAGCTCGTACTGCCGAGATTAAAAACTTTTTCCATGCCCCACCTACAGGGGAAAACCACAAAAGAAGCGCCATTAACTCCCTTAGCCAATGGAATCAGAGTATGATGGGTGATGTTTTTTCTTTAAAGGTTTTTGAGTTATGATCGACTTACTCATCGTAGTGGCCTACTTTGTATTGGTGATGCTTGTTGCCATTTCGGGAAGACAGACCAAAGAAGTGACCTCTGAAGAATACTTCTTAAGTTCCAGAAGTTTGCGATGGCCTTCTATTGCTTTTTCGACCATTGCAACCAATATTCAGGGATATCAATTTTTGGGCATGATGGGCTCTGCCTACCTCTATGGTTTGGCTCAGGCAAGTTTGGAGATCAATGCTGTTCAGGGGATCCTTTTGGCCTCTTTTATTTTTATTCCTTACTACCTGAAAGACAAGATCATTACCATTACACAGTTTATAAAAAAACGCCTGGGAAAAAGGGTAGCCTTGCTTTATTCATTGGCCAATATTTCCTTGTTTTCGACCATCACCATCGGGGCAGCACTTTTTTGGGGGGCCTACGCTGCCGATGTGGTTTTTGGAGAATATTTGTCCTCAATACACCCAGACCGGCTTACAAGGATTACGCTGTTGATCCTGATCCTCGGATTGTTTTCGGCGATCTACACTTATTTTGGTGGTCTGAGTGCTGTGGTTCGGACCGACATCATCCAGTTTGTGGTTTTACTATCGGGTGGGTTGGTCGTAATGTTTATGGCGGTTCATCACTTGGGAGGCTGGTCAGCGTTGTACACAAAAACGCCACAATTGATGCACTTGCATCTCCCCTCGGATCACGAAAAGTTGCCCTGGACACATATTTTTGGACTGTTCTTATTGAATGTCAATTATTGGTGTGCCAATCAATCAATTGTCCAAAGGTCTTTGGCTGCCAAGAATCTCAAACACGCTCAGATCGGACTCATGGTGGGGGGGTTGATGAAATATTTGATGGCTGTGATTATTGTGGTACCCGGTATCGCATTGGTGGGTATTTTGGGAGACAATGGACTATCGGATCCCGATATGTCTTTTCCCTACTTGGTCAACACCTATTTGCCATGGGGGGCAAAAGGTTTGGTGTTGTGTGCTTTGTTTGCCTCCTTGATGAGTACGGTCGATTCAACATTCAATTCCTTGGCCACATTGTGGTCTGTTGATATCTACAAAGAATACCTCCACAAAAACGCAAGTGACGCCCAAATGGTGGAAGCCGGAAGACATGCCATTTTATTCAGTTTTGTCACCGGCGTAACAGTGGGTATCTTGTTGCTTTATCTCAAGTTTTCGGATCCTAATGCTGCATTTACGCACACGTTGAATGAACTTCGGTATTATATCAATTGCGGGATTGTTGTGGTTATTTGCGCTGCAGTTTTTTTGGTGGCTCCCCAACACAAGGTCACATTTGCGGCTTTTTTGTCCACCTTACTCTTCCAGTTTATTTTCAAGTCTTTCTTTCCGGAGATGAATTATTTTGTCAGGGCCATGTGGATCATACTCATCGGTTTTTTCCTGATTGTTGTGTTTTCAAAAACAGGATTTAAAAGTCCAAGAGTATTTTTTCAAACCGCTTCAAAACAAATTGCGGGAATAGGCCTGGGAATGTTGGTGTCATTAATTCTATTACACATCATTTTTCATTGATCAGATCCAATCAAATGATGCTGATCTTATCCGATGAGTTTTATTTTTATATATTACAAAAAAACAAAATCCATGCGAGTATTCAATAAACTATTTTTGGTTGGAGCAGTGCTCATTGCCATTCAGCTGGTTTCCTGTGAAAACAGTGGTGCCGGACAAATCTGGCATAAGGGTAATTTACACACCCATTCTCTTTGGAGTGACGGTGATGATTTTCCCGAAATGATCATCCAATGGTATAAGGACAATGATTACCAATTCATCGCACTGTCAGATCACAATACCATTGGTGATTCAGAATTTTGGTACGAAATCAAAGATCGGGAGCGAAAACATAAAACTTTAGAGAAATATCAAAACCGATTTGGGGATTGGGTTGAGACCAAAACAGACTCTGGAAAAACATTGGTTCGCCTTAAAACCTTTGAGGAGTTCCAATCCAAATTACAGCTGCCGGATTCATTTTTGGTCATCAAATCTGAGGAGGTCACCTCTTCTTTTGAAAAGAAACCGGTTCACATTAATGTTACCAATATAGAGGAAAAAATAGATCCCATTCGTGGAACTTCGGTATTGGATGTAATGCAGAGAACCTTAGACGCTGTCCACGAGCAACGCAAAAGATTGAACATCCCCATGTTTGCCCATATCAATCACCCCAACTTTGGTTATGGCATCAGTACGGAGGACCTAAAACAATTAAATGGAGAACGCTTTTTTGAGGTTTACAATGGTCATCCCTCGGTGAACAACGAGGGTAACGATACACATGTTGATACCGAAACCATGTGGGATTTGGTCAATATTCACTACCACAAAGAGGGAAAACCACTGTTGTTTGGAATTGCCACCGACGACAGTCATCGCTATCATTCTTTTTCATCTAAAGACAGCAATACCGGCCGAGGATGGGTGATGGTAAATGCAAAAAAATTAGCTGCCGAAGATTTGATATCGGCCATGGAAAACGGGGATTTTTATGCGTCTACGGGTGTCCATCTCAAAAAATTCTATACAGATCAGAATCAAATTGAAATAGCGGTTGATCCTGAAGTTGGGGTCAATTATGAAATCATTTTTATGGGATATCAAAAAGGAGCTGAGGAAGTGGTTGCGTTAAAAAAAGTTCAAGGGACTTCGGCATCATATACCTATCAAAAAGAGGATGTTTTTGTGAGGGTTAGCATCAATTCCGATGCCAAAAAAGACAATCCCATTATTGAAGATGAAACCAAAAAAGCTTGGACGCAGCCCCTTTTGGTTGAATAGGGGGGTTAAGTTTTTAGGTTTTTTTAACTTCTTAAATAATCATCTTTTGTTTTGTCAGATCTGAACTCAAGTCATAAGAGAATTTGTGTTGATTGTAAAAAAGAAATTGACTTTGTATGGTCTCACAATATCTACAACAACAATCCACTAAGTCAGCTTTGTTACGATTGCAGGGAACGAAGATTAAATGAACTTTATCATTCCAAACAGTAAAAGAAATACTTGATCTACAAAGTTGTGAGCCTTACTGTGAATGTCACCTTTATATTATTTTTTACTATATTTATTAATTAATACTCCGAATAATATTTTTTTAACGAAAAATTAAAACATGGAGTATCAGGGTCGTCAAAAAAACAACAAAGATACTTTTACAAAAACCGCTAACCCGGTACAAAACGATACTTCTGCCCAACTTGCAAAAAATCCTTCCGGAGGAAATCAAATACAACAACTACAAAGCCAGGCAAATAGTAGTGGATTGGTTGGTGGCCTTACTCAATTACAATCCATGGCCGATCAACATACTGATTCAAAAGCACCGATTCAAAGAAAAGAAAATACAACCGGCCTGCCTGATCAATTAAAATCCGGTGTTGAAAACCTCTCCGGAATGTCATTAGACGATGTAAAAGTTCACCGAAACTCAGACAAG
>JBESZM010000004.1:0-4137 GCA_041254175.1 Flavobacteriaceae bacterium | reverse complement strand
GAAAATAAAAACATTGATGGAGTAATCATCAGTACCCCTTTAAACAGCCACGACATAATCGCAGTTGATGCATTGGATGCCGACAAACATGTATACTGTGAAAAGACAATGGCTAAAGGAGCCGATGCTACTGCGCGTATAGTCAACAAATGCAAAACTTCCAATAAAATATTTCAAACCGGACATCAGTACCATAGCTCAAGGCTCTATACCCAATTGGTCGAAATGATTGCAGGAGGTAAAGTTGGAAAAATCATTTCCATAGAAGCTCAATGGAACCGAAATGGCAACTGGAGAAGATCCGTTCCAGATCCCGCATTGGAAAGGCAAATCAATTGGAGAATGTACAGAGAGTATTCCTTCGGACTTTTGGCTGAATTGAGTTCTCACCAAATCGATTTTGCCAATTGGATTCTCAAAGCTACTCCGCAAAAAGCAATAGGGATGGGGGGGATCAATTACTGGAAAGACGGAAGAGAAACCTATGACAATACCAAAGTAGTTTATGAATATCCCGAAGGGGTAAAAGCCACCTATACTTGCTTGACCTCCAATGCAAAAGACGACTATAAAATTATGGTCATGGGAGACAAAGGAACCCTAACCATTTTTTACGATGCCGCTTGGTTCTATCCTGAGGGAGCCTACAAAGCGGAGTATGGCGAGGTGGATGGGGTATCGGGAGCTACCACCAATTGGACGCAAGGCAAAGGCACACCCATAGACATCAAACACCTTGACCCGACCAAACAAGCCCTGATGGATTTTAGAGATTCCATTATCAACAATATGGCACCACACTCTGGTGTAACTACTGGAGCCAAAGCAGCCTATGCCGTTGATATGGGGATTAAAGCCATGGATACTGAGCAAATGACCCACTGGGACGATATTAATTATATACTATAAGAACATAAATGAAACCAAATTTTGATCTAAACAACAAAGTAGCGGTCATCACCGGAGGGGGAGGAGCATTGGGAGGCTGTATTGCCCAAAGTCTGTCTCAATCTGGTGTAAAGATTGCTATTTTGGATCTTACCCAAGAGTCTGCTCAACGAACCGTTGATGCGATTGAAAAAGAAGGGGGAACTGCCATAGGTTTTTCTGCCGATGTGCTGTCTCAGGAATCCATAACCTCCATCAGTAAAGAAATTTTAAAACAGTGGGGAAGAGTTGACATACTGCTCAATGCAGCCGGAGGGAATATGCCCGGCGCTACTATAGCCGTTGACCAAACCATTTTTGATTTGTCTATGGATGACTTTAAAAAGGTCACAGAGTTGAACCTCAATGGTTCTGTAATACCCTCTTTGGTCTTTGGTAAAATCATGGCCGATCAAAAAAGTGGCTCTATTATCAACTACTCTTCCATGAGTGTAGACAGAGTAATTACCCGAGTAGTTGGCTATTCTGCTTCCAAGGCGGGAATAGAAAATTTTACCCGATGGATGGCCGTAGAAATGGCCCTGAAGTTTGGACCGGGTGTTCGTGTAAATGCTATAGCTCCCGGATTTTTTGTCGGAAATCAAAATCGAAGATTACTGTTGAATGAAGATGGTTCATACACCGAAAGGGGAGATACCATCATCAGGAATACACCCATGAAACGATTTGGCGAAGCCGAGGAGCTCAATGGGGCAATTCATTTCCTGTGCAGTGATGCCGCCCAATTTATAACTGGAGTTGTACTTCCCATCGATGGAGGCTTTAGTGCCTTCAGTGGGGTTTAATTTATTGATATGAAAATGACACAAACTTGGCGCTGGTATGGACCCAAAGACCCTGTAAGTCTCTCCGATGTGAGACAGGCCGGTGCAACGGGGATTGTCAACGCCCTCCATCACATACCCAACGGCGACATTTGGTCGGTAGAGGAAATTCAAAAAAGAAAAAATGAAATCGAAAAGGCCGGACTTACTTGGGATGTTGTAGAGTCCCTTCCGGTACACGAAAAAATAAAAACCAGAACCGCAGATTTTGAACAGATCATCGAAAACTACAAGATCAGCATGAAAAATTTGGCTGCTTGCGGAGTGTATGTCATTTGCTACAACTTTATGCCCATACTGGATTGGACCAGAACCCGACTGGATATGCCTCTTGAGGACGGCTCGCTGGCCTTGGAATTCAATGCCTCCGAATTGAGGGTTTTTGATCTCCATATTCTCAATCGGGAGGGGGCCGAAAAAAACTATACCCCGAATGAAATTGAACAAGCCAAAAATCAATTTACAAACCTCTCATCCCCGGAGATTCAGCGAATATCTGACAACATGCTCAAAGGCTTACCCGGCTCTGAAGAGGGTTACTCCATGGACGAGTTCAAAGCCATGTTGGACACCTATAAAGGAATTGATGCCAATCAATTGCGGTCTCATTTGGTACAATTTTTAAATGAGATCATTCCATTGGCCGAAGAATTGGGCATCAGGATGTGTATTCATCCCGATGATCCTCCCTTTACCCTTTTGGGTTTACCCAGAGTGGTGAGCACCCAAGCAGACTATCAATACATTTTTGATCAGGTCCCTCCCATATCCAATGGGATTACGTTTTGCACTGGTTCATTGGGGGTAAGGGCAGACAACGATCTCCCTGCCATTTTTGAAGCTTTTGCGGATCGGGTTCATTTTTTACACCTCAGAAGTACCAAGCGCGATGCAGAGGGTAATTTTTATGAGGCTGACCACTTGACCGGTGATGTGGACATGTTCGAGATCATCACAAGAGTCATCAAGGAACAGCGCAGAAGGGTTAATGAGAATCGAAAAGACGCTTCTATTCCGATGCGCCCCGATCATGGACATCAAATGTTGGACGATCTTGTAAAACCGAAAATTAACCCAGGTTACTCCGCCATAGGAAGACTCAGAGGATTGGCAGAATTAAGGGGGTTGGAATGGGGTATCAACAAAATGATTTAAGGATGGAATTCAAAGGCACGGAAGCATTTATTAAAGACAATTTTTTACTGCAAAACAAAACAGCAGAACGTTTGTATTTTGACCATGCTGCACCCATGCCGATTATAGATTATCACAACCACTTACCACCGGATGTGATTGCTGCCAATCAACCCTTCAGCAGTATCAACGAACTTTGGCTGGATGGAGATCACTACAAGTGGAGGGCCATGCGAAGCCTTGGCGTTCCCGAAAAGTTCATCACCGGAAAAGAGGTGAGCAACAAAGAAAAATTTGACCAATGGGCCTATACTGTTCCCTTTACTGTGGGGAACCCACTTTTTCACTGGACGCACTTGGAATTGCAGCGCTACTTTGGGATCAAAACTTTACTCCAGCCTTCTACCTCAAAGGCTATTTTTGAGGAAACCAATCGACAATTATTGGATTTTACCCCCAAGGGTTTGCTCAATGATATGAAAGTTGAAATGTTGTGTACGACCGATGATCCCATCGACGATCTTTCTCATCATCAAAAAATTTCAGCGAGCAAAGAAGTGGGGCCTGAAGTCTTACCTGGCTTTAGACCCGATAATATTTTTGGTATTCATGGACCACATTACATGGATTATGTCAAAACTTTAGGAGCTGTTGCGGAAATTGAAATAGTGGACTTGGACAGCCTGTTGGAGGCAATCAAATCCAGGGTCAATTATTTTCATCAAAACGGTTGTAGAATATCCGATCACGGTTTGGAGTTTACCCATGCAAGTGATTTTACCCATGCTGAGGCCAATACTGTTTTTGAGAAACGTCTGTCAGGCAGCCTTCCCACGGTCGAAGAGGCAAGTCTTTTTAATTCTTGTATATTATATGAACTCTTTGTGATGTACCACGATCATGGTTGGACGCAACAGTTGCACCTGGGGGCTTTAAGAGGGAACAATCAAAAACTAAAAAGACAGTTGGGAGCCGACGTGGGTTGTGACTCCATCGGAGATTTTGCCCAATCCCAAAACCTTTCCAAACTCCTGGGAATGCTCAACGACAACAACAAACTCACCAACACCATCCTTTATAACTTAAATCCTGCCATGAATGAGGTATTTGCTACCATGCCGGGAAATTTCAACAACGATAAGGTTGAGATACAATGGGGAACTGCCTGGTGGTTTCTCGATCAAAAAGATGGAATGGAATTGCAAATGAGAACACTATCCAATATGGGATT
>JBESZM010000003.1:0-41393 GCA_041254175.1 Flavobacteriaceae bacterium | reverse complement strand
GCTCCTTCCACTACTCCAACGGCATTTTCTATTTTATCCAATGAATCGTCTCTGGAGAGAACAATTTTTTGACCATTTTCATCTAATTTTTCACTTCTGATGACCAGGTTATTGTTGTTCTCAAATCCCTCAACTACTTCGGCTAGGGAGTAAGTGGGTAAAGACCCTTCGCTTTCGTACCAAATCCCGTTGCTGCTTTTGTGAGAGCTGCGTTCGGTTGGGATGGAAACAGCGAAATCAGCAATGGCAACTCTTTTTCCGGTGTCAGCGTTTACAAATTGTAAAATTTGACCTCCTTTGGTTTCCAAAGCTCCGTATTCTCCCTTGATAAAATTTTTCCATTCCCAAGCTTGAGAGCCAACAAAAACTGCACCTCCAATGATGGTCAACAACATGTAAAAAGTTACTTTCGATTTGTTCATATGATGTCCTGCGTCTACCGCCAATACCATGGTAACGGAAGAGAAAATCAATATAAAGGTCATCAAAGCCACATAATACATAGGCGCGTCTACACCGTGCAGAAAGGGGAAGTGGGTAAAAACCTCGTCGGCAATGGGCCAGGAATCGATGTTTTTAAAACGGGAAAATCCATAGGAAACCAAAAATCCGGAGAAGGTAAGTGCGTCAGACACAATAAAAAACCACATCATCAATTTACCATAACTGGCGTTGAGTGGTCGCTGACCTCCAGCCCAAAGATTGGCCTCTTTTTCAGCTGCAGTTAATTCCATAAAGTCAAATTCAAATTAGTTAGCACAAATTTATATATTTTACCTGTACAGCACTACAAATAGGTACAAATAAATCCACAAGATGTCAAGAAAATGCCAGAACAAATGGGCCAATTCAAAGCCCAAGGTGTTGGATCCGGAATAGCTGCCTCTGAGTAATCGTATATACACCACCGTCAGGACTATCATCCCGGCAAACAAATGCGCCAAATGCAACAAGACTAAAACGTATAAAAAAGAAGTGGTGATTGAACTTTCAGCACCTGTAAAGTAATAGCCTTGGGCAATGATGTCTCCGAATCCCTTAAACTGAAAATAAACAAATAATATGGCCAACACAAAAGTAGTCAAGACCCAAATTTTTGTTTGCTTTATATTTTTTGACCAGAGGGATTTTTTGGCCAAATAGAAACTGATACTACTCAACAAAATTAACAGAGTACTGATTGCAAAAGCTGCCGGCATCTCAAATTGAGACAACCAGTCAGCTCTGGTACTGCTGACAACATAGGCACTGGTCAGCCCTGCAAAGGTCATGGCCATGCTGATCATCCCCACCCAGAGCATCATCTTTTTGGCTTTGTACTGTTTTATTGCTTGTTCGTCCATTGCTAGATCCATTTATCTAAAACATATATTATTTGTAAAAGGCTGATGTATGCAATGCTGGCGTACATTAATTTTCTGGCTGCCTCTTTACTCTTGTTCTGCATCAATTTTAGGGCGTGGTAAAGAAAATACAATCCGATCAAAACCAGGCACACAACTGCCCCCAATGACAAGGTCAATGCACCACTATACTGGGTATAGGGCGTTATCGAAATGATGATGGTCCAAAAAGTGTAAAATACGATTTGAAAAGCGGTAGCCCGATCGGGGTTTTCGGTGGGCAACATTTTAAATCCTGCCTTTTTGTAATCATCGTCCATCATCCAACCGATGGCCCAAAAATGCGGAAACTGCCAAAAAAATTGAACCATGAAAAGCACCCCAGGTTCGATCCCAAAACTAGCTGTTGCAGCCACCCATCCCAACATAAAGGGTATGGCACCCGGAAATGCCCCAACAAAAACTGATAGGGGGGTAACAGACTTTAGGGGGGTATAGACACAGGTGTATATGAATATCGAAAGTGCGCCGAAAAGAGCGGTTTTGAAATTGATGTTGTTCAGAATAAATATTCCCAGCAGCGTTAGCAGGGAGGCAATAACCAGAGCGGTAAGGTTATTCATACGCCCAGCAGGAAGCGGACGATTCTTGGTTCGGTCCATCAGGGCATCTTTATCCTTTTCAATCCACTGGTTGAAAGCATTGGAGGCTCCCACCATTGCAAAACCACCGAAAAACAACCCCAGCAGTATGGAAACTTCAATTTGATCTGCGGCGAGCAAATAGCCTGCTACTGAGGAAAACACCACACTGATGGCCAAACGAAACTTTGTGAGTTGTAGGAAATCACTTACGAATGTCACAAGGTTAAAGCTTATTAAGGGTAAACTATCGGAGTGGGTCTTCATCGTCAATTATCCAACCGCAAAGATAGGCTACAAATCATCCCTATGCAAACCTGTATGACAATTTTAAGATCCTATATTTATCCTCATTGCAACCTAAAGGTTATGGGAATAGAGTAGGGAACTCTAACGGCTTTACCTCTTTGTTTTCCGGGTATCATTTGGGGAAGTCTTTCGATGATGCGTTGGGCTTCTTTCTCCAAGTTTTTATCCGGCCCTCTGGGTTGCACCATGATCACTTTTCCATCTTTACCAATGATAAAACTCACATATACCCTGCCTTGTATACCCATTTCTTGGGCAATTTCGGGATATCGGAAATTTTTTCTGATGTGTTTATTGATTTTTTCCTGAAAACAATCGCGTTGCTTCTTCTTAGATACTTTTTCGCATCCTGGAAAAATAGGGATGTCCTCAATGATGGCAAAAGGCACTTCTATATCATCATCATCCTCTTCAACTTCGATTTCCTCTACTTCGATGATCTCTTCCTGATCGGTCTCAGTAGATTCGATAACCGTCTCCTCCACTTCCTCCTCGTCTTCTACCACTTCGATGACCTGGGGTGCAGCAGGTGGCGGTGGCGGTGGTGGTGGTGGGGTGATCTTCATTTCCGTAATCGGGATGTCTTCTTCGTCATCGTCCATAACACTAAGACGATCCAGTTCAATATCCCTCTCATAAGTTTTAAATTCAATCGCTCTCCAAACGATGAGGAGTATCAACACCAACCCAATGAGGAAATAGGTAGTACTGTTCTTGTTTAAATCTGCCTTAGAATTCTTTTTAGGTAACATAATTTCATGGTATTTGGGTACAATACAATATAAATAAAAAGAGGGAAATGGTCTGTTAATAAAAACAAAAAAGTCTTAAAACCATGGTTTTAAGACTTTTTCGAAAGTTTTCAATATCTATTGTAACCTAAAAGTAATGGGAATACTAAAGGGAACCCTTACCGGTCTTCCTCTTTGTTTTCCGGGTGTCATATTGGGTAATTTACCAATAATTCTTGCGGCTTCTTTTTCTAAGTTTTTATCCGGGCCTCGCATTCTGATGTTGCTGATGGAACCGTCTTTGGATATGATAAAATTCACATAGACCCTTCCTTGTATGCCCATTTCTTGGGCAATTTCGGGATAACGGAAGTTTTTTCTGATGTGTTTGTTGATTTTTTCCTGAAAACACTCTCTTCTTTTGGATTTGGCAACCCTTTCACATCCGGGGAAAATCGGAACGTCTTCAATCACCGCAAAAGGGACATCGACATCCTCAAAATCATCTTCAATCTCAACCTCCTCAACCTCAACGATTTCTTCTTGATCCGTCTCAGTAGATTCAATCACTGTTTCTTCCACTTCTTCCTCATCTTCTACAACCTCGATTACCTCAGGAGCCGGTGGTGGCGGTGGCGGTGGCGGTGGAACTTTGATTTGCTCTGTGATTGGGATTTCCTCATCATCATCATCATCAACGTTCAATGCTTCATATCCATAGCCACTCTTGTCATATGTTTTCCATTCAATGGCCTGCCACGATATAAACAAAACAGATGTCAAGCCTATGATGAAATAGAGACTGCTGTTTTTGGATAAATCCGCTTTTTCGTTTTTTTTGGGTTGCATTTTGTTTACTATATTTAGTATGCTAAGCTAAAAAAAAATCGATAATAAACAAGATTTTTTTTGTCTTAGCGGTTAGTTCTAACCTTGAATCAATTGCTTGTATTGATCTGCACTCAATAAATGTTTTAGTTGTGCAGGATTATCGATTTTAATTTTGATCATCCAACCCGATTCGTAGGGTTCGTCATTGACGGCCTCGGGGGTATCTTCCAGACCCGTATTGAACTCCAAAACCTCACCGCTCAGGGGCATGAATAAATCAGAAACTGTTTTGACGGCCTCCACCGTTCCAAAAACTTGTTCCCTTTCCAGAGTGTCTCCTACAGTTTCAATTTCAATATAAACGATGTCTCCCAACTCCCGTTGAGCAAAATCTGTAATGCCGATGGTAGCAATTTCTTCGTCTAATTTGACCCACTCATGGTCGTTGCTATACAAGAGATCGGAGGGAATATTCATTAATCTTGTTTAAAATTTAAAACACAAAGTAATACAATTCACTTTTAGTTTCCAAAATTATAACGGATGGTGATCCCCGACCTGATGGAAGTTTGCGGAAAAGCCGTTGAAATGGCAAATTCAGAGAAATTGTGATCGTAGAAAAATATACTGGTCAGGTTTTTGGATAAATTATAATTTGCAGAAAATTTGATGGACATCAGCGTTTGTCCGGCAGTTACTTGATTGTTGTCATATTCTAAGTTGCGCAATAAAGTGATGTTTTTTCGGAAAGAAAAATCTGCTTTTAAATTGAGGTCTCCACTGAGGGTAACCCTTCTCCCTCCCAAATTGGTTCTGATCCTAAGATCTTTAAGACGGTAGCCCATCCCTACAATGTATTCATTTCCACTTTGTTCGGTCAACAGGCTATTGTCCAAGCTCAACGACAATGATCGATCTCTTCTCATTTCTGCCAGTATTTTTAATGAGTTTTTGAACTCGACATCCAAACGAATCAGCGGGTTAAATTGTTCTGCCAAATTGATGTTGGAGTAAAATTTCGAGGTCCTATAATTTCCCAAAGGATCTTTGACAAGCGGCTGTGTGGGGTCATATTCCAAATTGGTTTGATAATTTGTAAGGGTGTAGCTGGAACGATAACCGTGAGTTATAGAAAATCGATTAAAAATTTTGGCCAAGGATTTGATTTTGGTCAAGCCTGTATACTTTAAATTCCAGTTGGGCAATGGTGTATTTTGGATGGGGTCAAAAGATATTTTGTTGGGATCACTTCCGGAGTATGCGGAGAGAAAGGAAGCCACGAGAACAGTTTGGTGATTTTTATTGAATCCTTCGGGGAAGCCATTTTTATCGCGATTGGTGAGTGAAGTTCCATTTTGAGCTGCCAGGCGATTGGCAATGATCAAACGGTTGTTTCTGAAATTCTGAAAATTCTTATTGACAATACCGTCCCCGCCTGAAAAAGCGGTTTTGATCAAAATGGTAGACATTCCAAAATTCCCATATTCATTGGTATTAAGTGCGAGATAATCCCTGTCACGAACCTGATAGTTTTCAGACAGATTATTTGAATAATTGCGTTCGGCATTAAGGTCGATGGTCAGGTCTTTTAAAGGATTGATCTGAGCGGATATATTGAGTTTGCTGTTGTGGACTTGAACGAACGGCTCGTTGAAGTTGGGGAAATTGGTCAACCATCCCCTCTTGGCTACCTCATATCTGACATCGGCTTGACTTCCAAAAGTAAAACCAAAAGAGGGGTCTAGGGTACCCATGAATCCTACATTGGGCAGATAACCCGGGATGACTTTACCATTGTTTTCCGAATAATTGAATTGTACTCTTTTGATGGATGAAAGTAGATCAACAAAATAAGTGACCCCTTTCTTAAAAGCGTTGTTTTTGGGTTTTTTCTCTTGTTTTTGATTCTGTGGATTGTTGGCCTCAGCGGCTCTTGCAAAAGGTTGATCAAAAGGGGATCTTTTTGATTTTAATCCCAAAATGGTGTAGAGTTTATCAAAAGAAATCGATCCGGTCAGGGTTTTGGTATTGGCATTTTGTATGGTGTTGACAATGCCCAGCTGCTGACCTCCCTCACCAGCCACAGCTGCCATGGCATTGGATCCCCTTTGCCAGCTGAAATCGCCTGTATAATTGTAATTAGCATCAATAAAATTAAGAAAGGGAATTAATCGAAAAGGAATTTTATAATTCAGTGAAAGGGTTTGAAAATGACGATCGGTTTGACCGGTATCCCAAATGCCATCCCAGATGTCCAAACTCTTGTTGACCCTACCCAAGGGGTTGTCGGGGTCTTTTTCGAAAAAATTTCTAACGATGTTGTTGTTGGATGCTGTAAAGTTGAATCGCAAAGAACGGGTCAGATTATGACTGATGGAGTAAGACCAGTCAAACAGATAGTTTCTGAGTTGCAGGTCTGGAAGGGGAAGTTGTAGTCCTGCATCTATCCCCTCCATATAAACTTGTCGAAAACGCTGACTACTAAAATCTCTATTGATGTTGGAGGTAATTTCTATGTTATTGGGAATGGGATTGAAATTAATTTCTTTCAACCATTGCCAGTATCGCTTTCGGTTTAGGGCTTGAATTTTTCTAAAAGGATTGATTTCTATGGACTTGAAGGAGTGAGCGTAGTTGGCTCCCAATTGGAGGTTTTTGTCTGTTTGATTTTTAATTTCATAATCGTGGTGTTGCAACTCGTTGTAAGCGTATGAAAAATCAAAATTTTCGGGGCTGTAGAAACGGCTGGGTTTATTTCCCGTTTTATTTTTTCGTACCCCAATCAAACTGATACTTTTTCTTTGGGTATAGTCAATGGCTTGTTCGTTAATGGAATCTCTTTGTGAAGTTCTTTTGGAGGCGTCCAGTCGGTCTTGCAATAGGATGTCTTGATAAAAAGGGTCGTATTCGGGCGTGATAAAGGTTTCTCCTACATTGAGATTCAGGGGTATTTGAAGTCCCCATTTTTCTGGTAAGAGCTTCCCCAGATTGATGTTGGTGACCAGATCGTACTGCTTCATGTCCTCCCGATTGCTTTGGTTGGGCGTCTGATCTATGGAGCCAAATCCAATGGTTGACATTCGAGCCGTAGCGGCTACAGTGGCCAAATCAGCAAAATTGGCGTCCATGGCTCCAATGGCTGCCCAGCCGCCTTTGGAATCGATTCCCGCAATGCGTAATTCGTTGAACCAAACTTCCCCACACAAATCGTCTCCCAACTGCTGGGAGGGATTTTTCACTCCTATCATCAAGGTCTTGATGGATCCCAAAGAAGGGTTTCCTTTTACGGCAAATTTGTATTTCTTAAATCCGGGCAAAGCACTGATGGGTGAAAACTCACTGACAGGATTCATGTTTTCATCAAAATAGGACACCCTGCCCAGACCGGAATTGTTAATGGCGGCTGCTTTTAGTTTTGCCAGTAATTTGATGGGGACCTCCAAGGCATTAGATTCCGGTTGCCAAACTTCATCAGCGGTGAATATGTTGGAGGAGCTTTCTTCGTAATCGGTGGGTTTAAGTGGAATTTCGACCTGATAATAATTGTCCAAAAAATCCGTACCCAATCGAATGAATGCTACCATTCGTCGGTCATAGTCATCGGCGGTTCCTTCTCCGGGTAAAGGTTTTTGACCAACGATGGATTCGGCATGTAAAAACATTTTAAGGTTTTTGTATTGCCGAATGTCTACATTGACATTTTTGTAAACCGCACGGTAGTCCATGGGTTGAAGGTCGCATATCCTCAGGGACATGGATTGCTCATTTTGTCGGACAATGGTGTTGTTGTTGTTGATCTGTTCTCTTTGAATCTCAGGAGGTAAGACATAATTGACGGGTATGCGGTTTTCGTTTTCCAAAATATTGACCGTACTGATGTCTAGGGTTGTATTGTTGTTTTTGGGAAGTTTTTTGTTTAGTTTTTGGTTGTATCTGCGCCAATCTCCTCGTACCAAATCCAAGGTGCCAAATCGCAATACCACGGGCTGAGAAAAACCTTTGAGAACCATTCGCATAAAACGGATGGAACGCAAATCTTCGATGTTGTTAATGGCCTCAAAATAATCATCAAACTGGGTGTCCTCATAGTAGCCCTTCTGTACCGGTATTTTGAATTGAATCCACCGCGTGGTGATTTCTTCTCCGTTGGGAACATCAACTTTGACATTTTCTCGAACATCAGTAATAAAGGGATGATTACCAACCCCCATTGATTTTGAAATGGGGACACGGTATTCAAAATAACTGTCGATGGTATTCATACTTTGATCCCGGTTGATATCTTCTGAGTCGGGTTCGGTAGTGTTTCCCCTGTTGGTATCAGAAAAAGCAACGGGAGAGTTGCCCTGGGTACCGTTGTAATTTTTGTAACGATCCAAAATTCCGCCTTTAGCTGCAACGAAAAATTGATAGTTGTCACGCGCAGGATCTTCGGGAGGTCCATTGGAATAAATCAACTGCTCTTGAGCATCGTCCAAACCATCGAATCCAACATCTTGTACTGCTCTGTCCTCGGGAACAGTATTGAAAGCATATAGTAGTGACTGGGTGGAGGGTACTTTCCCCCAAGGGGTATTATGGACTAAATTTTGACCATTAAGCCCTGGCAATCCATTTTCAAATTGTTTTCGTCCGTCTTTGAGTATATCCTCCGAAATATTCCCCAAATGGAAGTAAAGTTCCCCTAAGTCGTCATGCTCGGTGATTATTTCGCTGAAGGTATCCAAGAGCCAAAATTCAATAAATTCCACATTGGACTGTTCGAAATTAGTCGCATTGATGGGCCGCATGATCCCTGCCCAATTTTTGGCAGCATCACCTCTAAATTCATCATCAGTCACATTGTTGTAGGGCCCTATTTCATCGGGATAATAGGCCAAATCTAAGGTGCTTTGGACAGTGGTAGTTCCCTGCACAAGATCCTGTTCGGGAAAAATCTCTTTGATAAAAATCCTTCGGGTTGTATTGAGTGAGATATCGTCATTGTTGATTCCCGCTGGTCTCCCTCCGGCATAAAAGATAGGATCAATGGAATACCAAGCGAGTTTGGCCCTTCCAAAGCCACTGCTGATGTCGTTGTTTTTGACCGCTGAACCTTTAAAATTTTTAAAAGGAATACTGGAGAGCTTCCAAGAGTTAAAACCCTTGATGTCTATATTGGTTTGGGCTCCCTCAAAGTCATCAATATAAACATTGGATTCGCCTTGAAGTTGAGTGTTTTTGGGTTTTCCGGCGACGAGATTGGCTATTTCTCCCCTGAAAGATAACATGGAAGGCACATTGGTGTTAATGGTCGGGATTTTATTGACCCAGCGGGTTAAGAATGGGAGTTCAGTAGAAAAATTGGTGTTGAAACCGATCATGGTATTATTCACCGGTTCTGTGCCGTAGTTTGCTTTTTGGGTCAGTGGATTTTCACTCAGATTCAAGAGGGTTCCACCAAAAACCACTTTGTCATTAACCTTGTGAACGATATTGACTCCCGAGAACCTTTTGTTTTGCTGGTTGAAAAAAGAGTTGTTTTCGACAGATATATTGATAGGAACATTTGAGGCTTGCAAAGCCGGATCTAAAATCTTGACCCTACCAATGGCATAATTTACAGTATAGTCAATGCCCTCTCTCAGTACCCGACCTCCTGCGGTGACCTTTACCGAGCCACGCGGAACATTGAATGCGCCAATAGGAATGCCATCTCCCCCTTCGGATTTATAACGCCCTTTGAGCTGAAATTTGTTTTTTTCAGTGGTCTCCAAAGCAGCGGCTTTGGTTTTGAGATACATTTCATTGAAAACATATCTTTTTTGGTTGGCGTTGTAGGTTTCAACGTTTTTGTATTGTTCTCTTTGTGAGTTGGGATCGTCCAGCAGCTCAAAAAGGTATTCTCCAAAAGGCTCTACATTGGGAAAGATAATTCTGCCGTATTGGGGTTCGATGGTAATACCGGGAATGTAATCAAAGAATCCGTCACCCTCCGGCTGCGGATCTTGGTAGAAGTTGAGTTGATCCAAATTAAAAGTATTCAAAAGGATTCTGTCGTCCATATTCTTCGGCCAAATGGATTTGTCTACAGGAGTCAAATAATTGATGGGTGAAGGGTCTGAATAAAGTATGTTGAGTCTGAAATTTTCCTCAGATAGTTGAAAAGCACCGGTATTGTAAATGTTTTTCATCATCAAATCCCAGATGGGTTGACGAACATCTGTAATATTACTTTTGAGCAGTTTGACCACCAAATTGTTGTTTATAATGCTCTGGTTTTCTTCGTTTGGATTGGTGTTAACAGCAGTCGTTTCAACACTTCCGTTGGCAAATTCCCCTACTTGATAGACTTTGCCCCTGTAGGTGTATTGATAGGCCACAGCCAAAACTTCGTCATTGCTCAAACGTTGATTGAGAGAGATATAACCCAATTGAGGGTGAAGTTTGTATTCACTTTGACTGAGCTTTCTGGCGCTTTCCAATACGGCATAATCAAATCCCTCATTGACCCGATTGTTGTAGGCCCCAAAAGAACGGGAGATGGATGCAATATCGCGAATTTCTTTACTCAAGATTCCTCCCCTGCCGATGGTTTCAGGGTTCAATTTGTTGTTGTCATTGGAAGTAGGGCTTGAAAAACCTTTACCGTTAAAAAAGTTGGTGATTCTGTCGTCCAGTGTCACTTTGGAGGGGTCACTCTCTCCCAAATCCTGAAAACCTACAATATTCCTTATGTTTCTGGTTTGTGATCCCCTATTGGTGATCCAAACTTCGACTCTGGTTATCTGAACCGGGGAATTGATATAGGGATAGTTTTTGAGAAATTGATCGTAATGATCCCTGAAATAATGCCCCAGAAAATAGTGACGATCTTCTTCATAGTCGAGTGCGAAAACATTAAACTCCTGAAGGGTTCCTCCTCCTTGAGCGACAACATTCTGTGATTGTGACCGTTGTTCAGAGAAAACAGCCGAAATGGTGGTTTTTCCAAATTTGAGATCGGTTCTTACCCCAAAGAGACTCTGTGCCCCTTGAATGAGATTACTGTTTAGGGGCATGCTGATATTTCCAATACTGATGTTTTGTAAAATCGCATCCTCGGTGACCTTCCCGTTCAGATAATCAGTAACATTATTCCCCAAGCCCATCAAACTCTGACTTGAAAGGGCATCTGCTTTTGATTTAAGGTTGAGAATTTTTTGTCTGGCTTCGTTGTATGTACTCTGAAAATCCCCAATTTTTTGTTGTACCCCTGCTGCTTTTTCGGTAATATTTTTGGCTTTAGACAAAAGTTTATCCGCTCTGGACTTGAGCATATCGCCTTGAGCATTGACCGATTCGGGGATGATGTCTGAAATTTCTGCCAACTGGGGTGGATTAAATTCTATTTTGACCAAATTTTGAAAGTCAAAAGTAGACTCCGTGTCATAATTGGCTGTGATTTGAAGTCTGTCACCAATTTTACCCAATAAACTCAGACTGATCCTTTGGTCAAAATCAAAACCAAAACTTCTTCTGTTTCTGGGAGATGCTGCCGGATTGTCGTTTTTTTGGTATCGGACACCCAAGTCTATTCCAACGGACCCTTGGGGAACGATATCAATAATATTACTGCCAAAAATGGATTGAAAAAATTTACTGTTGACATAAACCTCGGGAAGGAGGTTTTTTTGGGTTTCAGTTAGGTTTTCGGCATTGCCGGTAAGGGCGGCAATTTTACCTTGAAAATACCCTTTCATCTGTTCGGCCAACACCATGGCTTCAAATTCTTTCGGAGATATTACCAATGGGGTGTTGATGGGGTAACCGTCAATGGTTTCGGTATAGCGATACATCCCCGTTTCGGGGTCATAGGTGTATTTTGAGCTGATACCGGCCGATTGGGTAAGCTTGGATTTAGACAAATCATAGCTGCTCTCTACCTGTCCCCACAGTGAAAAACTGCAAATCATCAATAGGGGCAACAGGAAGAATTTTAAACTTAAATTTTTGTTCTTTATCTTATAGATCAAAGAGATTTAAAGTTTATTCAAGGCAGATTTTATCAATTCCTCAACCGAACTGTCAGGTTCGCCTTGAATGAGTTTATCAACGACTTTTTCAGAGGCTTTTCTCGAATAGCCAAGTACCTCTAATGCTGATAACGTTTCTTCTTTGATTGTATTGCTTTTAAAAACAGGAATTTCGTCGGTTCCTTGCAAGCTCTTGATCTTGTCTTTAAGTTCAATGATTACCCGCTGAGCCGTCTTCAGTCCAATGCCTTTGACCCCCTGAATGGTAGCGACATCCTCGGTGCCAATGGCCTGTTGGATTTCGGCGGGTGTAAGAGAGGAAAGCATGGTCCTCGCAGTACTGGTTCCTATGCCCGAAACAGAGATTAGAAGTCTGAATACGGCTCTTTCCAAAACCGTAAAAAAACCATACAAAATATGAGCATCCTCTCTGACTTGAAGGTGGGTGAATAACTTGATATTTTCATCGGACGAAAGACTGGAAAAAGTGTATAGCGAAATATTGATCTCATATCCAATCCCATTGCAATCTACCACCACTTGGGTTGGGTTTTTTTCAACGAGTTTCCCTTTAATTTGTGTTATCATTTTTTTGCTTTCAATTTTAATTTTTCTTGTGCGTCAATGCCGGCTATGGCCGCCATATTGATGATTTCATCGACCGACGCCCCCAATTGTAAGATATGGGCTGATTCCCTGAGCCCCATCAATATAGGCCCGATGGATAGGGTGTTGTCCAATTCCTTGATGATCTTGTAGGTAATGTTGGCAGCGTCCAAATTGGGAAAAATCAAGGTATTGACTTTTCGGTTGTGGAGAGAGGAAAAGGGGAAACGCTCTCCCAGCATTTCATTGTTGAGTGCAAAGTCCGATTGAACAGGGCCATCGGCAATGAGGTTGGGGAACATCCGGTGCAAATAACTGACCGCTTGGGATACTTTTTTGGCCTGAGGGAAAGGAGAGGATCCAAAGTTATTATAGGACAAAAGTGCTACAACGGGCTCTACCCCAAACATTTTGACCGTTTGGGCGGTCATCTGGGCAATTTTGGCCAATTCTTTGGGTGAGGGATCTACATTTATGGAGGTATCGGAGAGGAAAAGCATTCCTCTTTTGGTGAGCATCAAATTGGTAGCGGCTACCCGATCGACGCCTCTGGCTTTGCCCATGACCTCCAAAATGGGTTTAACCACTGCGGGATATTTTCTTGAAAAACCGGAAAGCATGGTGTCGGCATCTCCCGCTCTGACCATCATGGCGGCGTAATAGTTTCGTTCTTTGAGCAGACTGTCACATTCGTAAAGGGTTTTTCCTCTTCTTTTTTGAGTCTCCCAAAAGGCCCTGGCATAACGTTGCCGACTTTCGATATGTTCTTCGGTTTTGGGGTCAATGATAGAGACCTCTGCCTCAAAATCAATGGACTCCATCAAATTTTGGATGGTTTCCTTATTCCCCAGTAAAACCGGAATTCCAATTTTTTCTTCGTGGACGATTTGAGCCGCTTTGACCAGATCCAACTGATCGGCCTCTGCAAATACGATGCGCTTGGGGGCAGATTTGGCACGGTCATGGATCATTCGGAGAATTTTTTGATGACCTCCCAATCGTTCGGCCAATTCGGCCTCATACCGCTGCCAATCATCAATGGGCTCTTGAGCAACACCGGAGGCAATGGCCGCTTTGGCAACGGCAACCGGAACTTCGACAATCAAGCGGGGGTCAAAGGGTTTGGGGATGATGTAGTCTTTACCAAAATTGAGCTTGGTTTCCTCATAGGCGATATTGACCTGTTCGGGGACAGATTGTTTGGCCAATTGGGCCAAAGCCTCTACTGCCGCCATTTTCATGGGTTCATTGATTTTGGTGGCCCTTACGTCCAATGCACCTCTAAAGATAAAAGGGAATCCCAAAACATTGTTGACTTGATTGGGATGGTCAGACCTTCCCGTAGCCATAATGATATCTGCTCTGGTGCGGCAAGCCAAATCATAGTCTATTTCGGGAGTGGGATTGGCCATGGCAAAAACAATGGGGTTTTTGGCCATAGACAGCAACATGTTCTCGTCCAAAATATTGGGTTGAGACAAGCCAATAAAAACGTCGGCATCGATCATGGCCTCGGCCAAGGTATCGATCTCGCGGCCTGTGGCAAATTCTGCTTTCTGGCTACTCAGGTTGGGGCGGGAATTCCTGATGACTCCCATGCTGTCCAGCATGACAATATTTTCTTTTTTAGCGCCAAAAGCTTGATACAGGCGGGTGCAGGAGATGGCCGCAGCGCCCGCACCGGAGATGACGATCCTGACCTCCTCTATTTTTTTATTGGACAATTCCAGGGCATTGATCAGAGCAGCACAAGAGATGATGGCCGTTCCGTGTTGGTCGTCATGCATCAAGGGAATGTCCAATTCTGCTTTGAGTCGGTTTTCGATCTCAAAAGCCTCCGGGGCTTTAATGTCTTCGAGGTTGATGCCTCCGAATGTGGGGGCAATGGCTTTTACGGTCTGGATGAATTTTTCGGGGTCTTTTTCATTGATCTCAATGTCAAAAACATCAATGTCTGCAAATATTTTAAACAAGAGTGCCTTTCCCTCCATCACGGGTTTTGAAGCCTCGGGACCGATGTCTCCCAAACCCAAAACAGCAGTTCCATTAGAAATGACCGCTACCAGATTGCCCTTGTTGGTGTATTTGTAAACATTTTCGAGCTGCTTTTCGATTTCCTGACAGGGAATGGCCACCCCGGGAGAATAGGCCAGTGCAAGGTCTCTTTGGGTACGATAGCTTTTGGTAGGGACTACTTCAGTTTTACCCGGTTTGGGTTTGGCATGATAAACCAAAGCTTTTCTCCTTTGTTGGTTTTTTTTCATTGAATTGTCTTGTATTACAAAAATAGTAAATCATAAACAGGTCCGAATGAATCTAAATGGCTTTCTGATTTTAAAAAAAATCAAAAAAGCCTTGGAAGAAAAGCAGAGGTAACTCCATCATTGATCCAAAACAAACTGACCATAATGGTCAATGGGCCGCCTGTGGAAGGGGTCAATGATCACATCCAAAAGGAGGGCGAAGTTTCCGCGACTGATATTACCCATTGGTGCAACTTTAATCCCCAAAAATTCGTTTAGGGTTTTTGTATCCTTGATCCAATCAGGAAGGGAATTGTCAGAAGAAAATAAGGGGTGTAATTTTTTAAACCATTGCAGCATATCTTGATTTTTGGTTGACACAGGAGGCGGAATGTCCTTAAACTTTTTCAATACGGATAGGGCATGATCCAGATCCGGCTGAGTCAGCTCCTTATCGGGAAAAAACCATGTTTGATTTTCCCAACCCACGTTCATTCCCGTGCCTTTTAAAATTCCTGTTGCTCCTATACGCTGATAGACTTTAAAACGGGGGTGATCCTTGGGGACGTCTAAGTAGGGCAAAAGATATGCTCCCTGTTCCAAAAGCCGGTTTTGTACTTTTCTTACGCTCACCTTTGCAGGGGAAATATCTTCCTTAATACTCAATGCCGCCATCACTCCTGCCGCCTGTCCAATTTGTAGAACAACGGGTTGCAGGCGGGTGGTTCCATTGACGATATTGGTCACCGAAATGGATTTTTCAGCCACGATAAAATCATCGACACTTTGCGGGAGTAAACAGCCCATCGGCAGGTTGTAGGAGGGAACAGGATAAAAATGGAGTTCCGGTAAATTTTCGGCATCAGGGTGGCTGGCGTGGTGATGGTCCACGGGATAGTCGCCCACAGCAATACCTGTTCTGTAGAGGGCTTGTTGCTGGTCATAGGGTTGGGCAATATGATTGACCGTCAGGGTGGTGATCCCATGAATACGCCTGGATTCTCTATGATAGGGGATCAGTGGAAAACCATCGTCAGTGGGAAATTCATCATCAACCAAGCCATAGGTGTTAAATCCCAGTTCGGTTTGCAGATAATACAAAAACTGAAGGGATTTCAATTTGGCTTTTTCAAATGATTGGTGTCGCTCTTCCTCAGTTTGTTCTATTGCATTTGTATAATAATCGTTGCCATTGATGGGCCAGTTGATCATTACCTTTCCATTGGGCAAACGTCCATAGGACAGCAAACTGTCCTTGGGCCACAGGGTTCTGTTCATCTTTTCACCCATTTTACAGTGATCGCTTTCACTGGCACAGTAAAAAACTTCCGGATCATAGCCCTCGGGTTTTTCGATGGTCATGTCTTTTGCATGATCCTTTAAAATCATTACATAGGTCAGATCCTGAATCACGTCATTTTCTTTTTCGGGGGCAATGTCCTCACCATAGGCCTGCCGGCTGTCCATTCCTATATCATAAGGGATTCCCACACGAGCTGCGATATCACCCAATTCGGTGGCATCGATCACAATCTTTGCAAAGAGGGTGAAAGTTTGATTGGAACTGCTGAACTCAATTTTCCAACCCTTTTCTTTTTTTTCAATGGCAATGACCTTGGCTCCAAAATAGGGCTTTAGCAAAGGTTGATTTTTGACCATATTTTGGAAGATCTGATTCCCTACCGAAGGTTCAAAAAGGTGATTGCTTACCCACCCGGTCTGTAAGGCTTTTTTGCTCCCGTAGCGGTTGATCAAACTGTCTCGAAATTCTCCCCAAATACCGGAGGGTAATTTGGTATTCCCATCTACAGCACTGACCCCGGCAGCAGTGAGCATTCCCCCCAGCCATGGCCCTTCCTCCAACAAGGTTGTCTCAGCACCTTCTCTTGCAGAGGACAGTGCCGCCGCCACGCCACTGCTGCCTCCTCCAATAACCAATACGTCTGTCTCCATAGAAGTCTTTTCACAAGAAACTCCCAAAAAGTACAATACCAAAACCAAAGTTGCTATTCTCGCTCTCATATCTTAAGTCGTTTTGAAATTTCATAAAGTTGAAACAATGCCCGGGGTACATGAAAACACCCTTTCCATTTCCCCCCTTTTAACGGAAGGAGTAACTCCCCGGAACGGTTCAAATAGCCATACCATTCCCCTCCCCTTTTTGAATCTCGAAAATGGCTCCAAGTGTAGTGATGAATTTTTTCAAACCACTCCCAACAGGCATCAGATCCCGTCAATTCGTAGCCTTTCAAAAAACAGATCATGGCTTCTAGGTGTACCCACCACAGTTTTTGATCCCATTCCAATTGTTGAGGGGGATGCCCCTGAGCATCCAAAAAATAAAAAATCCCTCCATGCTCCTTGTCCCCACCCTTTTCGACGATAGACAAGGCCATTTCAACCGATCGGTCGATCCAGTCCTTTCGATCCAATTGCACTCCCAAATCCATGATAAACCACATGGCCTCCAAGCCATGACCGGGATTGATCAGGCGGCCATCAAAAGTATCGGAAAAGGAACCATCAGGGGATATATTTTCCAGTATTACCCCTCTTTCCTGATCCCAAAAAAGATCAAATATTTCGTTTACGCAGGCATGGGTACGTTGTTCTTTTTCCTCCTCCATCACCAAATCTCCCAATTCATTGTAGAGATTACAAAGGATCATGGGCAGGGCAAAATTTTTAAGAGGACGCGAGTCGGGATAAGATTTATCCCAACGATCTTTTGGTTTCGCCGCCCTTTGGGTAATTTTTTTTAAGGTTTGATCCACCGCTGTTTTGTACTTGTCTTCTCCGGTGATGTGATGCATTTTTCCCATGGCCATACAAGCAAAAGTGTAGGAAAAAATATTGTAGGGAACCACCAAAGGCTGACCGTCTCTTTTAAGGGAAAAAAACCAATTGTAATTGCCGTCATGTCCGTATTTCTCCAAAAAATCACTCCCGGAACGGGCAATCTCAAACCAAGTTTGTTTTTTTTCCAAACGGTCGTATAAAGTTGCGAATGTCCATACTTGTCGGGCTTGTAACCAAACGAATTTGTCGGTATCAAAAACCTTGTGCTGATCGTCAATACAAGTAAAATATCCTCCGTTTTCTCGATCGATACTGTATTTTTCCCAAAAGGGTACTACCTCTTGGGTCAACTCTTTTAAATACAATGTGGCAAAAGAATCACTGCTCATTTTTTTTCGTTTAGATACTCTAAATAACGATGGTACAAATGCCCGGCTTGAGGGTAGGCAGATTGAGGGCTCATAAAATGGGAGAACTCGAAAGTAATGGCTTCCGAAATACCCGCTTGGGCAGCCGTTTCGAGTTTATACCTCAATTTATCCCACTTGATGGGCAAGAACTTGATGGGCATGTCCCGGTCAAAAGTTTCTGAATTGATCCATGAAGTGATGCCATTTTGATCGGCCAGAGATTTATTGACCTTGATAAAATCCTCCAGTTGATCGTAATCCACATGGCCGTCCTGAAAGGCGACAACATCCACGCTTTCACGAATTCCCTTAAAGATGGCTTCCCAAGCTTTAAAATGTTCATCCAGTGAGATTGATTGTTCCCGATGACTTTGAGCAGTGTATTGAGAGAGGTTTTTTATCCCATCGATATACGGAGATATCAAAACGGGAAGTCCCCCGGAAACCTGCTTACAATACTGACCCAAACCGGCATAAAGATCAATGATCCCTCCTATGTTTCGGTTGCACTCTTGTGACAGGTACCAGCCCTTAAAAGCTTTATGGTTCCCATACAACTGCCAAACCTCATCGATCACTTTACAATTGAGTCTTACCTCCTTTTCATAATCCCCGGAAGTCCAATATTTACCGGAATCATACAAGCCGAAATAAAAATCCATGTTGTTTTCTTCGCTCAACCGCAAAAACATGCCCACCAGATCGGTATAGGGAGGAATTGCCTTTTCTTCCGTTGTCAAAACCTTTGAAGGGTAGGTAATCCAATTTTTATAACCACTACGGATCAAGATCACTTTATCGATGCCTGCAGATTTCATGTGTTTAAAATCCATAGACCACTCCTTTTCGCTCCAATTTTGATGAGGAATGTCGTGACTGATCTCGTCCAAAAAGGTACCCTTGATCAAAACTTTATTGGCCATATTAAATTTCTTCTTTTTTTAGAGGATCATACCAAAAATACTTTAAAGCCATAGAAGTAACCGCTACCACGGCAAGAGATAGGGCCAGGGCATCCCATTTTTTGATCATCAAAAAGATGGGCCAGACCACTAAGGCCATTTGCCAGAAGATTCCAATCACCACATTAAACATGTCTCTGCCAAACATCCGATTGGGTAAAAAAGTAGGGTCGTCTTTTTGGACTTCAACCAAAACCGGTTTCCAAAAACCCCAGGGCCTCACATTTTTATAAAAGCTTTTCAGCACTTCGATCTTATCAGGTGGGCTGAGGTAAGACCCCAGTAGGCAACCCAATATGGAAAAAACAAAAATGATGGGAAAAAAATAAATATCGATCCAATCGCCAAAAAAGATGAGTTTTGCGGTAGAGGCCAAAAGCCCTGCCAACATCCCCCAAAAATACCCGTATCCGTTAAAGCGCCACCACACCCACTTCAATACATTGGCTGCGGTATAACCTCCGTATAGGGAAGCTGTGATCCAGAGGGTAATGGCATTGAGAGAAGTGGCAAAAAACCCAAAAAATACACCGATCAAAACCAATAGAAAAGAGGATAAATAGCCATAACGGACATAAGTTTTTTCAGTTTTTCCGGGCAATAAGCTGTTTTTCAGCAGGTCATTGGCAATGTAGGCGGGTGCAGCATTGATTACGGCTGCAAAAGTCCCCATAAAAGCAGCCATGAGTCCTGCCAACAGCAAACCTTTAAGCCCTGCAGGAAGAAAGGTAGCAATGGCGGTGGGCAGTATGGTTTCAAAATCAATCTGAGGGTTGGAAGCCAACTCGGGGGTAAGGAATACAATGGCCAAAACAGCAAAAGCAGCGATCATCAGATAACGGGGGGAGAAGAGGACAGCAATGGTAAAACCACTCATTTTTGCTGCCTCAAGAGGAGTTCTAGTGGAGAGTAATCGTTGCATATCGTATCCCGGCACGGGTCCGGCCAAACTGGAAAAAAAGCCCTTAAACAACATCATCATAAAAAGCGCGCCAATCCACTCAAAACCATCCGTGGCAATTTTTTCATTCAATTGCGGGAGTATGCCCGACCAATCCAAATCCATCTTCCAACCAAAAAACAACTCGTCCCAACCCCGGGGAACACCCTGCATGATCTCTGCATGGCTCACCGCATTAAAAGCAATCACGGCAATGGCAATACTGGAAATGGTCATGATGATGTACTGAAACACCTCGGTTGCCACCACACTCATCATTCCTCCTCTAAGGGTATACAATGTGGTAATCCCGACGATGATAAGCGCATAAACATTTTCAGAACTGATCGTGAGGAGTTGATTTTGAACGCTGAGATCCCAGGGTAAAATGGCCGCACAAAATTTGCCGATACCTTCAAAAAAATAAGCGATAAAACCTATCGCACCTATGACGGCAAAAACAATAATTATATTTTTCGACAAAAAGCCTCCCCTGCCACTAAAACGGGTAAGAATCCAAGAGGCACCAGTCATTACGTTGGAACGCCTGATCCAAACCGCTAGAAATATCATTACAAAAACCTGATTCCAAACCGGCCACAACCAAGGGATCCATGCACTCTTAAGGCCATAGACAAACAATAGGGTAACCGTCCACATTACCCCCGAAATATCAAACATTCCGGAAGCGTTGGACAAGCCCAAAAAATACCATTTGATTTTATTGCCTCCCAAGAAATACTGATCCAGATTATTTCTTGCCAGTTTAGAAATCCAGAGTCCAACCCCCAGAACAATTACGAAATACGTAATTATGATGGCGTAGTCTAGCCCGTTGAGGTACATAATCAAATGTGATTTTATCTAGCGAATGATCTACCCGCTTTTTCAACTCTAAAAGTTTCAATGTAGCCCCTGTCTTGAAGGGTGACATAGGCGGTCTTTCCATCCTTACCTCCAAAAGCGATGTTTGAAGGTTTTTTACCTTTCATTTGTACCTCCAGCAAAAGCTTTCCTTCCGGTGACAACTTGGCCACCGTTCCTTTGCCATATCGTGTGATGTATAGATTCCCTTCAACATCACAACGCATACCGTCCATCCCAAAATCATCAAATTGATGAAAAAGTCTTTTGTTGGAAATATTACCTTCGGTGTCCAGATCAAAAGCCCATACGCTTCTTTGTACACTCTCATTGACATACAGAGTCTTTTCATCGGGGCTTACCTCCACCCCATTGGTCGTTCCCATTTCTTTTGACAAAAGGTGGAATTGGCCATTTTCTACCCTCCAAAGCTGACCTGTGCTTTCTTTCCAATTGGGATCCGATGCAAACATTCTATCATTGCAACAGATCGCCAGATCATTTGGCTGATTCAACAGTGAATCGTGAGCATAAACGCTGACCTCTTTAGATTGCAGGTTCACTTTCAAAACATTGTGTCCGGTGTAATCTGCCAAATACATGCTTTGATCTAGACCAAAGCGTATTCCATTGGCAGTACTTCCCTCGGGGAGATGCTCAATAAATAAACTAAAATTTCCTTCCGTATCAACTTTCCCCACAGAACCACTGTGCGTTGGGTTAACAAAATAAAGGTTGCCATCTTGGTCGACTGCGGGGCCCTCAAGGCCAGAAGTATATTGGCCTACAAACACTAAATCTTGAGATTGATACTGCACTTCTTTTTGTTCACACGAAAGACAAACGATCAATAGTGTTGTTAGTGTTCCTAATATTTTAGTTTTCATAAATTTTAATTTCAATTTGTAAATTAATTAATTTAAATTTAAAGCATGATCAAACTTAAAAAAATCAGCTTCATAATCTTGATCTGTCTATGGAGTTGTTCCGACATGAATACGAATAAACAAAGTGTAGACGTACCAAAAATTTCGATCAAAGACGTTTTGAGTTTTGACAATGTATCTAAGGCTTTGGAACAAAACACCCCGCTCAATAAAGTTGATTGGTTGGAATGGGAGGAATTTCCCTACCAGCCCGAAGTGGGTTTTAGAATTGCTCACGATGACAGTCTTTTGTTCCTTAAATATTATGTCAAAGAAGAACATGTCTTGGCCCGAAGAACGGATCCCAATTCGGCAGTACACAGAGACAGTTGTGTTGAGTTTTTTGTCGATCCGGCTCAAAACGGAAACTATTACAATTTTGAATTCAACTGTATCGGCACTACACACTTGGCCTATGGGCCCGGACGAGGGAAGCGTACTTTTATTCCTCCTGAATTGATCAAACAAAAAATCAAAACTTGGTCCACATTGGGCAAGGAGTCTTTTGAAGAAAAATCAGGGGCCTTTGATTGGGAAATGGTAGTGGTCATTCCCAGCTCCATTTTTACTTATGATGAAGGATTGAGTTTTTCTAAACTGGTTTCCAATGCCAATTTTTATAAATGTGGAGACGATACCACCAAACGACATTATTTGAGTTGGAACCCAGTTAAAACCCCAAAACCTGATTTTCACCGTCCCGAATACTTTGGAATTTTAAATTTTCAATAAAAATTGATAATGATGATGATTGATAGAATGATGAATTTAATGCTGAACAAATTTCGAATATTTTACCTGTTTTTATTGGTAACAATTATAGGTTGTGAAAGTCCAACGACTCAGTCTCCACTTTACCTCCCCCAAGGTTTTGAAGCCACGGTTTTTGTGGACAGTATTACCGAAACTGTTCGCCATATGGCCGTGAATGAAAATGGTGATTTATACGCCAAATTCAAACGCCCCAGCGAAGCGGGTGTGATGGCTGCCATCAGAGACCTCAATAACGATGGGGTTGCAGACTCTTTGGTCAAGTTTGGAGAATACCACCTGCCACAAAGAGGAAATTATTCAACTGCAGCCAGAATATACAAAGGTTATCTCTATTTCAGTTCTCAACTCACCGTCTATAGAATCAAGTTGGATGAGGAAAATCTGGTTCCAACGGGAGCGGCAGAGATCATTGTCCATGACGATCATGCACATGGATCTCACGAGCACATTGGCAAGCCCATTGCCTTTGATGAGGAAGGACATATTTTTGTTCCCTTTGGTGCGCCCAATAACGCCTGCCAACTCCCCAAGAGAACACCTTTGGTACCCGGCCAAGACCCCTGTCCCTTATTGGTGGACCACGGCGGTATCTGGCGTTTTGACGCTGAGAAAATTGGGCAAACCCAAAAAGACGGAGAATTCTATGCCAGCGGTCTGAGAAGTATCGTGGCATTGGACTGGAATACTTCGGACCAGAGCTTGTATTCAGTGGTACATGGAAGAGACGATTTACATCGGCTGTGGCCCAATCACTTTAGCCAATGGGAAAGTGCCCTGCTTCCATCGGAGGAGTTTATTAAAATAGAGAAAGGGGATCACTTTGGATGGCCCTATTGCTTTTATGATCAAATGCAGGGTAAAAAGGTGCTGGCTCCGGAATATGGTGGAGATGGAACCATTATTGGTCGCTGTGCCGACTACAAAGATCCTGTCATAGGTTTTCCAGGACACTGGGCTCCCAACGATTTGGTCTTTTACACCGGTGATGCCTTTCCGGATCACTATAAAAATGGAGCTTTTATCGCTTTTCACGGTTCTACCAACAGAGCACCCTATCCTCAATCCAGTTATTTTATTGGATTTGTTCCTTTCGAAAATGGCAAACCCTCCGGGCCCTATGAAGTTTTTGCCGATGGTTTTGCGGGGGTAGACCCTATCGTCAATACCCGCGATGCAGAATTCAGACCCATGGGAATTGCATTTGCTCCTGATGGTTCCATGTATATTGGGGAAACTGAAAAAGGCAGGATCTGGAAGATACAATTCAAAGGAGACCGAGAAACATTTGGCACAAAGGAGTTAGCCCAAATGGAAGAAAGAAAAAAAATGACCCATATCAGAACCCCTGATATTGTCAAGGACAGGATTGAACCCGAAGATTTGGCCATTGGTCAAAAAATCTACAATCAATACTGTATGGCATGCCATCAATCTAACGGTATGGGCGCCTCGGGAAGATTTCCACCCCTCAATGGCACCGATTGGGTAACCGGAGATAAAGAGCGATTGGTTCACCTCATCCTCAACGGAATGGAGGGGGCCATAGAGGTCAATGGAGAGATTTATGATGGTGTGATGCCTCAGCATTCATTTTTGAATGACGATCAAATTGCCGACGTTTTGACTTATATTAGAACTCACTTTGAGAACAAAGCCGGAAGTATTTCGGCTGAGGAAGTAGAAAAATACAGAAAATCAAACAACAAATAATCAAAGGAAATTGAAATTTAAAACTGGAATCATGAAAAAAATAAAATTATTGTCCCTAGCTCTGGTGCTGGTGAGTGGATCACTTTTGGCGCAGAACTACGACATCCTTATCAAAGGAGGACATATTATTGATCCTGTCAACAACATAGATCAAGTGATGGACCTTGCCATCAAGGGAAATAAAATTGCTGCTATTGAAAAGAAAATTTCTGCAAATCAAGCCAAAAAAGTAGTGGATGCATCGGGTTTGATTGTCAGTCCCGGACTCATTGATATGCACACCCACAACTTCTATGGAACTGTCCATAACCGCTACTTGGCCAATAGCTTTTCTGCCGTTCCTCCTGATGGATTCACTTTTCGATCCGGTGTCACTACCGTTGTGGATGCGGGAAGTCCCGGGTGGAGGAATTTTGAGCTTTATAAGTCTCAAATAATCGATCCATCCAAAACCAGAGTGCTCTGCTTTTTAAATATAGTAGGTGCTGGAATGAGCGGTGGACACAGGGAGCAACACATTGACGACATGAATCCTAAAATGACTGCTATGGTCGCCAAACAAAATAAGGATCATGTAGTTGGAGTCAAACTCGCCCATTTTATGGGCTATGACTGGACTCCAACAGAACTTGCTGTTGAGGCGGGTAAAATAGGGAGTATTCCCGTAATGATTGATTTTGGCGGGAGCAATCCTGAGCTTCCTCTGGACAAATTGTTTTTGGAAAAACTCAGGCCGGGAGATATATTTACTCATGCCTACGCTCATGTCAATGGGAGAACACCTATTGTGGCTGAAAATGGGAAAGTGAGAGATTATGTTTTTAAAGCCCAAAAAAGAGGAATTGTTTTTGACGTAGGACATGGAGGGGGAAGTTTTCTTTTTGAACAGGCCGTCCCTGCAATCCAACAAGGGTTAAAACCCGATGTCATCAGTACCGACCTTCATACCGGAAGTATGAACGGAGGAATGAAGAACATCAATAACGTTATGTCCAAATTCCTCAACATGGGACTCAGTATCCAAGAAGTGATTGCTGCTACTACCTCACAGCCCGCCAAATACATACAAAGAAAAGACCTAGGACATTTGAGTGTGGGTGGCTTGGCAGATGTTACGCTACTCAATATCAGAAAAGGAGATTTTGGCTTTATCGATACCCGAGGAAAAAGAATGAAAGGGAATCAAAAACTCGAGTGTGAACTCACCCTTAGAGACGGAAAAGTAGTTTACGACCTAAACGGCCTGGCCAGCAGTGACTGGAAATAAATATGAAAACACTCTCTAAATATCTTTTTGCGCTCTCGGGTATGATGTTTGTCATCGCTGCAGGACTCTATTTGTCAGGAAATGTTAGCATGACCGGGGCGCCGTTGATTCTTTTCTTTTTAACCTTGGCTTTAGGCATGAGAGGCAATGAGAACCTCGAGGGTTTCTCCTTTACCGTTTTAATTTTTGCCGCTGTTAGCCTTTCAATGTTCTATCCCCAAACTTTTGTTCAGTGGGGAGATTTTCAACTTAAAAAACTCATCGTTCCGCTTCTGCAAATCATCATGTTTGGGATGGGAACTGCCATGAGTTTTAATGACTTCTATGGTGTGATCAAAATGCCCAAAGGGGTTTTGGTGGGTCTGATCTGTCAATTCAGTATTATGCCTTTTTTGGGTTTCAGCTTGGCCACCCTATTCAACTTTCCTGCCGAGATTGCTGCAGGAGTAGTCCTTATCGGTTCTTCTCCCAGTGGACTCGCCTCAAATGTTATGGCCTATTTGGCCAAAGCCAATGTTGCACTTTCTGTAACACTGACCGCTGTAGCCACTGTAGTGGCCCCCTTTATGACGCCTCTTTTGATGAAGTATTTTGCCGGTGCCTTTGTTCCTATTGATTTTGTAGCCATGATGCTCAGTATTGTGAAAATGGTGATTCTTCCCGTGGTATTGGGCTTGGTTTTCAATCACTTTTTTCACGGCAAAGCCAAATGGCTGGACAAAGCCATGCCCGTGGTATCCATGACTGCTATTGCTTTGATCATTATGATCATCACTGCAGCCGGAAGAGATTCTCTTTTGTCTATTGGAATATTACTGATCTCTGCAGCCATCATCCACAATCTATTGGGTTATTTGCTGGGTTACTGGGGCTGCAGATTGCTCAAAATGAAAGAGCAAGACTGTCGTACCATTGCCCTAGAGGTGGGTATGCAAAATGGTGGGTTGGCCTCCGGAATTGCCCTAGAGATGGGCAAAGTTTCCACCGTAGGGCTTGCCCCTGCTGTCTTTGGGCCTTGGATGAACATTTCCGGTTCTTCTTTGGCGACTTGGTGGCGCGACAAAGACCCTGAAAAGAAAAAATAAATTTAAACATTAATCGAATGATCTTAAAAAAATTAGCTGCTGTTCCTTTTCTTATAATTTGTGTTTTGATCCTCAGCAATGGCTATGCCCAAAATCTGAGTGTTGATCAAATGAAATTTTTAACCCACCAGTGGGAAGGAGAACGTTTTGAGGATGGGAGGCCCAAAGTGGCTGCAGACATCTTGGAACGGATGAAAAAAGTAACCATAGAAGAGGCTTGGGGGGTTTTAAGAAATGAAGGTTTCCACAACCAATTTGAGGGAGGATGGCAACCCTTACACGATGACGTAACCGTTGTGGGCCGTGCACTTACGGTTCAATACATGCCCAACCGACCTGATGTGGCCGATCAAATCAAACAAAAAGGTTTGGAAGCAGGAGAAATTGGAAATACCAACTCCTGGCCCATCGACCGATTGGTAGAACACGACGTATACGTCGCTGATGGTTTTGGGAAAATTGTAGATGGAACTTTAATTGGCGACAACCTCGGAAATTCCATTTATGCCAAATCCAAAACCGGTGTGGTATTCAATGCCTCGAGCAGAGACATGGAAGGACTCTCCGAAATCGAAGGCTTTAATGCTTTTGTCAGGGCCTGGCACCCTTCATTTCTCACTGAGGTTATGCTTTTGAGTATCAATGATCCCATCAGAATAGGAGCGGCTACTGTCATGCCCGGCGATGTGGTTCTGGCCAAAAAAGAAGGTGTGATTTTTATTCCGGCCCATTTGGCTGAGAAAGTAGTGGTTACCTCTGAAGTGGTGCGGCTCAGAGACTTGTTCGGCATCACCCGATTAAAAGAAGGAAAATACACCCCGGGACAAATCGACAACAAATGGTCTGAGGAAATCGAGAAAGATTTCTCCAAGTGGATCAGGGATCATATGGATGAACTTCCTGTTCCCAAAGACCAAATTAAAGAATTGATTAAAAAAAGAATGTGGTAATAGTTTAACAATAAAATTTAAAAAGATGAAACATAACGAAAAAAGAAGATCCGTATTAAAGAATATTGGAATGGGAATGGCTGGCTTGTTTGGCGTAGCAACTGTAAAAGCAGCCCCTGCCAAAAGCAAAAAAGAAGTAGTAGGTAAAATCGTTAAAGATCAGAAAATGCCATTGTTTTCCGGAGCTGTGAGACATGGAAACACCTTATACATAGCAGGAAAAGGAGCTCATTTTGATGGAGACATCAAGGCCCATACCGATCACGTTTTGAACGAAGTACAAAAAGAGTTAGAACGAAACGGTTCTTCCATGGAACAGGTTCTTAAAGTAAATGTTTACCTGGCAGACTTGGCAGACTACCACAAAATGAACGAGGTTTACAGAGGTCGTTTTGGTGAAAATCCACCGGTCAGAACCACAGTAGCTACCTACGGAGGTGTTCCCGGAAATTCATTAGTTGAAATCGATTGTATCGCTGCAGTAGATTAAATCAAAAAAATAAAATTATGATCAACAGAAGGAAAGTACTTCAATCATTAGCCACCCTTCCCTTTGCGGGGAGTCTCCTGGGAGCCCAATCGCTGTCGGCACAATCCAAAACCGCAGCAGTAGTTTCGAGTTTGAGAAGAGATTTTTTCAAAGAACTCGGTCTCAGAACATTCATCAACGCGGCTGGAACCTATACCTCAATGACAGGATCACTCATGCCCAAAGAAGTGATTGAAGCCATCAGCTACGGGGCCACCGAATACGTCAATTTGGATGATTTACAAGATAAAGTAGGAGAACGTATCGCCGAATTATTAGAGTGTGAATATGCAACGGTTTCTTCGGGATGTTTTGGTGCCATGAGTATTGGAATGGCAGGTATCCTCACCGGAAAAGATCCAAAAAAGGTAAAACAACTTCCCAATACTGATGGGATGAAAAACGAGGTCATTATACAAGAATCTCACACCATTGGATATGCCCAAGCACTGACCAATGTCGGTGCCAAAGTGGTCAAGGTAAAAACCGCCAAACAATTAGAAAAGGCGATCACAGACAAAACCTGTATGCTTTGGTTTCTCAATGCTCATACCGATCGGGGCGAAATCAAATGGGAGGAGTTTGTTGCGCTAGGAAAAAAACACAATATCCCTACTTTTATTGACTGTGCCGCAGATGTGCCTCCGGTAGAAAATCTATTTCGCTTCACCAAAATGGGATTTGACCTGGTTGCTTTCTCAGGGGGTAAAGGATTGAGAGGTCCACAAAGTGCCGGTTTACTCTTGGGTAAAAGAGAATATATCGAAGCAGCGCGAATGCACACTCCACCCCGGGGAGAAACCATTGGTCGAGGGATGAAAGTCAACAAGGAAGAAGTTTTAGGTATGTTGGCCGCTTTGGAATTGTATCTTGAAAAAGACCACGACAAAGAATGGGAAATGTGGAAATCACAGATCCAACTCATCAGTGACAGCGCCACCTCAATAGCGGGAGTGGAAACTGAAATTCACGTTCCACCCTACGCCAACCATGTCCCCAGTTTACGCATTCGTTGGGATGAAAAGAAAGTGAAAATAAGTCCTAACCAAGTAAGGAAACAACTGGCGGAGGGTCACCCCTCGATTCAAACCGTTGGAGATTCCAAGAGCGTAGGGATAACCACCTGGATGATGGTACCCGGTCAAGAGCGTATCGTTGCCAAAAGGGTGAAAGAAATTTTATCATCAGCTGTTTAAAAAAAGTCATGAAGAAAATTCTATATATACTGGTTTTGAGTTTTGGGCTTTCCCTGGTTTCCTGTGGTTCACCCCAAGCACAAAACAAAACCGTAGAAGTCAAATCTGATTTCAATCCTGAGGCTAAACTGGACAGTATGGGAATCATACTCCCCCAACCCGCCACTCCGGTTGCCAATTTTGTCAATACCGTTCAAGTAGGAAATTTGCTTTTCCTCTCCGGTAACGGTCCTCTAAAACCGGATGGAAACTTTATCACCGGAAAAGTAGGTACCGATTTGAGTATCGAAGAGGGATACGAGGCAGCCCGACTGACCGGTATCAATCAAATCGCCATACTAAAAAGCGCATTGGGAGATCTGAGCAGGGTCAAAAGAATCATCAGGGCCACAGGCATGGTCAATGCTGCTCCCGATTTTACACAGCACCCCAGTGTGGTTAATGGTTTTTCAGACCTTATGGTTGCTATTTTCGGTGAAAGGGGAAAACACACCCGTGCTGCGGTTGGAATGGCATCTTTACCCTTTAATATTGCGGTAGAGATCGATGTGATTGTCGAAATTGAATAAAAAACAATCCTTATGAAAAAAGTGATTTTCCTTTTTTCAATGGTATGGACTCTTGGACTCCACGGGCAAGATTCGCTTTCCAGCCCTCTCAATGATGCTTTGGAGTACAAAATTGACTCCATTGTTCAAATGGGAATTCAACAAAAGGCCTATCCGGGGGCTCAAGTATTGATTTTTAAGCATGACAGTATTAGATTCAATAAAAGTTATGGATTTCACACCTATGATTCTATTGTTCGGGTAGAAAACCACCATCTGTATGACTTGGCCTCCGTAACCAAAATTTTGGCCAGCACCCTGGCCTTTATGAAATTGTACGAGCTGTACGACATAGATTTGGATCGTAGGGTTGCGGACTTCATTCCACTGATCAAAAACACCAATAAAAAACACAGTACTTTTCGGGAAGTCCTCAGCCACCAAGCTGGATGGCTACCCTACATCGAACACCAAAATACAGTAAGGCGAAAAAATGGAAAACTGAAATCCAGAACCCTTTCTTCCTCACAAAATAAAAGGTATCCGGATCCCCTCTCAGACTCTTTGTTTATCCACAGAAAATATGAGAGAAAAATAATGCGGAGAATCAAAAGAACTCCTGTCGAAAAAATTGGAGAGTACCGATACTCAGGCCTATTGTTTTTTCTTTTGCCGGATATGGTGGAACAGATGAGTGGGCAGCCCTTTGATGAATTTTTGGACAGTCATTTTTACGATCCCATGGGTATAGAGCGATTGACCTTTAACCCCAGTTATGATTATCCAAAAAAAGAAATCGTTCCCACCGAAATGGATTCTCTATTTAGAAAAACATTGGTACACGGTTGGGTTCACGACGAAGCCGCCGGTTTGATGGGAGGCATTTCCGGTAACGCAGGACTGTTCGCCAATGCATCTTCACTGGCCAAATTATTGGAAATGTTTATAAATGACGGGCAGTTTGAAGGAAAGCAATATTTAAAACCGGAAACCCTAGAACTCTTTACATCACGAACTTATCCCAATTCTGACAATCGAAGAGGGCTTGGCTTTGACAAACCTACGTTGGATTCTATCCCCTCAGAACGCTATCCCTCAGAAAAATGCACTCCAGAAAGTTTTGGCCACAGTGGATTTACCGGGAATTTGGTATGGGTGGATCCCGTTAATCAATGTTTTATGATTTTTCTTTCCAACAGGGTTTATCCAACAAGAGAACAAAAGAATCTTTACCGTTTGAGTATAAGGGGTAGTATTTTGGATGTTGCTATTGAAGAGAATTAACGTTTTAGGCCCTCACCTGTCTATTCCCGGAGTGATCCATGCCCTGCTCTCTTTCCAACTCCACCATTTTTTTGGGTCGAAAATTGAGGATGAACGCCCTGCGGTGCCCGGAGGTAGAATTTCCACGACTGTAATGAAGCGTATGCCCATGGTGAATGGCACAAGAACCCGGTTTTAGGGGAACTGCCATACTTTCTTCCTCTGAGCCAATGCACTGAAGCGCTCCTTTGCCCAGGGGCTGATGGTGTTCCCTCAAGGGCAATTTATGAGATTTGGGCGTGTACCACATACAGCCATTGTCGAGTGTAGCCTCGTCAATGGCAAACCAAATGCTCAATGCTCTTTTGTCGGGCATATCGATCCAATAAGCGGCATCCTGATGCCATGGAGTGGGTTGGTTGGTATGCGGGGCCTTGTTGATCAGCATATCAAAATCTAATATCATATCTTCCCCCAAAAGTTGCCTGGCAATCGCTAAACCTTTTTGGTGCATGGAGTGATGGAGCAAATCGGAGTATATTCTTGAGGGAAGCATGATTTGAGTAATGTACTCTTTGTCATTGTCTTCTTTACCGGACAGATCTGATCTCAAATCAGAGGTGTCAAATTCGTTATTGATAAAGGCATCATACGTTTGGGCGTAAAATGTCATGTCTTGAACACTGAGAATATCTTCCAGTGCTAAATAACCCTCCTGTTCAAAAAAATTTAATTGATTGGGGGAGATCATGGTGTTAGTTTAGGTTGGTTTTATAGATTTTTGGCGTATCGTTGTTTCGGCTAAAAATCAAATATTCTTCTCCACGAGCAGAAACGATTTTCTGAATATCCCTGACTTCGCCGGACAACATCAAGCCTGTTTCTGAGGCATCTTTGAAACTGAACTGCCCTTTTCCATTGCCCAACAGGCAAATGCCCCTGATGGCATCGTAGTGTCCGAATTTTACCCTGGAACTGGTAAAATTTCCACCCATCACAATATCGAGGTGTCCGTCTTGATTATAATCACCTGTGGCCAATCCATAAATGGGAGACAACTGGGTCTCTTTGGGAAGTGCGGTTATTTTAAATTGACCATTCCCCAAATTCTCTATGATACTGGTCTCAAAATTTTTAGCATATAAAACCTTAGAGCCCTCCAATTCCTCGGGAGTAAAAATTTGATCAATGGTCAAATCGGCATATTCATTGTATCGAACAAATCTATTTTTAAGGATGGTCAATTGTTGTTGAATGTCGTCCTTGGAGAATACGGGATAATTTTTTCCTTCATCATAACAAGACAAAATAGGATCCACAGAACCATTTTTATCGTAATCTTTTGCGAAGATACCAATGGGATACTCCACAGAGGTTTTTAACTGTGAATTCAATCCGAAATTCCCGGCCACATAATCCATATCACCGTCTTGATCGAAATCAGCCTTGGCAACAGTATTCCACCATCCATCAGAGTTTTTAAATCCTACCTCCTCTGAAATGTTTTTAAAATTGCCATTTTGATTTTCGAATAATGTGATGGGCATCCACTCCCCCACAAGCATTAGATCCGGTTGGTTGTCCCCATTGAAGTCGGTCCAAAGGGCATCGGAAACCATTCCAATGTTTTTCAATCCTTCAGCTACGTCATCTGTAACGTCTTTAAAAATTCCTTTTCCGCTGTTTTCCAACAGGTAACTGTTGGGTGCATAGGGGTATTGATTGGGTAAAATCCTCCCTGCGATGAACAGGTCTTGATCCCCATCATTGTCATAGTCTGCAGCTTTTACCACAGATCCACTGGAGGTAAAATCAGGAAGATTCTTTTTTGATTTGATAAAGTTTCCTTTTCCACGGTTGATGTAAAGGCGGTCTTTAAGGGCAGGATCTGTTTTTTCAAACTCATTTCCTCCACTGACGACATACAAATCCAAATCTTTATCCCCGTCTGCATCAAAAAATAAGGCACCCATATCCTCTGAGACAGCATCGGGTTGAAGATCAATTTTATTGGATTTGACAAAGCCACCCGATCGGGTTTGAAGGAAAATTCCACCAACAGCTCCCTTGGCACCACCGATAAAGGCGTCCTCTAATCCGTCTCCATTGACATCGCCTATGGCGAGTTTTGGCCCCAAGGTGGAGAGCATATGCGGCAACATGATCTCTCTTTTAAAGTCGTTATAGTTGTTTTCTTTATGGGTAAAATCGAGTTCAGTGGCTTCCTGAAAAAATTTGGCCTTTGAGTCTTTTTCTAGGATCACAGCATCTACTGCATCTTTTTGAAAGAGGGTAAGGGTTTGATTGGGTTGAAGGTCAGTAATTATCTGCTTTTTTTGATTGGGCCAAATGACTTCTACTTGGTCAACAGCGGTAGATTTGCCAATCCCAAAAATCAGATTGAAATCTACGGAAGACTGATATCCTCTGGTGTTCAAAAGCTCTTGTGTTTGAGTCATTCCTCCGGCAGTTAGTTTTATCTTGGCCCCTATGCCCAATTTATTTTTCCCTGCGCCCTGCAATGCTATTTTTAAGTAGTTGTTTTGGGTAAACTTTTCGGCATTATTTCTATAAACAAATGCCTTTTCATCAATGTTATTGACGATCAGGTCCATATCTCCATCGTTGTCTAGATCCGCATAAGCGGCTCCATTAGACAGTGTCTTTTGGTCGAGACCCCAGTCTTTATTCATCTTGGAAAAGGTCAAATCCCCATTGTTTTTATAGGTATAGTTTTCCTCCACCGTTGAAGGCATTTTTTCAATGAGTTCGGTAAGTTTAATTTTTTCTTTGGTCTTTCGCTCATTGATTTTTTCCTGAACCACATAATTCATAAAATCCATGTTGGTATAATCTTTCCGGTAACCATTGGTAATAAAAAGATCTTTGTAGCCGTCATTGTCCAGGTCGGTAAACAAAGAAGCCCAACTCCAATCGGTATTGGAGACCCCTGAGAATTGACCGATCTCAGAAAAGTAATCTCCCCCTCGATTGAGTTGCAACATATTCCTCATGGTTTGGTGGTAAAAACCATTTTTATCCAAGTGACTTAATTTTTCGAAATTATCCGGACCGGAGGTCATTTTGATCCTGTAATTCCCTTCGGGAAGCATGTCGAGCGTCATTATGTCCGTCAGCCCGTCATTGTTTATGTCAGCAATATCGGATCCCATTGAATAGAGGGAAACATGGCCAATATAATCTTCCAAATTTTCTGAGAAGGTACCATCTCCATTATTCAGATAGAGATAATCTTGTTCGTTGTAGTCATTGGAAATGTAGAGGTCCAACCACCCATCATTATTTAGATCTGAAACAGCCACTCCCAAGCCAAATCCAAGTATATTGGATATCAATCCTACCTCGTCACTAACATCGACAAACTTTCCATTGTCGTTTCTCATCAGTTTATCTGAGTAGGATTTATTTTTTTGTTTTTTGTGATGTCTTGAAATTTTACCTAATCCGGCGTATTCTTGAGTGGAGTGGTTTAGAACGTAGAGATCGAGATCCCCATCATTGTCATAATCAAAAAAGGCCCCTTGTGTGGTATAGCCTGAATCGTCCACACCATATTCTTTCCCTTTTTCTGTAAAGGTTAAATCCCCATTATTGATGAAGAGTAAATTTTTTCTGCTGTCGGGATTTTTTGCCGCAGAACGACAAACATAAATATCCACAAGGCCGTCCCCATTTACATCGGCCATGGTGGTTCCGGTATTCCACAGTCCTGCTGCAAAAACGCCAGCCTGCTCTGCAATTTCCTTAAACTTAAAATCACCCTGATTGAGGTATAGCCTACTGCCCACCATATTTCCTGTAAAATAAATATCAGAAAGGCCATCATTGTTGATGTCTCCGATAGCAACTCCTCCACCATTGTATAAATACCCATAGTTGAGTACATTAAACTGCTCCGTTTCTTTTAAGGGATTTTTAAAATTGATCCCTGTGACACGGGAGGGCATTAGGGTAAACATTTTATCGGCAGAAGGGGTACAAGAAAAAAGGACAATACTCAATAGAAAGAGTATTTTTCTTGATAAGAAGGTCGATTTCATATTGGTTTTTTTAAGAAAATGAGTGACTACAAGTTAAAAAAAAAAAGCCTGTAAAGATACAGGCTTTTCTTAATAAATATATTAAGCAATTAGAAGTTTCCTCCAGGCTTATCCCACCAGAGTCGGGTATTAATCTCATCGGGTCCACCAAGAGCGGATACTCCAGAAGCATAACCAGAGGCGTTACTTGTTTTCTCGCCAACTGGAAATACCATTCTCTTCATAAATTCATCAGCTGGAACAATTCCAAAGTCTGAATTACTGTCGTTCTTATAATTATAAGGAAGTTTTGGATATCCAGTTCTTCTGTGATCAACCCATGCCTCAATAGAATTGGTGTAAGCAGCAATCCATTTTTGAGTAATGATTTTTTCAAGGTTTTCCTCGTTGGTTCCTGATGCATTCCAAGCAACAGTCGCTGTGATTCTGGAAGTAAAGTCATTCACATCACCTGTTTCTACCACATCATCATAATCTAGTGGTGTACCGGTGTTGTTAGCTAAATAACCATCAACTCCACCTGCTCCCCAATAAGCGAAGGATTCTCTCACTCCTGCCTCATAATGTGCTTGAGCAGAAAGAGGAGTAGACCAACCTCTAAGTGCAGCTTCAGCAAGAATCAAGTGAACCTCAGCGGCATCAATTAATTTTCTGTCAGAAGCGGACTTAAAGTCACTACTAATGGTTGAATAAGGAAGGTGAAGCGCCTTAGAAGCAAGGAAAGCACCGTTTCTGATTCCTTTGTAGGGGAAGTCAGGGTGATCTGCGACAAGACTAGCATCAGCAACAGGATCCCAGTATTTTCCAGCTCTTGGATCATCATATCCACCTAAAATTGACTCCATTGATGCACTCATACGGGTATCATTCCATGAAAAACAGATCGTAACTTCATGAAAAGGATTTCCATATAAACTTAACATCATATTGTCGGCATTTGTAGTAATCAATCCTCCTGGGTCATTGATAGCTTTTTCAGCTTGTGTTTTTGCAAGGGTTGGGTTAGCCTCAACAATTCTCATTGCAAGTCTGAGTCTCAATGAATTGGCCATTTTGATCCAATGTGGAATACTTCCCTTGTAAGTTGCATCGAAATTAGCAAAACCTGAGTAGCCTGTATCAGCAGAGAAAGTAGAAACAACTTGATCTAGTTCACTAAACCATGTGTTGTATAAAGCCTCTTCGCTGTCATACATTACATCTCCCTGAGTACCATAGTTGGAATAAATAATTGGACCGTGATAAGCACTCAGTCTTGAAGCGCCAAGGATCTGAATGAGCTTTGCCCATTGAACGAACATGTCGTATCCATCTGCTTCAGCTATCTGAATCACCTGTCTTCCCGGTGCCATTATACTACCATAAATTCGGTTCCAATACTGGTGTATCCATCTTGGATAATAAGTGGTATTGTTTACACCTCCTACAAAGGGAGTTGGTGTGGCATAATGTCTTACCCATGAGTCATTATTCAGATTGTGCATAACCTGGTTACCACTCAGTGCACTGAGCATTGAGGGAAAATAAGCCCCAATGTGGTTAAAGTTTTGCTTTAATGATTCATCAGTAATTTGATTAGGGTTAGTATTCAATTCAGCGAAATCATCCGTACACGAATACAGAGTAACTAATCCTATTAATAATATGTAAAAAATATTTTTTTTCATTGTTTTCTATGTTTAGAAAGTTAATCTTAAGTTCATTCCGATCGTTCTTGTAGAAGGAAGATTGAAATTGTGTATCCCTTGATTATTTCTGGAGGTACTCATTGCCAATTCTGGATCAAATGGAGCCTCTGCGGTATAAAAGAGATTATTTCCAATGAGTGATAAACTTGCACTATCCAGGGGTAAGCCTAAGGATTCTGTGTCAATATTGTACCCCAAGGAAAGCTGAGAAAGTCTGATGTTAGTTCTGTCGTAGATGTATGCCTCAGCAATACCGTTTCTATCACCTTGAGATTGGTACCATTTTACTGGATCTACTGAACTTACAGCAGTACCGTCCTCCAATGCAGCGTTTACTGAAACACTACCTGCATCTCTTGCTGCAGCAGTTCTAGCAGATACACCAAAACCATTCAACATTGTCTCAGTGTGTGAGTAAACTTTACCTCCGAACTTACCATTGATGATGAACCCAGCAGTAAACCTGTCACCAAAGGTGAAGTTGTTTGCCCAACCGAGGCTAAAATCTGGTTCAGCATTTCCTGCAAATTCTCTGTCTGGAGAAGCAAGTGGAGTTCCACCAGCATCTAACAAGATTCTTCCTTGACTGTCTCTTCTGTGCATAAAAACATACATGTCACCGATAGAACCTCCTGGAACAAATCTCGACTGAACAGTATCACCACCACCAGTACCAAGACCAGCTAGATCAGGGTGAATTTCTACAACTTCATTGTTGTTTTGAGTGAAGTTAAGAACAGAAGTCCAGGAAAGATTTTCTTTTTCAATGATATTTCCTGTTAAACTAAGTTCTACCCCTTTATTTACAATTTCACCAGCGTTAACAAAATATCTTGTGTAACCTGATCCTGATGGAGCGGCTAGAGATAGGAATTGATCTGTACTTGTAATATTATAAACCGCTAAATCAACACCGATCTTGTTATTCATAAACCTTACGTCTATTCCAAATTCGGTAGTCTGAATCATTTCAGGTTTTAAATCTGTAAAAGGTTTTTGAGTATTTCTATTTACACCACCTGCTGCAGTTACAGTATTAGCAGGACTAATTCTGTTAAATGGAACTTCATTACCTACAGTTGCTGCCGAAGCTCTAACTTTAGCAAAGCTAATTATCTCAGGCAATTCAACCATCTGTGAGATGATCGCTGAAACTCCATAAGATGGGTAAAAATATGACTCATTACCGGTACCAGCAAATGTAGAGGCCCAGTCATTTCTTCCGGATACATCAACAAAAAGAAAATCTTTATATCCAAAAACGAAGTTACCAAAGACAGCTTGCTTCTCAACCCTACTACTCAAGGTAGATTGAACTTGAACGTTCGTTGGAAGGTTCTGAAAGTTAAACTCGTTAGCATAGAATAAAAGTCCATCATTTCCGGATGACACACTAACTCCATCACCAAATTTTTGATGTTGAATAGAGGCTCCCGCTACTACATTTAAACTCAAATCATCAGATATGTTATCTGAATAAGATAAAATTCCATCAGCGTAAAAGAGTTCATCGTTGAATCTCTTATAATCCCATCTTCCGTTGTCTCCAGTATTTGTTGGGTTGGAAGAGGCATAGTGCTTCTGCTCATATTCTTTGTTAGAGTAATCTAAAGAGGCTCTGGCTTGGAAAGACAGTTTCTCATTGAACTGATAGTTAATATTTAAGCTAGAAATCGCTCTTCTAATTCTGTCATCCTTTGGTTGTCTGTTCAAAACCCAATTAGGATTAGAAAGGAAGTGATAATTAGCATAAATGTTCTGCTTATAAGTATTGGTTGCAGTATCAAAAGTTTCATAATTGGTCATGAAATCTGAAAAGTTTCTTTCTCTAGGGAAAGTATACAGTGCAACTAACGGGTTCAAATAGTATCCAGATGGACCTCTGTTATGAGTTTTCTCATCCGCTAAAATAATATTTGAAGTAATGGTCATTTTATCATCAAAAAGCTTAGTAGAGCCTTTGAAAGAAACGTTGTTCTTTTGGTATTTAAAGGTTGGCATAATACCATCAGAAGTAGAGTTATAATAAGAAAAATATGCTGTGGTTTTGTCGTTTCCACCAGATACAGAAACTGAATTGATATAATTCGCACCTGTATTGAAAAAATCTTCTACATAACCACCATCGTAATTACCTTTAGTAGTAGACCAGCTATTTTTGTCACCATTCTGTGCTCCGTAACTGTATTGAAGGTCTGGTAAATTAATTACACTCTCAAAAGTTACACCAGAATTAACGGTAACTTTTGCTTGACCAGCTTCACCAGATTTGGTAGTAATTAAAATTACTCCATTTGCACCTTGGCTACCATACAGCACAGAAGCGTTAGCACCTTTTAAGACACTAATGCTTTCAATATCATCAGGGTTTATTTGTGAAAGTCCGTCACCTTCGTCGATACCTCCCCATACGCCTGGTTGATTACCTTTGTTGTTTACCATAGGAATACCATCGATTACGATCAAAGGTTCACTATCTCCAGTAAGAGATTTATTACCCCTTAATACAATACGAGTTGAACCACCGGCACCCGAGCTACTTTTTCTGATCTCAACACCAGCAGCTCTACCGTTAAGGCTATTAGCAAAACTCATATCCCGGGCTTGAGTAAGATCCTCAGAATTTACCGTCTGACTGGCATAGGTTAAGGTTTTTTCTTCTCTCTTAATACCCAATGCAGTAACGACGATCTCGTCGAGTGCATTACCTTCTTGGAGGGAAAGGCTATAAGTAGAGTCAGAACCAACAACAACTTGTTGAGATTCATACCCTACGAAACTAATTTCTAAAGTAGTACCTTCTGCAGCTGAGATAGTGTAATTTCCATCAAAGTCTGTAGTTGCTCCATCATTGGTTTCTAAAACAACAATGGTCGCTCCAGGTAATGGAACACCATCCTGATCAGTAATGGTACCGTTAACAGATTTTTGCGCAAACAATAAGCCGCTGAATAAAAAGCAAAGGCTCAAAATTGCATTTTTCATTGTTTTTTGTTTCATAATAAATTTGAATTGGTTTGTGAAAAATTCAATATTCTACTTAGTTGTAGAAAAAAGTAAATATAGTAAATAACTTATTAATTACTAATTTTTTGTTAATTTTTTGGTTTTTCAGCAATTATACCCCTAAATACTAAACATAATAAAATCTCCCTCACAATCTAAGGCTTACTTTATTGTTGTAAATTAGTGATCAGTTTGTACCTTTTAAATAGCGATTCACTATGAACCCATCAGTTGTTCAACTTCCAAAAATGATTAGTTTTTTCATCACCTGTTTGATGCTCTCTGCCTCACTATCAGCACAAGAGCAAAAAATAACCGAAGAAAGCGTTAAGTACCCCACCTATTACTTTGGGGATCCCAATCCATTACCCGCTTTTGTTTTCAATCCCAAAATATACCCCTACCACAAATTTCAGGGTTATGAATTTGAAAAATCTGAAAAAGAATTCAAAAAAATCACACTGGAAAATCAATGGATTGAAGTAACAGTATTTCCTGAGGTAGGCGGAAAGGTATGGGGCGCTATCGATAAAAGCAACGGCAATGAATTCATTTACAAAAACGAGGTGGCCAAATTCAGGAACATCGCCATGCGTGGTCCGTGGACCTCGGGAGGGATAGAATTTAATTTTGGAGTGATCGGGCATCATCCCGGTACTGGCACACCTGCAGACTATCGACTGGACGAGCTCCCCGACGGGAGTGTGATGTGTACCGTTGGTGGAATTGATTTGCCTTCCAGAACCCAATGGCGGGTGAAGGTCATCTTACCCAAAGACCAAAGTGCCTTTACCACCCAAGCCATATGGTACAATCCCACAGATACCGAACAAGCCTACTACAACTGGATGACCGCCGCCGCCGCCGCTCAACAAGATTTGGTATTTTACACCCCGGGTGATCAGTTCCTTACCCATGGAGGAATGGCAAAAGCATGGCCCATTGACCCGCTCAACAGAGATTTGTCCCAATACAACCAAAATAATTTTGGCCCCAGTAAATCCTACCACGTCATTGGAGAATACAATGATTTTTTTGGAGGATATTATAAGGACAGCGACATAGGTTTTGGTCATTGGGGACGATATGACGAAATCCCCGGACAAAAACTATGGCTTTGGAATCTTTCTCGAGCCGGAGGAATTTGGGAAGACCTGCTCACTGATACCGATGGGCAGTATATCGAATATCAGGCCGGAAGACTTTATGTACAATATTTCCCCGGTGAGGAAAACCCCATCAGTCAAGCTACTTTCGATCCCCATTTGACGGATCAATGGACAGAGGTTTGGTTTCCCGTCAAAGACATTGGTGGAATCAAAGAGGCTTCTCCCTTCGGTGCCATGAATGTGATCGAAACCGATAATTCTTTGGAAGTAAAAATCAATGCTTTTAAAGCAACCGAATCCATTGTTACCCTTAAAACGCGTCGGAAAACACAAACTCAAACCCTCAAAACCACTCCCAACAGCACCCATATCTTTTCTTTTCCCAAATCTGAGGGAAATTATTCCATTGACGTTCCGGGATTGGAATTGCATTACAACACTCAGCCGTCATTGATCAAAAGAAGCTTTGACAATCCCGGAGTGATTGCTCAAAATACTCTAGAAAAAACTTTTTTAAAGGCCAAAGACGCCCAGCGCTATCGTGATTACCCATTGGCAGAAGCATTGCTCAAAGAAGTTATTGAAGAAGACCCCCTTCATCTCGAGGC
>JBESZM010000002.1:0-19909 GCA_041254175.1 Flavobacteriaceae bacterium | reverse complement strand
TAAATCGTACTCATATCTAGGTTTTCCAACATGCTCAAAGTGACATGCTTGATTTTTTCGACATCTTTGAGTTTAACCTCAATCTCCAAATCCTCTTCCACTACACCCAGCCATGTTTTGGCATCTTCAATACTGGTTCCTCTATATACTCTTTCCCCTTTTTTTCCATCGAAAAGTACCCCCTGATTGTCTTTAAAAGTAAAGTTGACATGATGACTGATGGAAAAACTCTTATCCAAGTCATTATTTACTTTATGTTCAATAATATGGTTACTGTTTTTAAAAATCATTTGTTCAAACAGTTCACTATCAGCCCAGCCCTTTTTTATGGATTTTGCTTTTAGCGTTTTAGAGTTGGTCAAACGAAAAGGAACAGTATATAAAGGAGCATTTTCGTCAGGCTCACTTCCATCCAAAGTATAATGGATGTTGATATTTTTAACCTGAGGTTCCTCAAACACGATACTAATACTATCTTCAAAAATGACATTCGGATTGTGGATCTCCGGGGGACTGAGGCTCAACTTTTCCGAAAATAAATCAGAAGTACCAAAATGGATCAATGAAGGAGCAATGGAAGCCAATTGTTTTTGTTGATCTCTGTCAATAGCAGTGTTCCAGGCATAAACCGTTTTTGGAGGATTCACTTTAAGTAAGTTTTGTACCCCTTGATGGGTTACCTTAGTATTGCACAAATTCAACACCTCTAATGCTGTGTTTTTAAGGAAATTCAGTGCATCATCGCTGATTTGGGTCTGATCCATTCGCAAAACTTTAAGACGGGGAAAATCCTCCAAAACACTGGCCATTTCATCGTTAAAATTGGTATTGCTGACATCCAATTCGACGAGTTGGTTTTTAACCTTATTCAAAGTTTCCAAATGATCTTCGCTCAATTGGGATTTCATGTACTTGATCCTTAGTAAATTATCGTGTAAGGCATTGGGTTTGATTCTAAATCCCTTGGCCAACAGCTTCGCCAAATCATTTCTCCCGGCAGCTTTCACCTGCTGATCAGCTCCCAAAAAGGACATTACATTGGATTTTAAATCTTCATTTTTCACTAAGCTAACCTTACCTTCTTTCAAATAGGCACCGGATGTAGCCCAATGATTCAGTAGCCATTTTTCCTTTTCAGTCAGTTGGGACTTATTTTTTGGAGGCATATGCAATTCATCCTCCTTGGGCAAGCTGATGTATTGCACCAATCGACCTTGGTTTGGGTTTTGGGCATCGAACATACTTCCTCGCTCTCCGCCCTTTAACATCAGGTCATAACGATCCAATCGCAGTTCGCTTTTGCTTTTGTTAGCATTGTGACAACTGATGCATTTGTCCTCAAAAATCACATGGACTACCTCCTTATAGTAATCAATACTGTCCTTTTGTACGATCAACTTTGGCTTTTCAAACAACTCGGCGGTGGAGAGGTAATCCTCACCATGGGTGATCTGCCCCCCTTTGTGTCCCGCAACCGTTAATGCGACCAATGTCAAAAGATACGAACCCAAGAAAAGATTTTCCTTGTCCTTCATTCGGTGCAAAACACACAAGCTAAAGCTCAGAATTAAAGTGATGATACCCGCCCAAAAATGGAATTTCAGACTATTAAAATCATAAGCCTCGTCCAAAGAAAGTAAATAGCCCATCAGACTGGCCATCAATGCTCCTGCAAAAGAAAAATCAACCCCTATGCGAATGGCCTTTTCAAGTCCTGCTTTTTGAAACCTTGAAATGACTAACAACAAAAATGTCATCAACAAAGATCCTATGGGCAAGTGCAGTACCAAAGGATGAAATTTACCGACGTATTTTAAAATTTCTAAGGTATAATCCATCAAATCAGCTTGATAAAATGTCTCTTTTTACTTCACCCGAAACATCGGTAAGTCTAAACCTCCTACCCTGGGTTTTAAAAATCATTTTTTCATGATCAACCCCAAACTGATGCAGTAGGGTGGCTTGCAGGTCATGGACATGCATGGGATCTTTGACGATATTGTATCCAAAATCATCGGTTTCTCCATAAGTGAATCCGGGTTTGATACCGCCTCCCGCCATAAAAATGGTGAAGGATCGTGGGTGGTGATCTCTTCCATAGTCAGTATCGGTCAATCTCCCCTGACAGTAGTTGGTTCGGCCAAATTCTCCACCCCAAATCACCAGAGTGTCTTCCAAAAGACCTCTCTGTTTGAGATCCATGATCAAAGCCGCTGTTCCTTGATCTACATCCTCTGCCTGACGTTTGATCTGAGCAGGAAGGTTGTCGTGTTGATCCCAGCCCGTATGATACAATTGTACAAAACGTACATCCTTTTCGATCAAGCGGCGAGCCAACAAACAATTGGCGGCATAGGTTCCGGGACGATAGGAATTTTTACCGTACATCCTTAGGATATGATCCGGCTCATTACTGATGTCCATCACCTCGGGGACCGAAGTTTGCATTCTGTAGGCCATCTCGTAATTGGAGATGCGACTGTTGATTTCGGGGTCTCCAAAAGTTTTTTCTTGTGACTCATTTAACGATGCCAAATGATCCAACATCTTCCTTCTTTCGGCTCTGGAAACACCCTCAGGATTTTGAAGATACAAAACCGGATCTTTACCGGATCTGAATTGTACGCCCTGATGCAAAGAACTCAAAAATCCATTGCCCCACAGACGTGAATACAAGGGTTGTGGTTGTGGTTTTCCGTTTCCGGTGGACAATAAAACGATAAAGGAGGGCAGGTTATCATTAAGGCTCCCCAATCCATAACTCATCCAAGAACCTATGCTGGGGCGTCCGGGCAATTGGGAACCGGTCTGAAAAAACGTAATCGCCGGGTCATGGTTGATCGCTTCGGTATGCATGGATTTTACAAAACACAATTCGTCCACTACCTTTGATACATGAGGCATCAAATCACTCACCCAGGCACGGGATTCACCGTATTGCTTAAAATTAAAAATACTCCCAGTAACCGGAAATTTGTCCTGACCGGCCGTCATTCCGGTCAACCTTTGTCCTTTCCGGATCGAATCGGGCAAGTCCGTCCCCCGGTATTGGTTCAGGTAGGGTTTATGATCAAACAAATCAAGCTGTGAAGGCCCACCACTTTGGAAAAGATAAATCACCCTTTTGGCCTTGGGTGCAAAATGAGGTAAAGGCAAGGGCCCTGCCTGTAACTGCGGGCCGGCTCCGCCGGAGGAACTCATTCCCAGCGGATCCATCAAACTCCCTAGGGCCAAACCTCCGATACCAAAGCCCAAGTTTTTTAGAAAATGACGCCGGTTGTTATTTAAAAAATATTTATTTAATTCTTGCATATCCTAACTTTTCTGGGAAGTTTCATCTAAGTTGTATATCAAAAGTGCTAATGAAGTATAGCTTTTCATGGCTAAATCCATTTCACTCATATCGGTTTTTTCAGAGTGGAGTTCGGCAACTGTATCCAGATAATCCATCATTTCGGACATGGCTTTTTTGGTGGGTTTTCTTCCTGTAATACGGCGGTGAATCTCGATGATACGTTCTTTGTCTTTTTTGATTCCACTTTTGAGGATCAACGAAGCAATGGCCTCAGCGGCATTTTGTACCTGCGGATCATTGAGGAGGATCAGCGATTGTAATGGCGTACTGGTTTTCTGTCTTTCCACGGTACAATAGTCTCTGGTGGAGGCGTCGAAAGTAACCATTCCCGGGGGAGGAACTGTTCTTTTCCAATAGGTGTAAAGACTTCTACGGTACTGATTGCCATCGGTTGACATGATGTAGCGCTTTAGGGAATTGGAAGTACTCCCTCCCGTCATTTCGTCCCACAAACCCGGCGGCTGATAAGGCTTTACACTGGGGCCTCCTATTTTGTCGACAAACAAGTCGCTGCTTACCAATACATTATCTCTGATCATCTCGGCCGTAAGTTTTTGCCTGGGGAAAACAGACAAATATTGATTTTTAGGATCAATACTCAACTGTAACGGGCTGGGTTTACTCGATTGTTGATAGGTAGCAGACATGACCATTCTTTTGAGCATCTTTTTGGTGTCCCAACCTTCTTCCATAAAAGTGACGGCCAGCCAATCCAATAATTCAGGATGCGTGGGCAAAGCTCCTTGGTTTCCAAAATCAGAGGGGGTGGCTACGATCCCCGTGCCAAACAGCTGTTGCCAAAGGTTGTTTACCGCCACTCTGGCAGTCAAAGGGTTTTGGGGGTCAAACAGCCATTGGGTGAGTCCCAATCTGTTCTTTGGAAAACGTTCATCAAATTTTAGAATATTATCGGGCATTCCTCCACGTACTTCGGTAGTTGTTGGTGCATCGTAGGCTCCGCGATTGAGAATATAAGTGTTGCGTAAATCCTCCACCTCTTCCATCACCATCACCTCCAGCTCAGGAATGCTGTCAGGCCATCTTACAAAAGCAAGTTCGGTATCTACCAATTCCTGATTCAACTTGATTTTGGGTGAAGCGACTTCTTGATAACCGATCCTGCCTTTCTCTTCCAATCGATTGAAAAAGCTGTAAAGGTTAAAAAAATCTTTTTGGGAAAGCTCATCGTATTTGTGGTCGTGACAGCGTGCACACTCCATGGTCAGCCCCATAAATGATTTAGCCGTTGTAACGGTTCTATCGGCAACGTACTCCACGCGATATTCTTCCTCAATCACACCCCCCTCCTGGGTAATCATATGATTGCGATTAAATCCTGTAGCCAATATATGTTCCTTAGTCGACTCAGGGAGCAAATCGCCCGCCAGCTGCCAAGTAACGAATTGGTCATAAGGCAGGTTTTTATTGTAAGCATGAATCACCCAATCCCGCCACGGCCACATATATCGCTGGGTATCGTCTTGATATCCATTGGTGTCCGCATAGCGGGCAATATCCATCCAAATCGATGCCATACGCTCTCCATAAGAAGAGGATTGGAGTAGATCATCCACCACTTTTTCATATGCATTTTCGCTTTCATCCTCAAGAAATTGATCGATTTCACTCACGCTGGGTGGAAGTCCGCTAAGGTCAAAATACAAGCGCCGAAGCAACATCTCCTTGGGTGCTTTGGATGCCGGTTTCAATCCTTTTTTATCCATTTGATTAGAAACAAAACGGTCAATGATATGGGTACTCCATGCATCAAAATTACCCGCTGGAGGTTCATTTTTTAAAGGAGGAATATAGGCCCAGTGGTTTTCCCATTCGGCACCTTGTTCAATCCATCTCTCGATGATTTTTTTGTCTCTTTCAGTCAACACCAAATTGGATTCCGGTGGAGGCATTTGATGGGAAGCTTTAGTCGATCGTATCCTGTCAACCAATTCACTCTTGGAAACATCACCCGGAAAAATAATCTGTTTATTCAGATCCTCCTCACTCGTTCTGTACCAGAGATCACTGGTGTCCAGCCTGAGGTTACCCTCTACAGATTTGGGATCCGGGCCGTGGCAGGTGTAGCACTTATCCGAAAGAATCGGTTTTACATCAAAATTGTAACTGATACGCTCAGGGATGGCGGTTGCAATAGTCTTTGCCTCTTCAGAGCTAACCATCACCAAAGTTTCACTTTGGGGTTGGCTGTTGAAACGAGTTTTTAATACATAAGCCAAAGCAAATGCAACTATAAAGTAAAGTATGGATGACCGCACTATTAAATCCTTTTGTTAGAAATTTGATAAAATTTAATTTAAAAATAAGAAGATTTTTTTCAACTTATTCATTAAGAATTCATCTCATAAAATTTTTAAAATTTACAAAAAAAATTACTGTACAGTATCCTGCTCTGGCCTGCATTTTGGATTAATTAAAATTCAGAAAAAAACTTAACTCTTTTTAGGAGTTAAACAGCGGTCTCCCCTCCATCAATCCCTTGACCTCATCAGCAATTGTTGCAATGTTTTCAGCGTTCTCAGGGTCAGAGATCACACGATCGATCAAATCCACAACCGTTTCCATATTCTCCTCTTTCAGCCCGCGCGTAGTGATGGCTGCAGTACCAAATCGGATACCGGAGGTAACAAAGGGAGATTTATCGTCAAAAGGGACCATATTTTTGTTGGCGGTGATCTCCGCCTTTACCAAGGCCTGTTCAGCGGCTTTTCCAGTGATATTCTTATTTCGCAAATCGATCAGCATCATATGGTTGTCTGTTCCCCCCGAGATCAAGTGATAATCTCTTCTGACGAAAGCTTCTGCCATCGCATTGGCATTCTTTTTAACCTGTTCCATATAGGCTTTAAATTCAGGTTTAAGGGCTTCTCCAAAAGCCACTGCTTTAGCTGCTACTACATGCTCTAACGGGCCTCCCTGATTACCGGGAAAAACCGCCATGTCCAGCAAGTGTGACATCTTTCGTGGCGTACCGTTCTTAAGGGTAATTCCAAAGGGATTGTCAAAGTCCTCCCCCATCAAGATCAGTCCTCCTCGGGGCCCCCTAAGGGTCTTGTGGGTGGTGGTGGTCACCACATGACAGTGAGGAATAGGATCAGAGAGTAATCCTGTGGCGATCATTCCGGAGGGGTGTGAAATATCGGCCAATAGGAAAGCGCCTACTTCATCTGCAATGGCCCGAAACCTCTTAAAATCAATATCTCTTGAATAAGCCGAAGCTCCCGCAATGATCATTTGGGGTTGCACCTCTTGGGCAATGGCCAGTATATTGTCGTAATCCAATCTGCCTGTATCTTCCTGAACACCGTAAAAATTAGCTTTGTACAAACGACCGGAAAAATTAACCGGAGAACCGTGGGTAAGGTGTCCACCGTGAGATAAATCAAACCCCAAGATTTTGTCTCCGGGTTTTAAAAAAGCGTGAAAAACCGCCGTGTTCGCCTGCGATCCCGAGTGCGGCTGTACGTTGGCATAGGCTGCACCAAACAACTCCTTGGCGCGATCTATCGCAATCTGTTCGATTTGATCCACTACCTCACATCCACCATAGTAGCGTTTGCCCGGGTAGCCCTCTGCATATTTATTGGTCAATACTGATCCCGTAGCCTCCATTACGGCAGGACTGGTAAAGTTTTCAGAAGCGATCAACTCTATACCATGCAACTGGCGTTGTTCTTCCGAATCGATCAAATCAAAAATTCTAGTGTCTCGTGCTGTCATCGTTCCTTTAATATTGTGATGCAAAAATACGGTTTTAATAAAAGTTTGATTATTTATTACTCAATTAAAATTCAAATGTTTTGAACAGTAGGATCAAAAAAATAAACAAGCATTAATAAGTATTTGAATTTCATGATATTAATTAAACTTTTAAGTTTATCATGGAAAACTAAGGTATAGAAGACCTTAAGATCGACCTTTTCACCTTTCCTGTTTTTTAAAAGTTTCCATAAATGGTTGAAGTATTTTCAGTTCAAATCTCCATTGCAAGATCAACAGCCTAAAATGTTGTAAAAATCGCAATGAATATTCATAAATATGTTACTTAAAAAAGATCAGTATATATAGTAAGTATATGAATTTCAAACTATTAAAAAACTTTTTAAATTTAAAACCCAAACCAGAAAATAAAAGACAATAATTTAACCCGCATGAAGATCCTACAAAAATCTCAAATTCAGGAGGCTGACCGCCAAACCATATGCTTGGAGCCCATTGCCTCTATTGAATTGATGGAAAGGGCAGCAAAAGCTTGTTTCCAATGGATTTGCCAACACTACAATATCGATCAAAAGTTTACCCTGCTGTGTGGTACCGGCAACAATGGGGGGGATGGACTGGCACTGTATCGAATGCTTCGCCAAAAAAAATACTCCTGTACCCTCTTTGAATTTCCATTAGGAAAAACACCCAGCGAGGATTACAGTCAGAACAAGTTGAAAATCGGTAAAGAAAATATTAATGCATTAACCTCTGAATCTTTATCAAAAATCCAAAAGGATGAAATTATAATCGATGCCTTGTTGGGTACGGGACTCAATCGGCCAGTAAAAGGAACATTAAAAACCATTATTCAGACCCTCAATGCACTGCCCAATACAATATTGTCCATCGACATCCCCTCCGGGCTATTTTCGGATTTCAATACCGACAATCCCCCCGAAGGGATTGTTCAGGCAACGCATACCCTCAGTTTTCAAATGCCTAAATTGTCCTTCCTTTTGCCCGAATGCGGAGAAAAAGCCGGTCATTTTCATCTGTTAGACATTGGTATTTTACCCTCTTATTTGGAAAAGGTCAAAACACCCTATCATTACCTCACGCCAAAAATAGCAGAAAGCTTTTTTAAATCCCCCAAAAAATTCGATCACAAGGGCAACAATGGACACCTCTTGTTGATCGCAGGAAGTAGCGGTAAAATAGGAGCTGCAGTGTTGGCTGCACAAGCAGCACTCAGAACAGGAAGCGGTAAATTATCAGTGCTCACTCCCCGTTGCGGAATAGAAATTTTACAAAATTCAATACCTGAAGCTATGATTGAGATCAATAATGGTATTAATTCAATATTAGGATATTATGGGTTAGAATACAAAGTCATTGCAATGGGACCGGGGATTGGAACTACAGCAGAAACCAAAGATTATTTACAATCTGTGTTGGTTTCAAGTAAGGCTCAAATGGTCATCGATGCAGATGCCATTAATTTGATCGCAACACATGCTCAATTAAAAGAACAACTTCCGAAAAATACAATTCTTACTCCCCACCCCAAAGAATTTGAAAGGCTTGTTGGTTCTTGGAAAAATGAAAGTGAAAAGTTAGACCGTTTAACCGATTTTTGCCAAAAACATCATGTCATTTGCCTGCTTAAAGGTGCCCATACGGTTATGGCCATGCCCGATGGTAAACTCTGGTTCAACAGCAGCGGTAATCCTGGAATGGCCACAGCTGGGAGTGGAGATGTACTGACAGGTATTATCGGTGGACTATTGGCCAAAGGATATTCGCCCAAAGAAGCCAGCCTATTAGGTGTTTATGCCCATGGATTTGCTGCCGACATTAAAATTCAAGCCCTATCCCAACCTTACCTGCTCGCTTCAGACATCATAAAAGGACTCAATAGTGTGTGGAAAACAATGGAAAAATAATTTTAAAACGACAGTGTGTCGGTTTTTACCCGACCAATAAGACAATCTGTCGGTCGTTTGTTTTTGGAATAACTCTTGATCACTGTTTATAAAAAAAGCGCCATGAATCTGAACAATTTTACCTTAAAATCGCAAGAGGTAGTCCAAACTGCCCAACAACTGACCCAACAATTGGGCCACCAACAAATAGAGAACGAACACCTTTTCAAGGCCTTATTGGAAGTCGATGATAATGTATTGCCTTTTGTCTTTAAAAAACTACAGGTCAATTTTTCACTTTTAGAAAAACTCACCGACAGTGCACTCGAAAGCCTGCCTAAGGTATCTGGGGGAGACATCGTACTCTCTCCTAATGCCTCCAAAACACTTATTAACGCCATCAACCTTTCCAAAGCCTCAAAAGATGAATTTGTCGCTACCCAACACCTTTTATTGGCCCTCTTTGAAAGCTCGGGAAACATCAGCAAAATCCTCAAAGATCAGGGGATAACCAAAAAAAGTTTGGAAGAAATCCTTTCCCAACTCCAAAAAGGGGAAAAAATCACTTCAGTTTCGGCAGAGGATCAATACAACGCCTTGGAGAAATACGCCAAAAACCTCAATCAACTGGCCGAAGACGGCAAACTCGATCCGGTGATCGGTAGAGATGAGGAAATCCGACGTTTGCTGCAGATCATCTCCCGAAGAACCAAAAACAACCCCATACTGGTAGGCGAACCCGGGACGGGAAAAACAGCCATTGCCGAGGGATTAGCCCATCGTATCATCGATGGTGACGTTCCTGAAAACCTCAAAGAAAAGCAGATCTTTGCCCTAGACATGGGGGCACTGATCGCCGGGGCCAAATACAAAGGAGAATTTGAAGAACGCCTGAAAAGCGTGATCAAAGATGTCGTGAACAGTAACGGAGACATCGTGCTGTTTATCGATGAGATCCATACCCTAGTCGGTGCCGGTGGCGGTGAAGGGTCCATGGACGCGGCCAACATCCTTAAACCCGCCCTGGCAAGGGGTGAACTCAGGGCCATAGGAGCCACCACACTCGACGAATACCAAAAGTATTTTGAAAAGGACAAAGCCTTGGAAAGGCGTTTCCAAAAAGTCGTTGTCGACGAACCCGATACCGAAAGTGCCATCTCTATTTTGCGTGGCATCAAAGAAAAATACGAAGCCCACCACAAAGTACGGATCAAAGACGAGGCCATCATTGGGGCGGTGATGCTTTCTGATCGTTACATCTCCAATCGATTCCTCCCCGATAAGGCCATCGACCTAATGGACGAGGCCGCCTCCAAGCTGAGGATGGAAATGAATTCCAAACCCGAGGAACTGGATACGCTGGATCGCAAGATCCGACAGATAGAAATTGAGATCGTAGCCATCAAACGCGAAAAAGACAAAGAAAAGGTGGCCAAACTCAACGAGGAACTCTCCAACCTCAAAGAGGAGCGCAACACCCTTTTTGCCCAATGGAGTCAGGAAAAAGACCGGGTGGATAAAATCCAACAGATCAAACAAGAGATCGAGAACTACAAACTCCAAGCCGATCGTGCCGAGCGAGAGGGGGACTATGCCACCGTTGCCGAATTGCGCTATGGAAAGATCAAAGCTTCTCAGCAAACCCTAGATCAATTGCACCGCGAATTGTTGGAATACCAAGAAAAAGACAGCTTGATTAAAGAGGAGGTCAACTATGACGACATCGCCGATGTGGTCGCCAAATGGACCGGTATACCCACCAGTAAAATGCTACAGTCCGACAAAGAACGCTTGCTGAATCTTGAAAAAGAGATACACAAACGTATGGTCGGTCAAGAAACCGCAGTACAAGCCGTTTCCGACGCCATCCGACGAAGTCGGGCAGGACTGCAAGACCAAAACCGCCCCATCGGAAGTTTTCTATTCTTGGGAACCACAGGAGTGGGAAAAACCGAATTGGCCAAAGCACTGGCCGAAGTGCTTTTTGATGACGAAAACAACATCACCCGCATCGACATGAGCGAATATCAGGAGCGCCATGCCGTCAGCCGACTCGTGGGCGCCCCTCCCGGTTATATCGGCTATGACGAAGGAGGTCAACTCACCGAAGCCGTCAGAAGAAAACCCTATTCCGTTGTTCTTTTGGATGAAATCGAAAAAGCCCACCCCGATACTTTCAATATATTGTTGCAAGTTCTGGATGAAGGCCGATTGACCGACAACAAAGGGCGGACTGCAGATTTTAAAAATACCATTGTTATCATGACCTCCAATCTGGGGAGCCAAGAGATCAAAGCCACATTTGAAGCCAATACCGATTTTGACCTTGCTCAGGAAAAGGCCAAAGAAGTCGTTTTGCAATTGCTTAAAAACACCATCAGACCGGAATTTCTCAACCGAATCGATGACATCATCATGTTCTCACCCCTTACCGCCAAGGAAATCGAGTCCATTGTACGTTTGCAATTCAAAATTTTGGCCAATAGGCTCAAACAACAAGAGCTGAATATCTCCGCTTCTGAAGAAGCCATCACCGCATTGGCACAGTGGGGCTTTGACCCCGAATACGGTGGAAGACCCGTTAAGAGGGTCATGCAGAAAAAAGTGCTGAATGCATTGAGTAAAGAGTTACTGGCCGGAAAGATAGACAATACCAAACCCGTATTGGTCGATCATTTTGATGAACAGATAGTATTCCGAAATACCGAAAACGCTAAGAAATAAGTTCTTAAATTTACCCTGTGAATAAACAGGTGAATATAAAGAACAAACGGGCACGGTTTGAATACGAGATCCTCGATCAATTTACCGCAGGACTTGTATTGACCGGAACGGAGATTAAATCGATCCGCAACAGCAAGGCTTCCATTGCAGAAAGTTTTTGTGAATTCAACGAAAAAGGGGAACTCTTTGTGGTAAATATGTACATTGAAGAGTATGCCTTTGGTACCCGTTTCAACCACCGCCCTCGGGGAAGTAGAAAGCTTTTACTCAACAAAAGAGAATTAAAAAAACTGAATAAAGAAGTTAGAAATACAGGCTTGACCATCGTTCCCCTAAAGCTTTTTATCAACGAAAAAGGCTTCGCCAAAATGCTGATCGCACTGGCGCGGGGTAAAAAACTTTACGACAAAAGGGAAACCCTTAAAGACCGTGACAACAAAAGGGATTTGGATCGTGTAAAAAAAAGTTTTAACCGATAAGTTTTATCAGTATATTTGAACATCAACACCAAATGATAGTCATCGTTGATCAATCATCCCACCGCCAGTTTTTATGGAGCCGTATCCTAAAGAGACCCTTCAAAACTTTAAAGTTTTAAAAACACTTTTTTTGCCTTTAAAGGCGTTGCTGTTCTTTTCAATGCTTTTTTGCACTACCCTATCGGCTCAATTAAAGGGGAAGGTTACGGACAGTTTAAACAATCCACTCAGCGGGGTTAGTGTATACATTCAGGACTCTTTTGTCGGGACGGTAACCAACAAAGAGGGAAAATTTTACCTCGGAAATCCCCCCAATGAAAAAGGAATTATTGTATTCAAAAGTCTAGGGTTTAAAACAATAAAGCAGCCCTATGATTTAAACATGACCTCCCATGATTATAAAGTGCAATTGAAGGAAGAATTTATTTCACTTCAAGAAATCACGCTAAAATCTGACGTAAACCCCGCCAACGCCATTATTAGAGCTGCCATCAAAAAGAGAAAACAACACCTGTTAAAAAACCAACGTTTCACCGCCAACTTTTATTCCAAGGGAGTGGTCAGCACCAAAAAATTACCCCGTAAGATATTGGGACAGGACATTGATGTTTCCAATCAAAATTTGGACTCCACCCGATCGGGCATATTGTATCTGTCAGAAACCTACTCCAAAATTTCTAAAGAACAAGAGAAGTTTAAAGAGACCATAACCGCCGTAAAGATTAGTGGAGATAAGCAAGCGCTTACATTTAACAGTGCCGAGGATGCTGAGTTTAACTTTTATCAAAATTCTGTAAACCTTGACAATGATTTGATTTCACCCATCGGCGATCTGGCATTTTCATTTTACCGATATCGACTCTTGGGTACATTTTACACCGATGAGGGCCAATTGATCAATCAAATTGAGGTCAAGAGGAAGACAGACACCTCACCGACTTTTGAGGGAATCATCTACATCGTAGAAGACGATTGGAGTTTCTATGGATTGGAATTGCAATTGGATCGCAAACAAAGCTCAATTCCGATCCTTGATGCATTCAACATCAAACAAAACTTTAACCATGACCCCAAATCCGATACATGGGTAAAAAGTGATCAAGTCATTGATTTCGACGCAGGAATTTTTGGGTTCAATTTTGTGGCCCGTTTTTCAGCCGTCTACAATGATTATAACTTCAATCCCGATTTTGATGACAAAACATTCGGCAAAATGATCTATGAAATCCTCTACGGGGCTAAGGAAAAAGACACTCTTTTTCAAAATAACAGACCCATTCCCCTGACGGAAGACGAATTCTCCAACTACATCAAAAAAGACAGCATTGCCAAAGCCCACAAAGCCCCCGCATACATGGACTCCTTGGACCGTGAGGTCAATCGTTTTCAATGGAGTGATTTACTGGGAAAAAGGATTCAAAACAGCAAAAAAGAGGTCTTTTATGGCTTTTCAATACCCTTTACCTCCTTACATTTCAATACCGTTCAAGGGTACAACGCAAAAATAAATCTCTATTACAATCGCAGTTGGGAAGAACAAATGAAGTCGCTGGGAATCAATTTATACAATATCTACGGCTTCTCCGATCGGAAAAACTATCCGGGCATTAGACTGGATTATTTGATGAACAAAGTACATTACTCAAGATTGTCCTTCAAGGCAGAGAGAGATTTGGTTCAATTTGACGGTCAACAGCCCATCAGCCTTCTCATGAATGACATTTACAGTTTGTTCTTAAAAGAAAATTATGCCAAATGGTATGAAAACAATAAAATTGAAGTCAGTTTTTCAAGCTTTTTAAACCCTGAGTTTTTTGTTTCTCTTGCCGCTGCTCACCTCAAAAGAAACGCAAGGTCAAATACCACCGATGTTTCTTTCTTTAACAAAGACAACACCTATCAAACCAACACACCCACTCACCCCAATTACGATTTCCAAAACCATACCATCAAAAAATATGGTTTTGTACTTCAATACCGACCCCAAAACCAATATTATCAATACCCCAATCGAAGGTTTTACGCCCAAAAAGAAAATTATCCACAATTGAGCCTTGAGTTTACCCAAGCTTTTGGCAGTGATTTTTCGCCTTACGATCACATCAAACTGGACTTTACCTACGACCAAGAAATGTCATTGGGAATTGTGGGCAACAGCTTTTTGAGAATAAAAACTGGAACTTTTTTACAAAAAGAAAACCTTGCATTCATGGATCTAAACCATTTTCATGGGAATGAGATCCTTTTTGGAAAAGCCACCCCCTACCTCAATCAATTCAATCTGCTCCCCTATTACCAATTCAGTTCTTCGGACGATTATTTTTTGATGCACTGGGAACATCAATTCCAAAAGTGGGGTGTGGGCAATTGGCCACTGATCCGTCTGCTTAAAAGTGAGTTTGTGATGGGATTTCACGCCTTGACCATAAAGCATCAAAAACCTCATTATGAATTCAACATAGGCCTCAACAAGCTCGGGTTTGGAAAATTGAAACTGTTTAGGGTCGACTATTTTTGGGCCTTGGGTAAATTAAAACAGAATCAGGGCGTTAGGCTCAATATCAACCTTTAATTCCTGTCCTTTAACAGAGGTACAAACTTAAAACTCCCAAAGCTTTGGCGATCAAAAGCCTTTTCCCCTTTCCGGACATAGCGGGTCATGATCTGGTCTTTATCTCCTACTGGAATCACCAGCCGCCCGCCAATGGCCAATTGTTCCAACAAAGGCTTGGGCACTTGCGGGGCACCTGCGGTAACGATAATGGCCTCAAAAGGTGCCTGATCCGGCAGACCTTGATAACCGTCCCCGAAAATCATTTTTTTGGGATGTAAACTCAGTTTTTTAAACAACAATGCGGTTTTTTTGAACAATTCCTGTTGGCGTTCTATGGTATATACCTTGACCCCTTCAAAGGCCAACAAAACCGCCGTTTGATAGCCCGAGCCTGTTCCTATTTCCAAAACACGATCCCCTTTTTGGAGCTCCAGCAATTGGGTCTGAAAAGCAACAGTATAGGGTTGTGAAATCGTTTGATCGGCAGCTATGGGATAAGCCCTGTCCTGATAGGCATAGCCTTCCAAACCCGGATCCATAAACCAATGACGGGGAACACTGCCCATGGCAGCCAAAACCCCTTTGTCTTGAATCCCTTTTTTCTCTAACAACTTAATTAACTGCCTTCTTTGCCCTTGATGCTTGGTGGTATCGGTCATGAGGACAAATGTAATTACTTCCCAAAAAAAATCAGAAAAAGATGGTACTTTTGATTAAAAATAAATGCTATGATAAAAGCAGGCGTTTTGGGTGCAGGACATTTGGGTAAAATTCACTTGCGTTTACTCCAAGCCTCTAAGCGATATGAATTGATAGGGTTTTATGATCCGGATCAAAAAAATGCGAAAGCTTTGGCCCATGAAAAAGGCTACACCGCTTTCGAGAGTGAAGCCGAATTGATCCAAGCCTGTGATATGGTCGACATTGTCACCCCTACCCTTTACCATCATCAAAATGCCTTAAACGCCATCAATCAAGGAAAACATATCTTTATCGAAAAGCCCATTGCCAACAGTGTTAGCGAGGCAAGAGAAATCACCCAAATGGCAGCAAAAAAAGGAGTTTTGGGTCAGGTAGGCCATGTGGAACGTTTTAATCCCGCTTTTAAAGCTGTTAAATCCTCAGTGACCCACCCCAAGTTTATCGAATCCCATCGCCTGGCAGAATTCAACCCCAGAGGAACCGATGTGCCGGTAGTCTTGGATTTGATGATACACGATATCGATGTGTTGTTGAGTGTTGTCCATGCCAAAGTAAAATCCGTTTCAGCATCTGGAGTTGCAGTGATCAGTACCACACCCGACATTACCAATGCCCGGATCGAATTTGAAAACGGTTGTGTGGCCAACCTTACCGCCAGTAGGATCTCCCTTAAAAAGATGCGAAAAACCCGCTTTTTTCAAAAAGACGCCTACATCGCAGTAGATTTTCTGGAGAAAAAAGTCGAGGTGGTTAAAATGAAAGCAGCCCCCGAAAATCCTGAGGACTTTGCCTTTATTCTGGAAAATGCTCAGGGAGAAAAAAAACAAATCTATTTCGAAAATCCACCAATTGACGACTCCAACGCCATACTGGAAGAGTTAGAAGATTTTGCCGATGCTATTGAAAATAATGATCCGGTTATTGTTCCGCTGGAAAACGGAACCCGTGCTTTGGAGCTCGCGCATCAGATCATGGAATGCTGTAAGGTTTAAATGTTTCAAATCAGTCTCCATTTTAAATTAATATTTCTTCAATTGCAGCAAGCGAACCTTATACTGTTAGCATGAATATAGCAGAAAATATTACCACACTGCTCAAGGAGTTACCTGCCACCGTCCAACTGGTGGCTGTATCTAAAACCAAGTCCAACGAGGAGATCTTACAAGCATACGATGCCGGACAAAGGATATTTGGGGAAAACAAGATCCAAGACATGACCCGCAAGTACGATGAGCTCCCCAAAGACATCCAATGGCACATGATCGGACATGTACAATCCAACAAAGTCAAGTATATGGCTTCCTATGTCAGCTTGATCCACGGTGTCGACAGCTTCAAATTATTAAAGGAAATCAACAAACAGGCCCAAAAAAACAACCGAATTATCGATTGTTTACTTCAAATCCACATCGCTAAGGAAGACAGTAAGTTTGGACTGTCGGTCGAAGAATGTCATCAAGCGATTCAAAGGGCCAAAGAACTCCCCCACATCCAAATTAAAGGACTGATGGGAATGGCCACTTTCACTGAGGATCAAAAGCAGATTGAACGAGAATTCGCAGGACTCAAATCGCTTTACGATCAACTGACAGAACAAAACATTCCACTTGAAATACTATCGATGGGCATGAGCGGCGATTATCCCCTGGCCATCGCACAAGGCAGTAATATGATCCGTGTAGGCAGTAAAATTTTTGGACCCAGAAACTACTGATCATGTACGCCATATTGGACATTGAAACTACCGGAGGGAAATACAACGAAGAAGGCATTACCGAAATTGCCATTTACCAACACGACGGACTCCAGGTAACCGACCAATTCATCAGTTTGGTCAACCCCGAAAGGGCCATTCAGCCCTTTGTCGAAAAGCTTACCGGCATCAACGGCCAAATGCTGCGCAATGCCCCTCGGTTTTTTGAGATCGCCAAACGCATCATCGAAATCACTGAAAACTGTCTTATTGTGGCCCACAATACCGATTTTGATTACCGTATCCTCAGAACCGAATTCAAACGTTTGGGTTATAATTTTGAAAGAAACTCCCTCTGTACCGTTAGCCTTTCCCAGCAACTGCTTCCCGATATGGAGTCTTATAAATTGGGTAAGCTTGTTCGTTCCTTGGGCATTCCCATCAGTGACCGACACCGTGCTCAGGGGGATGCAATGGCCACTGTAAAGCTTTTTGAACTGTTACTCGAAAAAGACAGCAACAAACAAATCCTAAAATCCCAGATCAAAGCCCTCCACACCCATCAAGTCCCCTCCAAATACCTATCCATCATCGAGGAATTGCCCACTGCTACCGGGGTTTACTACCTGCACAATGCTGTTGGGGATGTACTGTATATCGGCAAAAGCAAAAACATTCAAAAACGGGTAAGAACCCACCTGACCGGAACAGATCGAAAATCCAAAAAAATCCAAAAGAAACTGCACAAAGTCAATTTTGAAACCACCGGCAGTGAACTCATCGCCCTGCTCAAAGAACAGCACGAAATCAAAAAAAACCAACCCCAGATCAACAAAGACGGACGCTACCGCCTCTACCCTATGGGTATTAGGATTGACGAAGAAACCCGCTACCACCAACTGGTTTTGGAGCAAGTGCGCAACAGCAGGGACTACCTGGTGGTATTTAAAAATGGGCGGGTCGCCAAACACATCATGACCCAGTGGATTGAAGCTCACCAATTGTGTCACAATCATTCCTCACTACAGGATTCGGATGGGGCTTGTTTTGCTTATAAAAACAATCAATGCAAAGGCGCTTGTTTGGAAGAAGAAGACCCTCAAAGCTACAATCAAAGACTACACCAAATACAAAACAAAAACAACTATCCTCACGATGATTTTTTGATGATCGAAACCGGAAGGAAAGATGGAGAGTATAGTTTTATATACATTGAAAATCAGTCTTTTAAGGGTTACGGTTATTATGATCTTAATCACCAAATTAACAGCAAGGAAAAAATCCTCAATCGCATGATCGCCATGGAAGACAATTCCGATTGCCGCGCACTGATCCTCGCCCACATCAAAAAAAATAAATTCAGAAAATTAATACCTTTGGGAGAAACCGAGGTCAATTCTCATTAATGCCAACCCATTGAGTTATAAGAATTTCAAACACCGATTGCATGAGATCATCTACGAGGCCGACACCCGTGCCGGAAAAGTGTTTGATGTGGTATTGCTAATATTTATCCTTTCCAGTGTGGTATTGGTCGCCTTGGAAAGCGTTGATCAGATTGGCCAAAAATACCACGACCAACTCAATATCGCGGAGTGGTTCATCACAATTATATTTACTGTTGAGTATTTCTTGCGGATCCTTTCCATCAAAAAACCCTCCAAATACATTTTTAGCACCTACGGCATCATCGACTTTGTCTCTACCGTACCCAAATACATCTCTCTGTTTTTTGTAGGCACCCATTCACTGCTTGCCCTAAGGGCACTCCGCCTGCTTAGGGTTTTTAGAATTCTCAAACTTACCCACTTTGTGGGGGAATCCAATTCTCTGGTCAAAGCCCTTGCCCGCAGCAAAACCAAAATATTGGTCTTTATGTTTAGCGTGGTGATCTTATGTATCATTTTTGGTACCATCATGTATATGGTCGAAGACGATGAGAGTGGTTTTACCAGTATCCCCCGGAGCATCTATTGGTGTATTGTTACCCTAACTACTGTGGGGTATGGGGACATTGCTCCGGAAAGCCCTTTGGGGCAATTCATCGCCTCAGTCATTATGATATTGGGCTATGGCATCATCGCCGTACCCACGGGTATTGTCTCGGCCGAATTCACCTCTCAGGCCTTTAACATTGACCATAACACCCAAGCCTGCCCCCACTGCATGACCACCCAACACAAAGACGAGGCCAAATATTGCCACCAATGCGGTGAAATCCTCAACGATGTCGAATAAACAACTGCTCTACATCGCCGGACCAACGGCTGTGGGGAAAACTGCCTTGAGCATCGCCTTGGCCGAATCACTAAATACGGAGATCATCTCCTGTGATGCGCGTCAGTGTTACCGCGAAATGACCATAGGCACCGCAGTTCCCTCTGAGGAGGAAAGAGCAGGAATACCCCATCACTTTATCCATAATAAAAGCATCCTCCAGCCCTTTGATGCAGGAGCTTTTGAAAAGGAAGGCTTAATACTCCTGGAACAACTGTTTCAAAAATACGATCATGTGGTCTTGGTCGGAGGCTCAGGCCTTTATGCCAAAGCGCTGATGGAAGGGCTGGATGAATTTCCAGAAATTGACCCAAAAGCCGAATCCAAAGTAAAATTACTCCATCAAAAAGACGGTTTGGAAGGCCTCCAAAAACGACTCAAAGAAAAAGACCCCGTATACTATCAAAAAGTAGACTTAAGCAATCCACGCCGGCTACTCCGGGCTTTGCAAGTATGCGAAACCGCCCAAAAGCCTTATTC
>JBESZM010000001.1:0-19724 GCA_041254175.1 Flavobacteriaceae bacterium | reverse complement strand
ACTTTTGCAATCACTTGATCCAATCCGGATCTAAAGTGTTCCATCCAAAAATTCATGGTGTCCAAAACTATTAGTTTGGGCTTGGCATTCAACTGTTCCAATGCTTGCAACTGAACATCCGGGGATAAATTACCCAACATGACAATGTCGGGGCTTTTCAGATGCTCCGGAATCTTTGGGCTAAAATTTTCCAAAACATTAAGTTGGGTGTCCAAAGTGGTTCTGGTATTCAGATCATTGTGGTATTCCCCACTCCAAAAAAAAGTAGCCCCACCGGGGACTATTTCCACACCCGAGAGGTCAATCCCGTGGTTTTTCAACAATTCTAAATGCTCATTTTCGAAATCCTCACCTACCACAGATACAATTCCGCAGTCTAAAGAAAATCGGGAGGCACACAAGCCGATATAAGTGGCGGCGCCACCTAATATTTTGTCGACTTTTCCAAAGGGGGTTGAAATGGCGTCGTAGGCCATTGTACCTACCACCAATAATTTATTATTCATATAGCAAAAATAATAAACTTAGCAGGGCTTATTGGTTATTTACCTAAAGATTTATTTAAGAGTTTTCAAAGGGCTGGGAGGGATCGGATTTGTTTTGATTTTGCTCAAAGAAGGCGTCAATATTTACAGGGGACTGTTTGGCCGCTTTTACCGCCAATTGATCGCACCGTTCGTTCTGAGGATGAGCATTGTGTCCTTTAATCCATTGAAAGCTTACGCGGTGTCTCCTGTGAATGTTCAGATAGCGTTTCCACAGGTCAGGGTTTTTTTTGTTTTTAAATGCTTTTTTCTCCCAATTAAATACCCATTTTTTCTGAACCGCATCAATTACGTACTTCGAATCTGAAAAAACCATAACTTCCATGGGTTGCATTTTCAGCGTTTCTAAGGCAATAATGACTGCCAAAAGCTCCATGCGATTGTTTGTCGTCAACCTAAAACCCTCAGAAAATTCCTTTACATACTGCTTCCCCTCCCATTCCATGATGATCCCATAACCCCCAGGGCCGGGATTTCCCAGTGAAGACCCATCGGTATAAATGTTAATTCTACCCGACATCTTGTGGCAATAAAATTTTTTGAATCACTTCAGGAAAGTATTTGTATTCCAATTGGTGAACCTTGTTGGCAATCTCGTGGATGCTGTCTTGATCACCCACTTCCACTTTGGCCTGAAAAATGATGGATCCTTCGTCATAGTTTTCATTGACGTAGTGAATGCTGATACCGGTTTCATGGTCTCCAGCTTCTTTAACCGATTGATGTACCCGATCCCCATACATGCCTTTACCGCCATGTTTGGGGAGTAGCGAGGGATGGATGTTAATGATTTTATCAGTAAAAGCATTGATGAAATCCATCGGTATTTTGAGTAAAAATCCGGCCAAAACAATCAAATCGGGATTCAAAAGCTTTATTTGCCGGCCCAAAACTCCACTATTCAATTGAGCTTTATCAAAAACATTTACAGGAATTTTCATCGGTCGAATACGGTCAATGACACCTGCTTTTGAATTGTTGGTGAAGACATTGACCACCTCCACTTGAGGATTCTGTTCAAAGAATTTAATGATATTTTCAACGTTGGTGCCCGAACCAGAGGCAAATAGAACAATTCTTTTAACCATTTTTTTTAAAACAAATTTCCTTTGATATCAACAATAAAGGGATTTTTGGTTTATATTTATAAAACCTCCTCACAAAGAAAAGTTATATTCTTTTCCCTTAATGGTGTTTTGATCCAAAGTTTTATATTTTTGTGCACAGTAATTTAAAAACAAATTTTAATTATGTCTGACATTTCATCAAGAGTAAAAGCAATCATCGTTGACAAATTGGGGGTAGACGAAAATGAAGTCGTAGCTGACGCTAATTTCACCAACGATTTAGGTGCCGATTCTTTGGATACCGTTGAACTAATTATGGAATTCGAGAAAGAATTTGACATTCAGATCCCAGATGACCAAGCTGAGAACATTGCAACAGTAGGTCAAGCCATTCAATTTATTGAACAAGCAAAGTAAAATTTGGCTTAAATGAAACCAAGACGTGTAGTAATTACCGGATTGGGAGCCTTAACTCCTATAGGAAATTCCCTCCCTGCTTATTGGGAGGGTTTATTATCTGGCACCAGTGGTGCCGCACCCATCACTCATTTTGATGCCTCGAAATTCAAAACCCAATTCGCTTGTGAGCTAAAAGGTTTCGATCCCCTCAATTTTATGGATCGAAAAGAAGCCCGTAAGTGTGATCGATTTGCACAATATGCATTGGTCTCCACAGACGAAGCCATCGCAGACGCAGGTTTAGATTTTGAAAAAGAAGACAGGGATCGGATTGGAGTAATCTGGGGTGCTGGAATTGGCGGACTGGAAACATTCCAAAACGAAGTGTTGAATTTTGCTGGAGGGGACGGATCTCCCCGTTTCAATCCTTTTTTTATTCCCAAAATGATTTCGGACATTGCGCCGGGGCTCATTTCGATGAAACACGGACTGAGGGGACCTAATTTTGCGACCGTATCGGCCTGTGCCTCTTCCTCGAATGCCATCATCGACTCACTAAATTATATCAGGATGGGTTTTGCAGACATTATCGTTTCCGGTGGTTCTGAAGCTGCAGTAACCATTGCCGGAATTGGTGGATTCAATGCCATGCATGCCTTGTCTACCAGAAACGATGATCCCAAAACTGCATCCCGACCCTTTGACAAGGACAGAGATGGTTTTGTATTAGGAGAAGGTGCCGGTGCACTGATATTGGAAGAATACGAGCACGCCAAAGCCAGGGGAGCAAAAATATATGCCGAACTGGCGGGAGGAGGACTCTCTGCCGATGCTCACCACATGACTGCTCCCCACCCCGAAGGCATAGGAGCCAAAAAAGTAATGATTAATTGTTTGCGGGACGCCCAGCTTAATCCAGAAGATGTCGATGCCATCAACATGCATGGGACTTCAACTCCTTTGGGAGATGTGGCCGAAACCAATGCTGTAAAAGCCGTTTTTGGAGATCACGCATACAACATCAACATTAACTCCACCAAATCCATGACAGGTCACCTGCTTGGAGCTGCCGGAGCTATTGAGGCTATCGCCTCTATCATGGCCATCGTGAACGGTGTCGTTCCGCCAACCATCAACCACCAAACGGCTGATGACCAATTGGATCCCAAAATTAATTTTACCTTGGGACAGGCCCAAAAAAGAACCGTTGACGTTGCTCTGTCCAACACCTTTGGCTTTGGGGGACATAATGCCTGCGTTATTTTCAAAAAAATTAGCTAATTTAGAATGTGAATCTCCTAGGCCACTTTCTGAAATCATCTCCAAAAAAAGATGTGATGTTTTTCAGTAGCCTTAGAAAAATTACATCGCTCAAAGCATACAATAGGGATATTTATCATACTGCCTTTACCCATCGATCCAAAAACTTGAAAGATGATGATGGGCATTTAATCAATTTTGAAAGACTCGAATTTTTGGGGGACTCTATACTCAGTATAGTGGTTTCCTACTTCTTGTACGACAAATTTCCATTTGCAAAGGAGGGTACATTGACCAAGTACAGGGCAAAAATTGTCAGTCGTGAGAATCTGAATCAAATCGGACATAAAATAGGCCTGATCAATTTCTTAGACCAAAAAAGTAAAGTCAATTTTGGAAAGAACATCCACGGCAATCTACTGGAAGCATTGATTGGTGCTGTTTTCGTTGATAGGGGGTATAAAAAATGCAGTGCGTTTGTAATGAAAAAAATCTTAGAAGAGCATGTTGATATCGATCAACTCCAACACAGAGTATTGAGTTACAAAGGATTTTTGATCGAATGGGGGCAAAAAACAAAAAAGAGTATAAAGTTTAAGACCAATACGGACAACGGACTCGACCCAGAGTTCAACTACACCACCCAAATTTATTTGGATGACAAACTGATTGTAAAAGCCAGGGGCATCTCCAAGAAAAAGTCTGAGGAAAAAGCTGCAAAACGAGCTTTCCACGCCATGAATATCAAATCAAGGATGAATGGCTAAAGTCAAAAATTATATTTTGGACGAAATCGATGAAGACGATTTTTCTTTACTCGCGGTTCACAGTAGCTGCGAAGCTTATCGTCTCGCTTTTTTACTGAACTCCAAATGCCAGTGCCGATTTGCCCAGACCAAAAAGAGAAAAGAAGGATTACTAGCAGATTATCCTTTTGAAAGCTATGAATGGATCAACCCCATCAAAGGCATTGAAATCCGACTCTTTTCCAATCGATACTTGAAATTTAAAGATGAGGTTCAAAAGGGAGGCAGCTTATTTGATTTACCTGAAACAAAAGAATTATATTTGGTGCAGGATTTAAAAGATGTTGACTACATCATAAAGATTGATTCAGGTATCGAGGACCAAGTAATGATAGAAAGGATGGAATCCATAGATCAGGTTTCTTACCGGTATTTGATTGACCAAAGTCAATTGAAGATTGATCTGAGCCTAAATTTATATTAATGAGCAGCAGAAAAAAAACCAAAATTGTAGCCACCTTAGGCCCGGCATCCAATAATAAAAATGTGATGGAGCAAATGATACTCTCGGGTGTTGATGTTTTCCGAATCAATTTTTCACATGCCGAACACGGAGAAGTTGAAAAAAGGATCAAAATCATTCGTGATCTGGGTGAAAAGCTAGGTTCCAACACTTCTATTTTGGCCGACCTTCAGGGACCCAAACTAAGGGTTGGAATGGTAGAAGAGGGAACAGTTGTAGCCCCCGGAGATCAGATCACATTTCTCAATGGTGAACCTTTTGTGGGGAACAAAGAAAAAGTCTTTATGAATTACGATAATTTCTCCAAAGACGTTCAACCCGGAGAGAGGATTCTATTGGATGACGGTAAGCTGATTTTTGAGGTTATTTCAACCGATAAAAAAGAAAAAGTTGAAACCAAAGTAATTCAAGGAGGAAAATTAAAATCCAAAAAAGGGGTCAACCTTCCCAACACCAAAATATCTCTGCCTGCATTGACCAAAAAAGATGTAATCGATGCCGAGTTTGCCATCAAACAAAAGGTAGATTGGATTGCCTTGTCTTTTGTTAGAAACAGTGAGGATATTTTGGATTTGAAAAAATTAATCGAAAAACACTCCGACCATAAAATCCCTATCATTGCTAAAATTGAAAAGCCCGAGGGAATTGACAACATAGACAAAATCATTTCTTATTGTGATGGTCTGATGGTAGCCCGCGGTGATCTGGGAGTAGAAATTCCCCCGGCAGAGGTTCCTTTGGTTCAAAAAGAGTTGGTCAAACGTGCCAAAAAAGCCCGGATTCCCGTCATCATTGCAACCCAGATGATGGAAAGTATGATCGACAGCCTCACTGCAACTCGGGCAGAAGTAAACGATGTTGCCAATTCGGTAATGGATGGAGCAGACGCTGTGATGCTCTCAGGGGAAACTTCTGTTGGAGAATATCCCGTACAGGTGATCCAGACCATGAGTTCCATCATTCGCAGTGTGGAAAACTCCGATCTGATCTCTGTTCCGCAAAAACCACCAAACATCAGAACCGTTAGGTTTATTACCAAGTCCATTTGTTATCACGCCGTACACATTGCCAATGATGTTCAGGCCAAAGCCATATGCACCTTGACCAATAGTGGCTATACTGCCTTTCAAGTTTCGGCATGGCGACCCAATTCCCATATTTTGGTTTTTACACCCAACAAAAGAATTCTAACCCAACTCAATCTCATTTGGGGGGTCAAAGCCTTTTTCTACGACAGTTTTGAAAGCACTGACAAAACAGTAGAGCAAATCAATGAAATCGCCCAAAAAACTGGCTATGTAGACAAAGGAGATCTTTTGGTGAACCTGACAGCCATGCCCATCATTAAAAAAGGAATGGTCAACACCCTCAGGGTTTCAACCATATAGTTTTTGATTGTCATCATCTGTTTATTAGATGGTTTGTAGTCGATTTATTCATTACAGTAACCAATGACTCAAAGGGTAAAAAATTACTGAAACCCCTGTTGATACTTATTTCAGAAAAACGGTTGATTTGAACTTAATTTCTAAATATGAAAACTGAGATTGAAAAAAAGTTTTTGGTTGTTGACCCTGCCTTTAAGGACCAAGCCACCAGTCGACATCACATTCTTCAGGGCTATCTCAGTAAGGACCCAGAGCGAACCGTGAGAGTACGCATCAAAGACCAAGAGGGCTGGCTAACCATTAAAGGCAAAAGCAACACTGAGGGAACCACTCGATTGGAGTGGGAAACTGCCATTCCCTATGAAGAGGCCAAAGCGTTACTTCGACTCGCCATAGGAAAACCGATCGAAAAAATCAGATACATCATTCCACAGGAAGAACTTAATTTTGAGGTAGACGAATTTTTAAGCCCCAACAATAATTTGATACTGGCCGAAATTGAACTACCTACTGAAAATACAACCTTTCATAGACCCCATTGGCTCGGCAAGGAGGTTACAGGAGACCCCTCCTACTACAATGCCATGATGTAATCTCTTATTTGTATTAAGGACATTTATTGATCCAAAGAATATCGTATCTTTCAAAAAAAATTAAAGCATGTATTCGCTACTCAAGAACGTACACTCCTACTGGGCTTATCTGGTTTTACTGGTTTTAATTCTCGGTATATTCAACGCCATTGCCGGAAAAATCAAAGGAAAAGATTTCGAATCCAGAGACCTTAGACTGTCCCTGTTTGGATTGATCTTTTCTCATATACAACTGTTAATTGGTCTGATTTTATATTTCGTTTCTCCATGGTTTGACCAATGGTCTAATCTGGGAATGGGTGGTGTTATGAAAGATGCTCAAGCTCGGCTTTATTTGGTGGAACATCCTTTCACCAATATATTGGCCATTGTCCTTATAACTATGGGCTGGTCCCTTCACAAACGCCAAAGCGACCCCGGGAAAAAATTTCTGCGAATTGCATTATTTTACGGTTTGGGGCTGTTGTTGCTATTGAGCAGAATCCCCTGGGATACTTGGTTGGCATAGGATAAAAAACACCCTATGAAATACCCCTCACAAAAGCCTACCATTTCCCATTTGATTTTAAAAAGCAAACTCAAAGTAGCTGTTTTGGGTGGTGGAAGTTGGGGCACTGCGCTGATCAAAATCCTTTCAGAAAACAAAAGAAAAGTGGGGTGGTACATCAGAAACCCCATCAATGTCGATTTTGTAAAAAAACACCGCCACAACCCTAACTATCTCAGTGCTGCCAATCTCAAAACCAAACGTTTAAAGATCAGTTCAGACATCAATCATGTGGTGTCTGAAGCCGATGTATTGATCCTTGCCATTCCCTCAGCCTTTCTATCGAGTGAATTGGAGAAATTGAACCAATCCTTAGATGATAAAATAATTTTTTCTGCTGTCAAGGGAGTCGTTCCAGAAAGTATGTTAATCGTGGGAGAACATCTAAACAAAAAGCTCAATGTTCCCCTAGATAAAATTGGGGTCATCGTAGGTCCTTCCCATGCTGAAGAAATCGCTATGGAACGTTTGTCCTATCTCACTATCGCCTGTGTGGAAAACAAACTGGCAAGAGCAATGGCCGCTATGCTCAAAACCCAATACATCCGAACCACGGTTTCCAACGATATCATGGGGACAGAATATGCCAGTATGCTCAAAAATATTTATGCCATTGCCTCAGGGATTGCTAACGCCCTGGGATATGGTGACAATTTCCAAAGTGTATTGATGAGTAATGCCATCAGGGAAATGAATCGCTTTATCAAAGATGTTTACAAAATGAAACGCAACATCAACAATTCCGCCTATCTGGGAGATCTTTTGGTAACGGGCTATTCTGTTTTCAGCCGAAACCGTTCTTTTGGCAGTATGATTGGCAAGGGCTATTCAGTCAAGGCCGCTCAAATGGAAATGAGGATGGTAGCAGAAGGTTATTACGCTACCCAATGCGCAAAAATGATTAACCAAAATTACTCCACCAGAGTTCCAATCATAGATGCTGTTTTCAGCATTCTCTACTTGGGAAAAAACCCGGAGAAAGTCTTTAAAAAACTGGTCAAAAAATTGGATTAATTTCCCGATTGGAATTGGGAAAGAAAACGAACGTCGTTTTCAAAAAACAGACGAATATCTCCAATTTGGTACAACAACATGGCAATTCTTTCAATACCCATCCCAAAAGCATAACCAGAATATTCCTCAGGATCGATATTACAGTTTTTTAGGACATTGGGGTCGACCATACCACATCCCATAATCTCCAGCCAACCTGTTCCTTTAGTGATACGGTAATCTGTTTCTGTCTCCAGTCCCCAATAAATATCAACTTCGGCACTGGGTTCAGTGAACGGAAAATAAGAAGGACGCAAGCGTATTTTTGACTTTCCAAATAAGGCTTTGGTAAAGTAAAGCAAGGTCTGTTTTAGATCGGCAAAAGAGACATTCTTGTCAATATACAAACCCTCTACCTGATGGAAAATACAATGCGCTCTGGCAGAGATAGCCTCATTCCTAAAAACCCTTCCCGGAGAAATGGTTCGAATGGGAGGCTGATTGTTTTCCATATACCTCACTTGTACAGAAGAGGTATGGGTCCGCAGCAAAATATCAGGGTCGGTTTGAATGAAGAAGGTATCCTGCATGTCTCTGGCAGGATGATATTCCGGTAAATTCAAAGCGGTAAAATTGTGCCAATCGTCCTCAATCTCCGGGCCCTCAGAAATGTTGAAACCAATCTGAGAAAAAATTTCTACAATTCTGTTTTTGACCAAGGAAAGGGGGTGTCGGGAACCCAACTCTAGGGGAAAACCCGGTCTGGATAAATCACCTTGATCACCATGAGAGGCAGTATCGATGGTTTGGGCTTGTAGAGTTTTTACCTTTTCGGCAACCGCATTTTTGAGGGTATTGAGTGCCTGTCCATAGTCTCTCTTCTCCTTTGGAGGCACCTCTTTAAAGGCCGCAAAAAAGTCATTTAAAATGCCTTTTTTACCCAAGTATTTTATCCTAAAAGCTTCAACCTCTTCTTTGGACTGTGTGTCAAAAGCATTGACCAAGGTCAGGTTTTCATTAATCTTATCAATCATGCGACAAAAGTAAACATTTATTGAATTAGCTCACGTTTTAAAAAATACTCCACCAGTGCTTCTTTCATCAAAATACTCTGTTCCCCGGGCTTGAGCGGGGGCAACTCCTCCAAAAGTTCAAAATGGGGCCAGCCTTCTTTATCAAAAAAATCAAATCGATAGTAACCGTAGGGTTCCAGAACCGTACAAATTCCAATATGAATCAAGTTAACATTGTCGTCTTTTTTCATATTTCGATGAACTTGACCCAATTCTTGCAGACCAATTAAGTACAAAACTCCTTCTACATCCAGGGCTTCTCCATCAGAAAAACGCTCACTGAGTACGATAAGCAAACGATCCCAACGGTCCTTTAATTTCTTATCTCTGCTTTGATTTTTTCGCACCTTCAAAGATACTGGCTTTAGGATTAATCTTGGAGAGAGATTCCCAAAAAAAAAGTACATTCGCACTAGTGAATACAATCGATATCATACTGGCCATTGCCTTAGGTTTTGGATTTATTAAAGGTTTTTACAAGGGTTTTGTTGTTGAGGTAGCCAGTTTGGGAGCCTTGTTTTTGGGGCTATTGGGGGCGGTAAAATTCTCCGGTTATATTGCCGATCTATTAGATGAATTCTTTGATTGGAGTCCTGTGGCCGTCCAAACCGCATCCTATTTTATCGTATTTATCATCATTGTCTATGGCATATCGGTCTTGGCCAAAGCAGTGACCAAAATCATCAGTAAGGCCTCACTAGGACTGTTCAACAAATTTTTGGGTGCGTTCTTCGGTTTATTAAAATGGGCGATATTGATGAGTGTGGCTTTGTTTTTTTTGGAAAAACTCAACACATGGATCACAATTATCGATGCTGAAATGATGGAAAGTTCTATTCTTTACGAACCCATTACCGAATTGGGGGAATACCTTTTTAGTTGGGGAAGCGAATTGTCAAAAGAGCTCCCGGAAGATCTCATTTAAATCCTTTTAGGCTTCTCACTTTGGCGTTTTTGATCCAGCCTTCTGAGCCATTGGCAATTCTAATTTTTTGCCACTCTTGGAGTTGATCCAACATTTGAACTTTGGTTCCCTCATGTAATAAAAATAGAACCTCTGCGCGAGAATTAGGCTCCGCCCATACCTCCATTTTTTCATTAAACAGTATACCATAGGTAGTGTCGGCAGTGTTGGAGGATTTGACCACAGCAATGAACAGTGAACCGATCAGTAACAATCCAAGCACTAGGGTGGACACAAAGAAAGTTCTTTTGATCACCGGAGCCTTGTTCCACAAGTAAAGCCCCCAAAAAAGAACCAATAACCAAGCCAAAAGAATAATAAAATAAGCCCATCCGTCTTGAGAAAACAGATCAATGGTCTTTTCCCTCAGTTGGGTGATTTGGGATTTGGGCAATACCTCAACGGCGTCTATGGCCATGTTTTGAGCAAAAGCACTATTGACATTGATGTCTTCATCGGTTGGCTGTAGTTGTTTTGCCTTTTCAAAATAAAATATACTCTCCCCTACTTGGTTCAAACGATAATAGGAATTGGCCAAATTAAAATAGAGTTCGGCACTGTGCTGGCCGCTCTCCAAAATCTCTTTATAAAGCATCACCGCATTTTCAAACTGTCCGGCATTATAGGCTGAATTAGCATTTTCAAAAGTGGTTTCTGTTTCCTGACCCAAAGCCAATGAGCAATAGAGAAATGATCCGGAAAGGAGTATCAAAAGCTTTCTCATAATTTTTTATCAATATTAGAAATTACAGAAAGAGCTTGGTCAAAATCCTGTTGCATCTTGGCATCCGTAGCAGGAGAGTATCGGGCCACTTCACAGTTTTCCAACAGGGCAATAAAGGACTGAATTTCCGCTCCTGCCAATTTCTTGTCGGCCAAGATCTCCGTTATTTTTTCCTTGCTAAAATCATCCGCTTTGATTTTTAACATCGCCTTCAAATAGTTATATAACGCCCTTTCGAGTGCATCGTAGAAAAGCGTTTTGTTTTTTAAATTCTTTTTGGCTTCACCCAAATATTTTTTGGACAAACGATTGGCCACGCGAAGTCGAGATCCTTCCACATCGTTAGAAATTCTTTGATTGCGCTGCATCAAAAGCACAAAAGCAATCAACAACAATATGGGGGAAATCAACAAGGCATAAAAAAGCTTACTGTTCCAAAATTCCTTTTTGACAATGGGCTCCAGACTGGGGTTCAATTTGATGAATCGGAATGACTCATCTGTATTGACCAATAGTTGCTTTGCTCCGATATTTGAAGTATTGTCACTTGAATTGTTGGCCACAGGACCTCCATAAACATCTACTATGTGTTCGCTGGACCGCAAAGTGAAATACTTTTCTTTTTTGGGATCAAAATAGGAAAAAGACACCGGTGGTATCGGATATTTTCCCTGAAAACGTGGAACGACAGTATAATTGTCTTGAATGTTACCCTGCATTCCCGATAGGGTAGTTTTTACGTTTTCACCGTGTTCCGGCTCGAAAACTTCTAATGTATTGGGCAATACTAATTTGGGTAAGTTAAACAACTTTAGGTTCCCATTACCGGTCACCTTGAGTTTGATTTCAAAGGACTCCGTAGCTTTTAGTGCATTTTTATTGATCAGTGCATCAAAATTGAATTGTCCAACGGCTCCCATGAAATTCGCTGGTTTGTCTTTTTCTGGTAGTGGTTTGACATCGATGGTTCTTCTGCCAGCCGTAATCTTTCTGGAGGACTGCTGTAGAATACGGTTGCCAAAAAAGTCCCTGCGATTCGAAGGCAAATCGATGACCAAACTCAAACTGAGCGGCTCCAAGGTAAGCTTTCCGGTTTTTTGTGGATACAGGACACTTTTCTTCCAAACCACTACATTATAGGGTTCCCCTTTGTAGGTAGCATTTTCTACCTTGAGCTGGGGGATGTCTATGTTGTGACTCCAAAAATCTGCATACTGAGGGTTCTCCACTGCTCTTCCGTCTGAGATTCGCAATGGGCTTCTAAAATACAATTTGTAGACCACAGTGATGGCCTCATTGAGGTAGGGCCGGGTATTGGAAATTTCGGCTACCAAATGGAGGTTGTCATCAATCAAGTACTCCGGGCTATTAGGGTCTCTGGGAACCTCAACAGCCTCGGTAACAGTTATTTTTACCGGAGTTGTTTTATAGATTTCTCCATCAATATCAATGGTAGCTTGGGAAATGGTTAAAGCTCCTTTTTGGGTGGGGGTCAAAAAATAGGTATAGGTCTTGGAGAAACTTCTTTTTCCATTGACCCATGAATTGCTGATGGACTGATTGGGTCCACCAACGACTCTGAACCCACTAAAACTCGGAGGAGTAAAATCATCCCCGTTTTCGTTCATGACAAAATCCACGCGCAGCCGCTCATTCAAACCCAAGCTTCTTTTACTGACTTTCGCCTCAAAACTCACCCCTTGAGCCATCACCTGAACGGTAACCATCATCATCACTAAAACGCTAACAAAAACATTTCTCATCAATAAAAACTTTACCAATCTTTCTGCCCTCTTACGGGAGTTCCCTGAACCTTTTCGGCATTGACTTTGTCTTGTACTTTTTTCTCTTGATTGCTCATGGCTTCCAACAAACTTTTTACCTGCTCAGGAGAAAGTTCAGTTTGTTGGGGTTTTGAGGGTTGCTCTTTTTCAGAATCACCCTGCTCGGGTTGTTGATCTTTTTCTTGATCTCCCTGATCTTTTTTATCCTCTTTGTCCTCTCCTTCATCCCCCTCCTTGTCCTCATCTTCCTTTCCAGAATCTTTGTCTTTATCGCCTTCTTTGTTATCGTCTTTGTTGTCCTGGTCCTTTTGATCCTTCTGATCGTTTTGATCCTGCTGGTCGTTTTGATCTTGGTTTTGTTGTTGCTCTTGTTCTTTATCCAACAACTCTTTTGCCAAAGCGTAATTGTATCGGGTCTCTTCGTCTTCGGGATTGTTTCGAAGGGCATTTTTATAAGCCTCCACCGCTTTGGCATAATCTTTTTGTTTCATGAACACATTCCCAAGATTGTGAAAAGCGTGGTGTTTGCTGGATTTGTTTTCTGCAAATTTTTGGGTTTGAAAATAGCGTTGTTTGGCTTCGTCAAAATCCTGTTCTTGAAAGTGGGTGTTTCCAAGGTTGTAGAGGGCCTCCGGTTTTTCTGGGGCTTTGGAGAGTGCCCTGCGGTAAGATATTTCTGCCTCATCAAAAACCTCGGCCGAAGCTTGTTCATTTCCATCATAAATATGATTGATCACTTCCCCTTGCTGGGCTGTCAATGACATCCCAAAAAAAAGAAGTCCCCAAAAAAACATTGGCTTTTGCATCATTTTTCGTTGAACAAATTTAGACGTTGTACCCATTTGGTTTTGGTTTCAAAAAGAAACATCTCCAACAAAATTAATAGGAATCCTGCAAAAAGAAAAGCTTGAAACTGGTCTTTGTAACTCACAAATTTTTTGGCCTCAAATTCCTTTTTATCCATATTTTTTAAAGTTTCTGCCACAAAATCCACCACTGCTTGGGTATCGTTTCCATCCACATATTCCCCATCCGCTGCTTCGGCTATCTCTTGGAGTATTACAGGATTTCTTTTGGTGATCACGGTCTCCCCTTTCATGTCTTTCTTGTAGGACTCTACCACCCCATTGCGTTTGATGGGAATGGGAGCCCCTTCGTCGGTACCTACACCAAAAGTAAAAATTCGGATCCCCATATTCGCAGCTCTTTGGGCGGCAGAGGCCCCTTCTTCGGAATGATCTTCTCCGTCTGAAATCAAAAAGACCACCCTGTTGGTTTGATCCTCATCGTCGAAATAAGTTCCAGAGAGGTCCAAGGCAGCATCCAGCGCTGTTCCTTGCGATGAAAGCATATTGGTGTTGAGGGCTTGCAAAAACATTTTGGCAGCTCCATAATCGGTGGTAATGGGCAACTGTGGAATGGCTTGGGCGGCATAGGCAATGATACCAATTCTGTCACTGGCCAGTTGATTGATGATGGCAGATACTAATCGTTTGGATTTTTCCAATCGGTTGGGGGCAATGTCTTCGGCCAGCATACTTTTGGATACATCGATGGCAAAAACAATGTCTACTCCCTCCCTTTTTACAGTCTCCAGTTGGGTTCCAATTTTGGGATTCACCAGACCCAGGATCAAAAAAGAAATTCCAAGTGAAAGCATTAATAATTTCAAAGCAGGTTTGAACTTTGAACGGTGGGGACTTAACTTTTCCATCAAGACCGAATTCGCAAATCGGTTTTGAGCACGACGTTTCCAACCCATCACCAAAAAATAGGCTACCCAGAGCAAGGGTAATATGCCCAAACCATAAAAGTAAAAAGGTGCGTCCAGTTGATACATATCAAATAAAACTTCTAAAAAGGGTGTTTCTCATCAACCATTCTATAAACAGCAAAGTCAGTGCCAACAATATCAAAGGCCTGAATTTTTCGTCATAATTATAATACTTGAATTCCTCAATTTCGGTTTTTTCCAGTTTGTTGATTTCATCATAAATCTCCTCCAGTTTTTTGTTATCCGTTGCACGGAAATACAATCCTCCGGTATTTTTAGCAATGTTCTTCAGCAATTCCTCATCAATTTCTACTTTGGTCATTCCGTATTGAAATTTCCCATTGGGTAACAGTCCCACGGGTGCTCTTGCGGTTCCGTTACTTCCCAAACCTATAGTATAAGTTTTTATTTCGTATTCTACGGCCAATTCACTGGCGATTTTTGGATCGATAAAGCCGGAGTTATTCACCCCATCGGTCAATAAAATGATGACCTTACTTTTGGCACGGCTGTCTTTAAGTCGGTTGACTGCAGTGGCCAGTCCCATTCCTATGGCGGTTCCGTCATCGATCAAGCCCTCAAACTGAATTTTACTCAGTGCATTTTTGACGATGGCACGGTCACTGGTAATGGGGGTTTTAGTATAACTTTCCCCCGCGTAAATCACCAATCCTATACGGTCGCTCACCCGGTCATCAACAAAAGATGCTGCTACCCTTTTGAGAGCAGTCAAACGATTGGGCTTTAAATCCTGAGCCAACATACTCGAGGAAATATCAATGGCCATTACGATGTCAATCCCTTTGTTGGTCTTGGTTCGGGTAGAGACATCCATGGTTTGGGGACGGGCCAAAGCCATAACAATCAGCACAAGGGACAAAATTCTCAAAACGAACAACAGCGGTTGCAATCGGGACAAAAAACTGGACTTGGATCGAAAGCCCTCTAGGGAAGAAATTTTTAAAACTGCTTGTGACTTTTTTCGGGTAAAGACATGCCATCCCACTACCAAAGGAATCATAGTAAGCAACCAAAGGTAATCGGGATTCGCAAAATAAATGCCTTCAAACATCGCTTATAATTCTTTTATCAATTCAAAACTGTCCATGACCCTTTTCTCTATGTCTTCACCATAGCGGTCATCCTTTTCGTAAAGCAAGGTCATGTTGATCCCCCCCTGTTCAAAATCAAACACATGAGTGGTATAGTTACAACGAACTCTTTTATTTTTTCCTTTTTTTGGATAATCAAGGGTGCCAAAAATTTTAAGTGCTGGCAGGCCCGATAAGGTAGTGATTGCCTCGTCTTTGATCAGAATATTGACCGCCCCTCTGGATTGAAAATCGTTGATGATTTCATTGATCAATTCCTGAACTTTTTCTTTTTGTTGGGCCTCCTTGTCTTCTTTTGAGGGAACCTCTTCACCTTCTTGTTTAGGTGGTTTTTGCGTAAATACCAAATCGATGAAGAAAGAGGCGTCATAGTCACCGGAGGAAAAACGCAAAGCACCTCCTTTTTCTGTTTTTACCCTTCTCAAAACTTCGGGTGTGGAAATTTTTACGGGAGGAGTTCCGTATTGACTGGTGATCCACTCCTTGTTTTTTAATTTAATGGTAGGGTAACCCATCAGCGTGTCTCTTACCGGATAATAACCATAAATTGATATGGCTGCACCCAAACTTAATATCACCAAAACCCCAAAGGAGGCCAAACTCCACTGCAGTTGTTTTTTTCTTCTTTTTTTGGCCAATAAAAGGCGGTATTCCTCTCTTTCTCTGATCTCCTCGGGAGTGGGTTCTGGTAGGGCTTCTTTGGTTTCTATCACTACACCTTCCACCAATTCCCTGTCTTTGGAGGTAGTGCCAAACTCTGGGGTAGATCGTGCAAACTTGACCAAGTCAGCAGTCTGTAAAACCGTTTTGAGATTCTTGATTGTTTGCCTTTCCAACTCCAACTGCCCCGATTGTTTTAAGGCTTCTAATTTTAGCAACAACTCATTGGTGGTACTCTCTAGGGCTGAGATTTTGGCCTCTTCCTCCAGATAGCGCCTCACCACATCAGTGAGTCTCGAATAATACTGTTTGTATTCCTCCTGTAAGGAGGGCGAAACAGTTTGCAAGGCTTTGAGTTCCTCAATGGCACGCTCGAAAGGAGGCAATTTTTTCTTGCGTTCTTCTCTTCTTTTTTTGGCAAAGAAAAAAGCGTAAATCAATCCCACCAATAACAGTACTGACAACACCCCGTAAATGACACTCCGGGTAAGGGCATCAAAGTTTTGCTCTACCACCGCAACTGGTTTGATGTCAAAAAGTTTTTGTTTGAGGGTATCCACAGGAACGGTTGCCACCTGAATCAGAAGGGAATCTGATATTTTGGAAAAACCATTGACCATAACCTTTTGTGGAGGCAACCAGTAGGCCCCGGAGTCAAACTGTATCAGGGCGTATTTTTTGGTAAAAAGATAATGACTTTGGGCTCTGATAGTGTCGATAGGACTTTCATCTATTACTTCAAAAGGTGCAAAAAATGGTTGTTCTGAAAAAGTAATCAGTGCGGTAGAGTCGGCCTTGACCTGAAGGGTATATTCTATCTGCTCTCCAATCCGCATTTTGGTTGTGTCTACTGCCACTTGTAAGTTGTAGCCCGTTTGGGCAAAGAGTGAAGCAGTGGAAAAGAGACCGACCCATAAAAGCAATGTATTTCTGGTCATTTAGCCTCTGGATTTAAAGTAGTTCAACAACTTTTTGACATAGCTCTCGTCCAACCTACTGTGCAAAGTTCCTGCGCCATTTTTATGAAAAAGATTTTCAAATTCGCCCACCATGGAACGATATTGATTTGCATAGGCTTTTCTTACACTGGCCGATTGGGTATTGACCCAAGCCATCTGCCCGGTTTCATTGTCCAACATGGGAACCAAACCGATATTGGGCATATTTTCTTCGTATCGATCGTAGATTCTAATCCCCGTTAAATCGTGTTTTTTGGCTACAATTCTCAGGGTCTTTTCATAACCACTGTCCATAAAATCCGACATCATAAAAACGATGGCTTTCTTTTTCATTACTCCCGACAAAAATTCTAAAGCATTGCTGATGCTGGTTTTTTGACTTTGAGGTTGGTACTCCAGTAGTTCTCGAATGATCCGCAAAACATGCGAGCGCCCTTTTTTGGGAGGAATAAACAGTTCTACTTGGTCTGAAAAAAGAATCATTCCTACTTTATCGTTGTTTTGCATGGCCGAAAAAGACAAAGTCGCAGCAATTTCAGTAAGTTCTTCTCTTTTGAATTGACCTTGGGTACCAAACAACTCCGAACCACTGATATCGATCATCAACATAAGGGTCAACTCTCTTTCTTCTTCAAAAACTTTAACAAAGGGTTCGTTGTAACGGGCAGTCACATTCCAGTCGATGCTTCTCACATCATCCCCATACTGATATTGACGTACCTCACTGAAAGTCATCCCCCTTCCTTTGAAGGTACTGTGGTATTCCCCTCCAAAGATATTATCGCTCAGGCGACGGGTTTTGATTTCAATCTTACGAACTTTTTTTAAGAGCTCCTTAGTGTCCATGGGTGCTAGAGTTTGAAGTAAAAAAAGACCGCAGTCCTATGGGACCTCTACCTCATTGATGATTTGGCTGATCAAATCTTCAGTAGTCACATTTTCTGCTTCGGCTTCATAAGTCAATCCGATACGGTGTCTCAAAACATCGTATATGACAGCACGAACATCTTCAGGAATGACATAACCCCTATGTTTTAAAAAGGCATGACATTTGGCAGCAGTGGCCAAATTAATACTTCCACGGGGAGAAGCTCCAAAACTGATTAAAGGTTTGATGGAAGCCAAATTGTAACGCTCCGGATATCGGGTGGCAAAAACTAAATCGAGGATGTACTTTTCAATTTTTTCATCCATATAAATTTCCCTGACCGTCGCTTGGGCCGTCTCGATCTGTTTGGTAGTTACTACTGCTTTGACTTTTTCTTTGATGTTGTTGAGGTTGGAACGAACGATCACTTGCTCCTCCTCCAACTTGGGATAATCGATGATGGTCTTGAGCATAAAACGATCCACCTGAGCTTCGGGCAAAGGATAGGTTCCCTCCTGTTCTACGGGGTTTTGAGTGGCCATGACCAAAAATGGAGCAGGAAGTTTGAAGGTGGTATCCCCAATGGTTACCTGCTTTTCCTGCATGGCTTCGAGCAGTGCCGACTGAACCTTGGCAGGGGCCCGGTTGATCTCATCTGCCAAGACAAAGTTGGCAAATACAGGTCCTTTTTTGATCGTAAAATCATTCTCTTTTACATTGTAGATCATTGTCCCGATAACATCGGCAGGAAGTAAATCGGGAGTAAACTGAATCCGACTGAATTGACCTTTTACCGCTTGACTGAGGGTGTTGATGGCAAGGGTTTTGGCCAATCCGGGAACCCCTTCTAGAAGGATATGACCGCGACCCAATAGACCGATGAGTAAACGCTCAACCATTTCTTTTTGTCCTATGATCACCTTATTGATTTCGAGGGTCAATAAATCAACAAAGGCACTTTCTTTTTCAATCTTTTCATTGATTGCTTTAATGTCAACAGCCTTATTCATTGTTTCTTCCATAGTAAAGTATCTATTAAAACATTTTGTTGGGGTGCAAAATTCAAAAATATTTTTTTGTTAGCTTGTTAATAATTGGTTAAAAATAGGGGGCTCGCGGGGTTTTTTCAATCCGGAATAGTCCCTATTTTAGAAATCCTAATTTAAGAGAATTTAAAAAAGAAACAAAAGAGAAAAAGGATAATATGCAATCCCTGTAGAGAGGTCTTAACATAAAACAGTTGAGCAAGAGCCTCAGGGTCTGGCTTTCGGATTTTGTCGGTTGAAAAAAATGACTGCTCATCGCTGTTGTGAGACCATCCAAAAAACAAAAAAACCATGAAAGAAAAAAACATCATGATTACGGGAGCCAGCAGTGGAATTGGCTGGGCAGCAGCAGAAGCATTGGCCGCCGAGGGGGCCCGCTTGATCTTGTGTGGCCGAAGAGAAAATCGTTTAAAAAAACTCCAGGCGCAACTCGATACCCCCTCGCATCTTTTGGTTTTCGATGTAGGGGATAGAAAAAAAGTTTTTGAAAAGATCAATTCCCTGCCGGAAGCCTTTTCATCCATTGATATTTTGATCAACAATGCGGGAAATGCCCACGGCCTCAACCCCGTCCACAAAGCTGATTTGAACGATTGGGATGCCATGATCGACAGCAATGTCAAAGGGTTGATGTATGTGACCAAGGCCGTTTTGCCCTCCATGATTTCCAGAAAAACAGGACACATCATCAATTTGGGC